>JAJFGP010000035.1 GCA_021776055.1 Kiloniellaceae bacterium
AACGTGCGATCTGCGGGGCGAAGCCGAGGCCGCAGCCCGGCATATCGATGCCCTGACCCGCCACCCGGACGTAACCGACCACCTGATCGATAGCTGGGCCTATATAAAGAGCAACAGAGCCGCGGAGACTCGGTTGCTCTCGGATTCCTTCGAGACGCTACAGCACGCCCTTGATAGCGCCCAAGTCGACGGCTTGGTGCTCGAGTTCGGAGTCCGCTTCGGTGCCTCTCTGAACTTCCTGGCGGAGCGACTTGCGCAGGAAGTGCACGGGTTCGATTCCTTCCAGGGCCTACCCGAAGCCTGGGAGGGGTCCGCGCCGGGTCTTTACACGACCGGCGGCAGTTTGCCGCAGGTGGAGGCGAACGTGCGCCTGCACGTCGGCCTCTTCGCCGACACATTGCCCGGCTTCGCGGCCGAGCACCCCGGCCCGATCCGCTTCATGAACGTGGATTGCGACATTTACAGCTCCACCAAGACGATTTTCGAGCATCTGGCCGAGCGCATCGTTCCGGGCACGGTGATCGCCTTCGACGAATACCTGCTGAATCCGAATTGGCGCGAGGACGAGTTCAAGGCCTTTCAGGAAGCCGCGCGGGACCATGCCTGGACGTACGAGTACCTGGCCTTCAACCTCTACAGCAAGCAGGCAGTCGTGCGGATTCTGTAGAGATTTCGGCAAGTGGGACGGCTGGGCGACCGGGCGCTGGCCATTTGCGAGAGTCACCCCCACCCCGGCCCTCCCCCATCAAGGGGGAGGGGGAAGTTATTGAGCGCACTCCAAGTTCCCTCCCCCCCTTGTGGGGGAGGGTTAGGGTGGGGGGTGATGCAGACATCAGCGTCCCGGAAGAATGGGCAAGATTTACCCGGTCTTAATTGCCGGGGCGGCAATATGTGACCTGCTGTGCCAAGAAAGTCGGCAATATTTGCCGGGTACCAGGTCATAGCCTTGTGCAAGGCATTGATATCCAAGAACCGACCCCATGGCATGGCTTTTGCGAGTGTAAGAACGGGCCGGTAGTACGACTCCGTCCCGATAACGGGAGGCAGGACGCCTCCCTGGCAGGTAGCCGAATTCAATTTCCAAGTAGGAGAAGATAAAATGGCACTTAATGTAATCTCCAATTTCGCGGCCAACGTCGCACAGCGTAATCTGCGGATTACGGATGCGGCCGCGAGTGACTCGATCGCCAAGCTGTCGTCCGGTACGCGGGTCAATTCCGCCAAGGACGATGCCGCCTCTCTGGCTATTGGTTCGCGTCTGCGGGCCGAGGTTGCCGCTCTGAAGACCGCGAGCGTCAATACTAACCAGGCGGGTTCCCTGCTGCAGATCGCCGACGGTGCGTTGGCGACGGTTTCGGACATTCTCATTCGTCTGAAAGAGCTGGCGGTGCAGGCTTCTTCCGGTCAGTTCTCCAGCGTTGAGCGTGGCGTTCTTGACTCGGAATTCCAGGCTCTGTCCGAGGAAATTACGCGTATTTCCAACGATACGGAGTTCAACGGCACGACGCTGATCGCCGGTGGCGCCAGCACGGCGACGGTCCAGAATGCGGCCACCAACTTCGGAGCGGCCGGTAACGGTTACACGATCTCCGTCGATCCGACAAAGGTCGCCGACAACAACGCGCTCCGTCTGAGCTACGACACCGTGACCGCCGTTGCTCAGGTCAGCACAGTCACTGCCGCCATCGGCGGCGGTGTTGTGGCCGGCGAAATCTTTACAATCGCTATAACCGATAATGCAGCCGGCGCGACCTATACAGCTAATTACACGGTGGCAACTACCGGTGAAGCCGTTACGGTCGTCCGGGACGGCCTGATCACGGCGCTTAACAATGTGGTCGGCAACACAGTCACCGCTAGCAGTGGCGGTGGTGGCGTCGTCACCTTGACGGCGGACACTGCCGGCAACGGGTTTTCGACCGTCAACACCGAAAACAGCGCCAACGGGACCTTGGCGCTTGCCACCACCACTGCCAACGTGGTTGGCGGCGAGTTCCTCTCGCTGACCAATGTGACTGATGGCGCTAGCCAGACCGTCGACATCAAGTCGACCCTTGATGGGGTGGCAAGTGCCGGCGTTGGTCAGAACCTGATCCAAACCGAAACCGCCAAGATTTCTTTCGCTAGTCTTGGTGTCGACATAACCGTGGATGCCAACTTCGACCGTACGGTCGACAACATCACCACTGGTACAGCCACGGATAGCTTAACCAGTACGTCGACAACTGCTCTCTCCTACGTGAACGATGCCGACGGCGGTGTGTTAAACGACGTTCTTACCGCTCTGTTGGCTCTCGGTTCGACCGTGTACGATCCGGCAACCGGCCAGCTCTCGCTGACGGCTGCCGGTGCTGCTGGCATTACCACGCTGTCAGCAGCCGGCATCAGGCTTGGTGTCGACGGTGGTGGTGCCGGTGCTGTAGGCGCAGCCACGGCCGATCTTGAAGATGCTGCTTCACACACAATCGAGATCTTCATCGACAATGCCAACGGCACGACCATCCAGATCGGTGTTGCAACCGCCACCTTCGGTGTCACGGCTGGTGCGAGTGCTGGTACGCTCGACTTCAACGTCGGCGAACTTCTGTTCGGTGCCGACGTTGCGAAGGGTTCGAGCACCACGAGCTTCTCGTTCAAGGTGGGCTCTGGCGCCGAGACCTACGACGACCTGAGCTTCTCGGTGTCCGCGGCCAGTGCGAATGCGCTGGGCGTTCTTGGCACCAGTCAGGGTGGTTCGCTTGGTATCACCACCGCGGCGCTAGCCGATACGGCGTCGGCCGCTGTCTCTGCCGCCATCAATACGCTGAACCAGACGCGTTCGGATATTGGTGCGGCGCAGAACAGGCTGACGTTTGCCGCCAACAACCTGGCCTCCGCTATCGAGAACCAGGAAGCCGCCCGAAGCGGTCTGTTGGATTTGGACATTGCCGCGGAAATCACCACGTTCACCAGTAAGCAGATCCTGCTTCAGACTGGCGTGTCGACGTTGGCCCAGGCCAACCAGCTCGGCCAGAACCTGTTGCGGTTGTTCCAGTAAAAGAAGACGAGACCGGAGAGGGGGTTTATCCCCCTCTCCACCCTCGAACGGTATTAGGCCTCTAACAGCACCAGGCCCCAAATAGCACCAGGCCCAAATAGCACCAGGAATGTACGTACCAAGGCATTAGGACACCAGGTGGACACAGGAGAGTATGATGGAAATCCGGATAGTGGTCCCGACCGCTCCCGCGCCATCGGCCTCGACGACGGTCCCGAAACCGCCGCAGCCGAACCAGAAGGTTCTTGGCGCGACCGTACCCAAGGCTCCGCGAACAGACCTTCCGGTCGATACCGCGGTCAAAGCCTCGGCAGCACCGAAGGCCCCGCCGGTCCCGAAGATCCGTGCGGAGCTGAGATACGACGAGAGCATCAACCGGGTCGTTGGACTTGTTGTCGACGAATCGACAGGCAAGACCCTTCAGGAGTTCCCCCCGGAAGGGCTCAGAGCTTTGTATGCAAAGACCCGCGCGATGCTGGGTCCACTAGTTGACGAGAAAGCTTGATGGAAATCGGAGACCTTAGTTCACTTGCGGTCGATGCCAATGGCAAGGCGTCATTCTCGGGCCTTGGCTCGGGGATCGACTTCCAGAAGGTCGTCGAAGACCTTATCGCCGCCAGACGGATCCCGATCGATACCATCGAGCAGCGGATTACCGGTAATTCCGATAAGATCGACGCCATCGAAACGTTGCGCGGGTTGCTGAACGGAGCTCGTGACGCCCTGTCAACCCTGCGCGGCGCGGTCAGCATCGGCAATGCCAGCAACGTCTTTTCCGCAACCCAGGTTTTCGCCAGCACCAGCCGGACCGATGGCAATTTGCCGAGCGCCGCGGGAAATCTCATTGGCGCCAGCACCACCAACGCCGCCGCCATCGGCAGCCATACAATCGAGGTTCTGCGTGTCGCCGCCGCGCAGAAAGTCGCCACCGATACCTTCGCGGCCCAGAACACGGCCCTGAGCCTCAGCGGAAGCTTCGAGGTCAGTGGCAGCGGCGGCAAAGCGACCATCATCGTCCAGGCCGCCGATACCCTGCAAGACATCCGCGACCGCATCAACAATGCCAATACCGGCACCAACGGCACCAAGGTGACGGCGAGCATTGTGCAGGCCTCTACCAATCAGTTCGTTCTGGTGGTCACCGGTGACGAGACCGGTACGAGCGTAAACCTTACCGAATCCGGCAGCGGCACGGTGCTCGCGGGCCTCGGTATTTCCACGACCCACGGCACCGGCGCCTTCCGTAACGGTCTAGTCGACGCGACCAGCAAGATCGACGCAACGTCCGACGGTTTCTCCAAGATTCTCTTCGACGGCACGCAAGGCGATGCCTCCTTCCTGGTCAGTTATGACCAGGCCACCAAGGTGGTTACGCTGACGCGCGGGGATGGCGTTACCGATACCGCGACCCTGACCTCGACGGCAATCGCCACCGGCGCCACGGAGACCGCGACCTTCAGCACGTTCGGCGCGACCATCGAGTTCGACGAGAACTTCGACAAGGGTACGGACATCCTGATCGACGCGGATACGTCCAGCGTCACCGGCGGTACCGGTGTCATCACGGACAGCACCATCACCATCTCGGACAGCACCGGCGATATCTCGGGCATAACGACAGGCACGCTAACATTTGGGGCTCTGGGCACGCCGGCCGCCATAACGGTCACAAGCGGTGCCTTCTCGGGCACCTTCGACGGGACCTCGACGGGCGCCAAGACCGTGACCCTGAGCGATGGTAGCGGCAATTCGCTGACTGTCGACTTCACTGTTTTTACGGCCTTCGACGGCGCCGAGACCGCGGCATCGATCGATCTTCAAGAACTTGAGAATCTTGTGGTCTCGAGCGGCACTCAGTTCTCGAACGAGATTCAGACCGCGCAAACCGCCCGGTTCACCGCCGACGGTCTGCTCGATCCCGACCGCTTCGAATCGAATTTCATCGCCAACGCGTCCTCATCGCTAGCGACAGCCGGCGGTAGCTTCAACATCAACGTTGGAGCGGACACGGTGCTTGTGAACTACGTCAACGGTGAGACGCTGACGTCGCTGGTCGGCAAAATCAACACCGCCATCACGACGGCGGGCGGCGGCAACGCCGTCTTCGATGCAGGCACGACGGCGAGCGTATTTACCGATGGCGACGGTTCCCGCCTGGTGATTACCAATACCAGCACTGCCGCGATCTCACTGACCGACACCAATGGGTTGCTCAGCGACCTGGGGGTCGACAACAATCTGGTCATCACGCGCAACAGCAATACGGTTAGCGACCTCTTTACCGGTGTGACCCTGTCCCTGTTCCAGGCCGAAGAGGGCACGACGGTAAAACTTGACGTCGATCGGGACCTTGGCGCGGCGAAGACCTCGATCCAGAATTTCGTCACCGCTTACAATGATCTGAAGATCTACTTGAACGAGCAGTCATTCGTCGACTCCGCGACTGGTCAAATCACCGAGGAAACAGGCGTTCTGTTCGGCACCTCCACACTGGTTAGCGCCACGTCGCGGCTCTCAAGCGAGTTTGCTCAGATTACCGCGGGCATCAATCAGGATTTCAGCGTCCTGCGTCAGATCGGCATCACCATTGTCCCCAAGGCCGACGTCACCGATCCATTGGACGCCAATACGCTGAAGATCGACGACACGATCCTCGACGAAGCCTTGCTGAACAATGCGGAAGACGTGCGCCGGCTGTTCACATTCGACTTCTCCTCATCCGATCCACGGGTTTCCCTGATCGGATTCACCGGCCGGACGAGCTACGATGCCGCCGGCTATAAGGTGAATATCAATTTCGACGACCGGTTCCAGAGCCAGACCATCACCAACAGCGGCCTGGTTTCGACGGTTGAGGCCCTGACCGGTGGCCCGGCGGCTCAGGGAATCAGCAACATCGCGTTTGGCAACCAGGTCACCTCCGGGGACGCCTACCGGTACAGCTACAATGGTGGGACCGAGGATCTGACGCTCTTCAACGTGACCGCCGGGACCAGCGAGGTCGTCAATATCACGGCCCTGCTCGATGCCGTGGTCAGCCCCGCCGGGAGCGATCTGGGCGCCGGCGAGACGGTCGATGTGAGCTTCGCAAGCCTCAACACGACATTCACCCTGTCCGGCGACGCCGGCTTCGCCCGGGCGACGAATATCTCAGATGGCACCCTGGATGTCTCCGCGCTGGACAGCAATACGACCCTGACAGGCGGCGCTGTGACAACCCCCAACACCGGTCTGAACAAGGCCACGGTCGATGCGTTGATTGCCGCCGGCGCCTACAATGCAGCCACCGGGCTCGTGACGCTGGGCGTTACCAGTAACGCAAGCGGCGAAGCCCATTTCGACCTGGCGGCGGGAGTCAAGTTCCGTGTCGATGGCGGCGCCGTCCTAACCGATATCACCGCTGTAGACCTGGACGATGCCGCGGGCCATACCGTCGACGTCTACGTCAACGACGGCGTCGGCGATGTGCAGGTCGCAAGTCTGTCGTTCACGACGCTCGCCTCTACCCTGGCCGGGTCGGGTTCGCTGACCATCGACCTGGGCACCGGCTTGGTTGGCGAGACATCGACGGTCGTCTCCCAAACAGCACCGCTGGAAAACTATCTGACCGTTACGACGGGCAGTTTCGAGGTCCGCGACAACGCCAATGTGCTCCTGGGGACTGTGAATTACAACAGCACCGACAACCTGCAGGAGCTGGCGAGCGCTATCACCGCTGCGGTGCCGAACGTCAGCGCGTCGGTCATCGCCGTCGGCAGTACGTTCAAGATCGAGATCCTCCACGACACCCGCGAGGAGCTCACCTTCGCCAACGACACGGGCGGTGTGATCGCGGGGCTGAACATCACGAATGCCGGAGATGGCGTTTTCTCGGCCAACATCAACGGCTCGACATCCGGCTCCGCGGACGGCAGCGCAACCGTTAGCGGCAGAACCATCACGGCCACCAGTTTGACCAGCGCCGAGGGTTTGCAGACCTTCTACAGCGGATCGACCGATCTCGCCAATGTGCAGGTGGACTTCACCACGGGGTTGGGCGCCCGGCTGTATTTTGCGATCGACGACATGGTCGCCCCAATTACCGGCTTGATCGACTCGAATGTCTCGACGCTGACCGATCAGAATACGCAAAACCAGCAGCGCGTCGACGATATGACCGCCCGTCTGGAGATCGTTCGGCAGCGGCTCCTGCAACAGTTCATCAATCTGGAGTCCGCTTTGGCTCGCGCCAACACACTGAAAGATAGCATCACACAGTCCTTCGACGCCCTCTTCAATAGTCAGGGTAGTTAATCCCTCGGTCATGTAGACCGTCCAACGCGCGCCAGGAAGGCAGTACAATGGACAAACGAGTATCCCAACAATATATGATGCAACAGCTCATGTCGGCATCGCCGGCGCGGCTTGTTGCCATGCTTTACGACCGGGCTTCCAGTTTGCTTACCGAGGCGATCGATGCGATCCAGAATGACGACATCGAGCGGCGGTGGCGGGCTAATCAGAAGGCAACGGAGGTCATCGCTCACCTGTGGGAAACCCTGGACATGGAGCAGGGTGGCGAAATCGCAGCCAACCTGAGCCAGCTCTATGGCTTTATGCTCAAGCGCCTGCTGGCCGTCGATGTGGAGAACAGCGCCGAGGCTGCCCGCGAAGTGATTCAGCTTCTCGAGCCGTTACGGCGCTCTTGGCACGAAATGGCTAAGGCCAGCGATGGTGACCCGGCCGAGAACACAGATAACGTGGTCCCAGCGCAGATCACCCTCTCCGCCTAGCTAACCAGACGTCCGAAACATACGGGCGGCCAGGCTTACTGGCCGCCCACCCTCCTATATTCCCCCGCGCGGCATCCAGCTTGCGCGGGGTTTTTTACGCCTAAGGCCCTGATAAAGCGTTGCCGGCAATAGTGTGCCCAGGCGGCACATTTTGCCGGAATCGGCCGAGCACTATTTGCCCGCAGGTCCGCCGCCGGCGTGATATACGCTGGGTGCTCATATTATTTTCCCTGATATATCAAATGCTTGTCAATTTTTCGTCGAATTGGCACGACGGTTGCTGTGTAGAACACGTCAGAACCAGAGACAGAGAAGAACTATGGCATTTAGAACGACCCATGGAGATAGGTATGACCCTGCACTGGTGCAGGCGAGCCTCCGTCACAGCGTGACGGTGCCATGGTATGTCGTCGAGGCCGCCGCGCAGCAGCAGCCGGAGAAAGCTACTGATCTTGGCGTACAGCCAGGAGATGTAACCGCAGCCGGCTTGCGACAGTGGTTGGACCACGTTGCAGGCAGATTGCCGGGCATCGCCCTGGCGGATGGCCAAGCTCAGCTACCAAGTAGGAGATGATCAGATGGCTCTCAATGTAATTTCCAATTTCGCGGCCAACGTCGCGCATCGCAACCTGCAGATTTCGGACAGACAGGCAACCGACTCCGTTACCAAGCTGTCGTCCGGTACGCGGGTCAATTCCGCAAAGGACGACGCCGCCTCGCTGGCGATTGGTTCGCGTTTGCGGGCCGAGGTCGCCGCCTTGAGAACGGCCACCGTGAACGCCAACCAGGCGGGCTCTCTGCTTCAGATCGCCGATGGCGCGCTGTCGACGGTCGCGGACATCTTGATCCGCATGAAAGAACTGGCGGTTCAGGCTTCTTCCGGTCAGTTCTCCAGCGTTGAGCGCGGCGTTCTCGACTCCGAGTTCCAGGCCCTGTCATCGGAAATCACGCGTATTTCCGATGACACCGAATTCAACGGTTCGCAGCTCATCGCCGGCGGCGCCAGTACGGCCACCAATCAGTTCGCTGCCACCAACTTCGGCGCATCCGGTAACGGCTACTCGATTTCGGTCGATCCACAGGTTGTCGCCGACAACTCGGCGTTCCGCCTGAGCTTCGACAATGTGACGGCTGTTCCTCAGGTCAGCGAGGTTACTATCGGCGTTGGTGGTGGTGTTTTGGCCGGCGAGGTCTTTACGATTGCTGTTACCGACAACGCGGCTGGTCAGACTTATACAGCTAACTACACTGTGCTGGCCAACGGTGAAACCGCCGAAACCATCGAGGCCGGCCTGATCACGGCGGTTAACAACGTGGTCGGCATCACGGTCACCGCAGCTAACGGTGGCGCGGGCGTCGTACAGTTGACGGCCAATACAGCCGGCAACGGGTTCTCGACCGTCATCACCGAGAACAGCGCCGCCGGGTCCTTGTCGCTGGCCACCAGTCAGCCCAACGTGGTCGGCGGCGAGTTCCTGACGGTGACCAATCTCACCAACGGATCAAGTCAGACCGTCGACGCCGCACCGATCATCGATGGCGTCACCGGCATCGGTCAGAACCTTTCCCTGACCGAGACCGCCGTCGTTAACTTCAACAGCCTTGGTGTGACGATCACGCTCGACGCGAACTTCGACCGGAATACCGACAACATCACGACCGGCACGGCGAGCGATGCCGGCATTGTCAGTACAGCGCCGACTACTCCCACCACCTACGTTAACGACCTTAACGGCGGCGTGCTGAACGATGCCATCACGGCTCTGTTGGCGTCGACGGATTACGATGCGGCGACCGGCCTCCTCTCGCTGACCCTTTCGGGTGGTGCCGGTATCACCCTCCTGAACGCGGCAGGCATCAGGCTGGGCGTCGATGGTGGTGCGTTGGCCGCCGCCGGCGCGGTGACGGCGACGGATCTTGAAGACGGCGCCACCCACACCGTCCAGGTCGCCGTCACGAACGCGAACGGCGTCGACATCCAGCTCGGCGAACTGACCACCGACTTCGGCGTCACGGCCGGTGCGAGTTCTGGTGTGATCACCGTCGATGTCGGCGCGCTTCTGTTCGGAACCTCTGTCGTCACCGGCTCGAGCACGCAGAGCTTCTCGTTCAAGGTTGGCTCCGGCAGCCAGACGCAAGACTCGCTGGTCTTCGCGGTGTCCGCCGCCAGCGCCTCGACACTGGGTGTGTTAGGCACGGATCAGGGTGGCTCGCTGAGCATCACCACGGCCGCGCTAGCCGATACGGCCTCGGCCGCCGTCTCGTCCGCTATCGATATCCTGAACCAGACACGTTCCGATATCGGTGCGGCACAGAACCGGCTGAGTTTCGCGGCGGCTAACCTGTCAACCGCCATTGAAAACGCGGAAGTCGCGCGAAGCGGCCTGCTGGATTTGGACATCGCAGCTGAAATCACGACCTTCACCAGCAAGCAGGTCCTGATTCAGACCGGCGTCGCCACCTTGGCGCAGGCCAATCAGTTGCCGCAGAACCTGCTGCGTTTGTTCCAGTAAGGCAGCGATAGCGAATTAGAGCACGGCTATCCTCCTTAGATAGAAGCAGAGAAAACCGATGGCACTCGCAGCAACGCATAGTTACTTGGATGACCCAGCCCTGGCATCCCCAGGCCGGGAGACCACCCTGCTCTATGACCGGGCAATCGCGGCAATGCATGACGCGATCGCGGCAATCGCAGTCGACAATATCGAGGCCCGTTGCCGCGCCGTTCAAAAGGCCACGGAGATTGTCACGACCTTGTATCTGAACGTTGATATCAAGCGCGACGGAGAGATCGCCGACGGCTTGTCCAAGGTCTACAGCCACGTCCTCGGCCTCTTTCTGCGGGTCAACCTCTACAACGACCCCCGGATCGCCACGCGGGCAATCGATCTGCTAGAGCCGCTTCGCGAAGACTGGGCCAACCTCGACGCCGTGATCGCCGCATGCGAATGGCCGAATGTGCCAGTAACACCGGAAATCGCGAATCAAGTCGAAGTCGCTTAACAAACGCCCCGGCAGGTCACGCCAGAGCAACCGAGATATAAAGGACGGCTACCAGGATGGAAGCCCTTTCGATACAACCAGTTAAGGCCAACTACCGACCAGCAGGGACGCAGGCGCAGAGCGGCTTTGGCGATATTTTCCAGGCCATGCTGCGCGACAGTGCCGAGCGATCTGAGCAGGCCGACCTGCCGCTACGGGCCGAGGACCGGCCGGAGCGCGACGCGCCCCGGCGCACCGCCTCGGAGGAACGAGTTAGCACTGCCGGCGGTGGCCCGCAGGACCAGTCTTATGAGAGAGATACCGACGATCGCGCCGACGACGTGTCCGGCGCCGGCGAGTCACCAGCCTACGAGACGACCGAGGACCGGGACACCGCGCAGGCAACCCGCTCGGACAAACCTGACCAATCGTCAGACACTCGCGGTGCCCAGGATACAACCCCAACGCACGACGACGACGCCACGGCACCCAAAGGCGCACAAGCCGCCGAAGAACAAATCGCCGATATCCGGACGGGCACCCCCGAGCCGGTGCTATCGGGTACGATCCAGGTTCCAGTTGCGCCGAATGGCGGCAACAATGGCCAGGCCAACAAAACCAATGCCGCGGCTGCCCTGCCCAGCACCGGAGACACCTCCGGTAAGGCACCCAGCGTGCCGACAACGGCACCGCCCACGGCCAATCAAACACAAAACCCGGCCTCGGCACCGGCCGCGCCAAAGCCCGCGGGTGGCAACGGAATCGCTGCACAAGTCACCGTTACCCCGGGACAGGTTGTGGCAACACCTAGTGCGAATTTGGGCGGCGGGGCGACCACTGCGGCATTAAGCGCCGCCAGCAACCCTGATTTGACGACTCCCGCCACGCCAAACGCCGAATCGGCCAACCGCGCAACACCCCAGGGCGCCACGACCCAGGCCACGACCCAGGGCGCCACGACTGGGCCTACCCCGGCATCAAATGGCCAATCGCCATCGAGCTCGGATCGGCCGACGGCCACGCCCGCAAATACCCAGATCACCCAGGTTTCATCGGCGGACGGCCAGGCGGCAGCCACCCAGGCCGCTAGCGCCAATGCTGAGCCAAAGCGAAACGCTGCTCCAGCCGACTCTCAGCCCCTTAACGGAGATCCATCGAGCGGCCGGACAGCCATCGCTGATAAGGCGGACGCGCCAATCCGAGCCGGCTTGGCGGGGCCCGCCCAGGACAACGCCACACAGGCGTCCAGCAGCACACCCAAAGACCTGACCAGCCAGACCGACGGCGCGAAGACAACCAATACGCTGACTGCCGCGCCGCAAGGACAAGCCGATCAGGCACCAAAGACCGCCACGGCCGCGACCCCACAGGCAACGGCCACTCAAGGCGCCCAGGCTGAATTCGCTAGCGCCCTCACCCAGAGCTCGGAACCCGGCAGCCGGGCAGGATCTACCGGCTCTACGGACGTCTCCGCTAGTCGCACCGCAAGCGTTCCCACGGGCGGTTTCACCCAAGCCGCGGTTCGGGGGCTCGATACGCTGGGGCCGTTGACCCAATCCAGCGGAAGCCAGCCAACGCCCTCTAGCCAAGCCGCGGTAGAGATCGTGAAGGCTATCAATGCCGGTAAGGATCATATTCGAGTCCGCCTGAACCCCGCCGAACTGGGTCAGATCGATGTATCGCTGAAGGTCCGCCATGACGGCACCGTCAAGGTGGTCGTCACGACCGATCGGCCCGAGACCTTCGATCTGATGCAGCGCGATTCGCGCGGGCTGGAGCGGGCACTTCAGGACGCCGGCCTGAAAACAGATGCTGGTAGTCTGAGTTTCAATCTGCGCGGCGGTGATCAGCACGGGCCGAATGACGGTCAACGTGGATCGGGCGTCGCGGCTCAATCCGGCGCCGAGACCGAGCAAAAGACCGACTCACCCCCGCCGGAAGTCGACCATCCGGCACAGATTATTTCCGACCGCGCGTTGGATATTCGCGTCTAGTCAAACGCCTAGGAGTTGCAGACCATGGAAGTCAACGGCGTAGCCTTCAAAGAGCCGACCAGCGGCGGTGCAAATTCCGCTCAAGGTTTGGCCGAAACGTTCGATACGTTCTTAGCGCTGCTCACCACGCAGCTACAGAACCAGGATCCGCTCGACCCGATGAAGAGCGAGCAATTCACCGAACAGCTCGTGCAGTTTTCCGGGGTTGAGCAAGCCATCAACACAAATACGAAATTGGATGAGTTGCTCCAGATACAGACGGGCAATCAGCTTACCGGCGCGGTCTCGTATATCGGCAAGACCGTCGAAGTCGTCAGTGATCAGCTTCTGCTGAAGGATGGCTCCTCGAAGATCACCTATGGCCTTGATGGAAAAGCCGCCACGACGACCATCACGATCGTCAACGAGGATGGCGAAACGGTACGCACCGTGAACGGCAACACCGACTCCGGCCGCCACGAATTCGTTTGGGACGGCAAAGACAACAACGGCGCTACATTGCCGGACGGCGTTTATAACTTCACTGTCATTGCAGTGGGTTCGGAGGACCAGACCATCGATACGGTAACGGCCGCCGTCGGCGTCGTTACGGGGCTCGAAGCTGTCGACGGAGTCGTGACCCTGAACATCGGCGAGCTTGGCGCAACGCTGGATAGGATTTTCGCCGTGCGCGAAACGGCTTCCGAGGCTTAGGCCATCGGGCAAGAAATTTGAATCGCCGGCCGATAACCGGCAGTGAGATTTGGCTAGACCATCGCAGCGCTGGGCAGGACGCCCCGCTCGCAAATGAGGAGAGATCAGGATGAGTATCTTCGGCGCGATGTTTTCAGGCGTTACCGGGCTAAACGCACAAAGCCAGGCCCTTGGTATGATCGCCGACAACATTTCCAATGTAAACACAGTGGGTTACAAGGGTACGACCGCCAGCTTCTCGACGCTGGTCACCCAAGCAGCCTCGCAGTCCACCTTCACGCCCGGCGGTGTGCGGGCCGCCCCCACGCAAACGATTGACCGCCAAGGTCTGCTGCAGTCCTCCGCATCAAAATCCGACATCGCTATCGCGGGCAACGGATTCTTTCTGGTGAACGAGGCGGCAGCGCCGGCACAGGGCAATGAGTTCCTGTTCACCCGCGCCGGGTCCTTCAGCCCGGACAAGAATGGCGATCTCGTAAACACGGGAGGTTACTACCTCCAAGGATGGCCGCTGACCAACGGCGCCTTGCCGACAAACACCAGCGTGCTGACCAGCGTACAGACCATCAATGTGTCAAGCTTCGCGGGTACCGCGACAGCCACCACAACCGCCAGCATCGCACTCAATCTCCCCTCGACCGCGCCAAATTCCGGGAACGGCACGATCAACACCACGATTTCAACCCCGCTAGTTGGTGTCACGAACCTCGATCTCAACGGCTTCGGTACCGTTGGTCAGACCGCCAAGGTCACCTACAACGGTACGAACACGATCACCGTCACCATCGGCGCGCAGACGGGTACTTTCGACGTGACCGCCCAAGCCGCCCAGACCTATGTCAGCACGGGCACCCTTGCCGGCATGGAAATCAACCTCGATGGTACATTCAACTTCGCCGCGGCGATCGCCACGGCGGTGAATACGGATAACGTGACCAGCGGTACGCTTGCACTTGCCGGCGCAGTGCCGGTGCTTAGTAACTTCGATGCCGCCGATCTGGCGGCGCTGGACGCGACCGCGATGGCATTTTCCACCACCGCGGGCGGCGTCGTGACCATGACCGCGGGGCCGACCGGTTTTTCCGTTGCAGCAAGCAGCCAGGACCTGGGCACGACGGGCGCGCGCGTGATTACGATCACGGACGGCACCAACTCCTTCGATGTAACGCTTGATGTCACGACCGCAAATACTACAGCGAGTGTCTTCGATATCGACTTACTGGAGTTACAGAACAGCGTTGGCATTGGTACAGCGGTCACGGGCGCGGCATTCTCGTCCGCCGTTCAGATCTTCGACTCCCTGGGCAACGCGCACGACCTGGTTATCCAGTATACGAAGGTTGGCACAAACACCTGGAATATCAATGTGAACGATCCCGTGCTGGCCAGCACGGGCGCTACCAGCGGCACTGTTGCGCCGGTAGTCCGAAGCATCACCTTTAACGGGGACGGCACGCCGGCCACCATCGTCTTCCCGCCTATCACCATCTCCGCCTGGACCACCGGTGCGAACAACAGCACGGTCACGACTAACGTGGGCACGGTCAATCAGACGAACGGCATCACCCAGTTTGCCGGGCAGTTTGCTCTCAACTCAGTCGACCAGGACGGTGCCCGTTATGGTGGTTTCGTCGGTGTCAGCATCGGTGACGACGGTATCGTCACTGCTCTCTTCGATAACGGCGAGCAGCTTCAAGTCTACCAGCTGCCGATCGTTATGTTCGCCAACCCGAACGGCCTTGAGGCCCGAAACGGTAACGCCTATTCCCAGACGGATAGGTCAGGCGATATCATACTGCAGCAGGCCAATGCCGGCGGTGCCGGGGTGGTCGCGTCCTCGGCCCTGGAATCCGCGAATGTGGACTTGGCCGAGGAGTTCACGAAGATGATCACGACCCAGCGGGCCTATTCGGCCAGCGCCAAGGTCATCACGACCGCTGACGATATGCTGGAAGAGCTAATCCGTATCCGTCGGTAATCCCTGATCCAAAAAAATCGTGACCCCAGGTCGAACTAGGAAATAAATCCTAGATCGACCTGGAGTACGGGACATCAGGGGCCGTTTTTAGCCTCTCCCGAGGCTAACCTCTGACCACCGTGAATTTAGCTTAATAATTGGAATTAATGGTTTTTCAAGGGCGAGAGGATACGCTGCCCTCAAGATCAAACGCGATTGTGCACTATGGAGAGGAGTCGATGGACTCGGACCGCCCAGGTAGGCCTAAAAACGTGATCGGACCGGCAGGAGAGCCGCTGACCGTCGACGATCTGCCGCCGCCCGAAACCAAGCGCTGGGTCATCCGACGCAAGGCTGAGGTGGTGGCCGGCGTCCGTAATGGCCTCATCAGTTTGGAAGACGCGTGCAATCGCTATAAGCTGTCTGCCGAGGAGTTCCTTTCCTGGCAGCAGTTGATTGAGGAGCATGGCATGCGCGGCCTGCGCACGACCCGGCTGCAGCAATATCGCAAGCCAGGAGCCGATGGCGCCGATACGGCTCCGGTTGGCTCCCAGTTGAACTCGAAAGTCTCCTCATAGGTAGCTAGCCCACCGACTGGCGCCCTGAATAGGCGCCGGCCGGCCTCTGCCTCTTCCTGATCCTACTCCTGTCCGCACTCCAGATCGGCTTAAAGAGCTGGCTAGGTGACGCCCATGCCTGGGCGCCCCGGGGCACGCGCTGCTTTCTGCGATTCGGCCCCCCTGCACGGCAATTTTTGCCTGTCGAACTAGGCAAGAATTGCCTTTGTTAACTGCAACTTTACCCAACAGATTTAGTCTATTTGCAAGGGTTTGGGGAGGCAGCCGAGGGGCCTCCTTTTCCCATAGCAATAGGGCGATTTCGTAGCGGTGTCCCGTCGGGACGGCCGCAATCCAGGACGGGCAGACTTGAACTCATTCAGCGATACAATCAGAAGCTTGGGGCCGGCCAGACTGGGCCTCATGGCCGCCGTCGCCGCGAGTGCTCTCGCATTCTTTATCTATCTGACCAGCCGCCTAGCGACGCCGGAGATGGCGCTGCTTTACGCCGATCTGGATCCGCAAGACAGCGGCCAAATCGTCAGCCGGCTCGAGCAGAGAAATACCCCGTTCCGAATCGGCGCCGACGGCACCCAGATCTTCGTCCCCGCCGACGAAGTGGGCCGTATGCGCGTCGCCATGGCCGAGGAAGGCCTACCCGCGGGGGGATCAATCGGATACGAAATTTTCGATCGATCCGAGGGACTTGGCACCACGAGCTTCGTGCAGAACGTTAACCATGTGCGCGCGCTAGAAGGGGAATTAGCCCGTACCATCCGGGCGATCACTCGGATCAAGCAGGCGCGTGTCCACCTGGTGCTTCCGAAGCGTGAGCTATTCAGCCGCGACCGGCAGGAACCGACCGCCTCCATCGTCCTCTCGATGCAAGGCGCCCAACGGCTGGAACGGCAACAAGTTCTAGCTATTCAGCATTTGGTTTCGGCGGCTGTCCCCGGGCTAAAGCCCACCATGGTCTCGATCATAGACAGCAGCGGCAATCTTCTGGCCCGCAACGCCGAAGAGGGTGATTTACAGGGCACATCCACGACCGCCGAGGAAATGCGGGTTGCCCACGAGACGCGCCTGATCCGAACCGTCGAGGAGTTACTGGAGCGCTCGGTCGGCCGCGGCAATGTGCGCGTTCAAATCTCGGCTGATATGGATTTCGACCGCATCACCGAGAACGCAGAAATATTTGATCCGGACGGTCAGGTCGTGCGCTCCACGCAGACCGTGGAGGAGCAGTCCGGTAGCACGGACGGCCAGGGCCTGCCTCCGGTCACCGTGGGCGGCAACCTACCGGATGCAAACCTTGGCGCCGGGGATCCCAACGGATCGCAGAGCAACGCTTTGCGCAACGAGGAAACGGTCAACTACGAGATCTCGAAGACTGTCAGGACCCACGTGCGCGAGAGCGGTGCGGTACGCCAACTCTCTGTTGCGGTGCTGGTCAACGGCACGACGACCGTTGCCGAGGACGGGACGACCACCTACGAGCCTCGCAGCGACGAGGAGATGCAACAGCTCTCCTCCCTGGTTCGCTCCGCGGTTGGGCTGAACGAGGAGCGAGGCGACAAACTGGAGATCGTCAACCTGCCGTTCGCCGATGCTGCCGTGGACCTGGGCGATGGCGAGGGCAGTGGGTTCTTTGGCTTTACCGAGGCGCAGCTTATGCGGATCGCCGAGGTGCTGGTCCTCGGCGTCGTCGCGGTCCTGGTCCTACTGCTTGTGGTCCGGCCGCTTATCGGCCGTATGGTCGAGGGTGGCGGCATCAACTCTGGCGTCGGCCGGTTGCCGGATCACTCAGGTGTCGGCGCCACCGGCGGTGGGCACGCGGCCCTTGCCGGCCCGGGCCACGACGGTAACGAGCAACACTCGCCCAGCAGCTCCGAGGTGGTAGCCGAGGAGATCGACCAGATGATCGACCTGAACAAGGTCGAGGGTCGTGTGCGCGCCTCCTCCGTCCGCAAGATCGGTGAGATCGTCGACAAGCACCCGGACGAGGCTGTCGCCATCATCCGAAACTGGCTCTATCAGGAAGTCTAGGGAAGCCGAACCATGCGTCTGCGTGAAGATTATCGCACGATGAGCGGCCCGGAAAAGGCCGCCTTGCTGATGATGTCCGTCGGCGAGGAAAATGCGACGCGCCTTTTCTCCTTGATGGACGACGAGGAAATCAAAGAGCTGTCCCAGTCGATGGCCAATCTGGGCACGGTCAGCTCTCAGATGGTCGAGCGCCTGCTTGTCGAATTCGCCGACCAGATATCGAGCACCGGGTCCCTTGTCGGCAACTTCGACAACACCGAGCGCCTCCTGGCCAAGGTTCTTGGCGAAGACCGCGTCGGCGGGATCATGGAAGAGATCCGCGGTCCCGCTGGTCGAACCATGTGGGAGAAGTTGACCAACGTCAACGAGACCGTGCTCGCCAACTACCTCAAGAACGAGTACCCGCAGACGGTCGCCGTGGTCCTCTCCAAGATCAAGCCGGAACATGCCTCGAAGGTCCTGGCCTTGCTGCCGGAGCCCTTCGCCATGGAGGTGATCATGCGCATGCTGCGCATGGAGTCGGTGCAGAAAGAGGTGCTCGATGATGTCGAGCGCACCTTGCGTAACGAGTTCATGTCGAATCTGGCGCGCACGAACCGGCGCGACTCACACGAGATGATGGCCGACATCTTCAATTTCCTCGACCGCAACGTCGAGAACCGCTTCCTCACGGCCCTGGAGGAGCGCAACCGGGATTCAGCGGAACGCATCAAGGCCCTCATGTTCACCTTCGAGGATTTGGGCAAGCTCGACCCCGGCGGGGCGCAAACGGTTCTGCGCAACGCCGACAAGGACAAGATTGCCATCGCTCTCAAGGGCGCCTCCGAGGATTTGCGCGATCTGTTCTTCTCCAACATGTCCGAACGCGCCGCCAAGATCATGCGCGAGGACATGCAGGCGATGGGCCCGGTCCGGCTACGCGACGTGGACGAGGCGCAAATGTACATCGTCACCATGGCAAAGGATCTTGCCGCCAACGGCGAGATCGTCATTGTCGACAGCAAGGGGGAAGACGAGCTCGTCTACTAAGGCGATGCCATGTCCAATATGAACGCACCCCGCAAATATCTTTTCGAAACCTCGTTCGAGACCGACGACGAACGTCCGGCGGCGCCGGTTCCTGTCGAGAAGGAGCCCGAGCCGATATTCTCGGAGGAAGACCTAACCAAGGCCCGGGACGACGGATTTGTCGCTGGCAAAGAGGCTGGCCAAAAGGCGGCCGAGGAACTGATCGAGCGCGACGTCGCGCAGGCTCTAACCCACGTGACACAACAACTCGCCGAGCTTGGCAAGCAACAAACGGAATCGATCGAACGCCGCGGCCGCGAAGCCGTCGAGACCGCCCTGTCGATTACCCGCAAGCTGTTTCCCAGTCTTGCGGAAAATCACGGCATGGCGGAGATCGAGTCCATCATCGGCGAATGCCTTGCGCGTTTGCGCAGCGAACCGCGCGTTGTCATCCGCGTTGCCGATGCCTTACTCGACGCCGTGAACGAGCGGGTTACGGCATTGGCTGCCAAAGCCGGTTTCGAAGGCAAGCTTGTGCTAATCGCGCAAGATGACCTGCAGGCCGGCGACGTTCGCGTCGAGTGGGCTGACGGTGGCGCGGAACGCGATAACGAAACGCTCTGGCGTGAAATCGATACAATCGTTGCCCGTTTCATCGGTTCGACACCACCGGAAACCGGCGACACTGCGCCAATCGACCCTACGACTACTGCACTGACTCAGGAATCGGAACGGCCTAAGGCCGTTTCCCACTAGGAGAATTTGTTATGGCCGAAGATGAAAATCTGGATTTGCCAGACCTGGAACAAGAGGCCGGGGACGACCAAGACGCCGCCGCGGTCGCTGCACGCGGCGATGCCGGACACGTTCCATCCAACGCCAAGGAACTCGAGGCTGTCTACGACATTCCCGTGCAAGTCTCGGCCGTGCTCGGCCGATCGAGCATGCAAGTGAGCCAACTGCTCAAGCTTGGCCGGGGCGCTGTTGTGGAACTGGACCGCAAGGTTGGTGAAGCCATCGACATCTACGTCAACGACCGCCTCGTCGCCCGCGGCGAGGTTGTCGTGGTCGAAGATCGTCTCGGCGTGACGATGACCGAGATCATCAAGATGGACCGCTCGTAGAGATCGACGGCGAGCAAAGGGACGCGATATGGCAACCGCAAGCGCAGCCGAAAAAGTCGGCACTGTCAGTGGAGGGGCGGCACCGGTCAACCGGGCCGCAAGCCTCGACATCGCGACGCTTGGCGGCGCGATCGGCGCGTTTGTTGTCATTGGCGCGGCTATGGTTATTGGCGGCTCGCCCGGCTCCTTTGTAGACATTCCGGCTCTGCTGATCGTCGTCGGCGGCACATTCCTGGTCACAACTATCTCGTTTTCTCTGGGTGAGGTCTTTCGCGCCCAAGGTGTCATGCTTCGCGCTGTCGTCTATCACTTTGAAACGCCGGCCGACGCGGCACAGCGCATGCTCTACGTGGCCGACCGGGCCCGGCGCGAAGGGCCCCTGAGCGTCGAAAGTTCCGCGAAGAATGCGCACGCCGGCCGCTTTCTTACCCAAGCGATAAGTTTGGTCGCCGATGGCCTGCCGGCCGAAGAGATCGAGCACATGCTTGCCCGTGAAAGCCATGCGACGCGTGAACGGCATGTGCGCTCCGCCGGAGTCCTG
>JAJFGP010000036.1 GCA_021776055.1 Kiloniellaceae bacterium
CAAAGAAAACGTTGAGTGCCCTGCGTGTTCAACCCCAATGTCCATCTTGCTAGAAAACATATCCGGAAGCAGCAAGGACACAACTTGCGGCAATTGCGACGCCAACATCCGATTCTCCAGAGCAACTAAGAGTATCAACTCGAAAATTATTGCTGTCGAATCCGCTATTTCATCTCAATCTCAAATGCTAGAGCCAGGATTCGTGGAAGTTGTTGCAGAATACCTACCAGACCAACCATGGCCAACAGGAATTCACAAGGAAATCGCAACAAAACTCGGAGTATCAAATGCTAAGGTATCGGCGGCTATACAAGAGCTGATTCGCCAAGGCAAAGTTTCCCAACAGGTTGCCGGAGTTCTCTATGAATCCAAAGATATAGCTAGTTCATAGGAAATTATAAATTCTTCTTGTAGGGCCATCGGATCAACCCAGTTTCATTCTAGAAAACGACCGATAAGGTGCACCTCAAAAGCCTTAGGGTCCAGGGGGCTGCCGGTGGCCTGCTCGAGCAGTTCATCGGTCGAATGGAACGAGCCCCAGGCATGCACGTTCTGGCGCAGCCAGCCGATAAGCGGCGCGAAATCGCCGCGCCCGATAGCCGCCAGGATTTCCGGGACCGCTGATTTGGCGGCGGCAAAGAGCTGGGCGGCGGCGATAGCGCCCAGGGTATAGGTCGGAAAATACCCCCAGGCGCCATCAAACCAGTGGATATCCTGCAAGCAACCATCTCCGTCATCCGGCGGGACAATGCCTAAAAGCTCCTTCATGCCGGCATTCCACGCCCCCGGCAGGTCCGCCAGCGCCAGATCGCCGGCGATTATCTGCTTCTCCAGGCGATAGCGCAGGATGACGTGGGCCGGATAGGTCACCTCGTCCGCATCGACGCGGATGAAGCCGGGCCGAACTTGGTTGTACATGCGCTGCAGGTTGTCCGCCGCCCAGGCCGGTCCGTCGCCGGCAAAGGCCTCCCGTGCCAGAGGCGCCAGGTAGGCCACGAACTCGGCACCCCGGCAGGCCTGCATTTCGATCAGCAACGACTGGCTTTCATGGGCGGCCATGCCGCGCGCCGCCCCCACCGGCTGGGCCCGCCACTCGCTGGGCAAGCCGCGCTCGTAGAGGGCATGCCCGGTCTCGTGCAGGACGCCCATCAGGGCCTTGGCGAAATCCCCCTCGTCATAGCGCGTGGTGATGCGCACATCGTCGGGCACCCCGCCGCAAAAGGGGTGTAGGCTGGTATCCAGCCGGCCATGGGTGAAATCGAAGCCAACCGCGGCCATGAGGCGCCGCGCCAGGGCTTCCTGCGCGGCAATGGGGAATGGGCCTTCCGGGGCAAGCGGCTGTTGCGCCGCCGCCTGCTTTTCCAAGACGCGGCCTAGGAAATCGGGCAGGAACTTAGCCAGTTGGTCGAAGACCACGTCGATGCGAGCGGCGGAGCCGCCAGGCTCGAACTCGTCGAGCAGCGCATCGTATGGCGCACACCCAAGCAGCGCCGATTTTGCCGCCGCCGACTCGCGCACCAAGTCGAGCAACGCCTGCATGGTTGGCAGCACGGCGGCGAAGTCACTTTCCGGCCGGGCCTGGCGCCAGATCATTTCGCAGCGATTGCGCGCCCGACTCAGGGCCTCCACCAAATCGGTGGGCAGTGCCGTGGTATGCAACCAATCCCGGCGCATCTCGCGCAAATTGGCGCGGCGCCAGGGATCCAGGGCCTGGCCTTCTCCCTCCGCCTCCTCCAGCAGGTCGCCCACGGCCGGGTCGCTCAAAAGATCGTGACAGGTGACTTGCAGCACCGCCAACTGCTCACTGCGCGCATCGGCGCCACCGGCGGGCATCATGGCCGACATGTCCCAGTTCAACATGCCAGCCGCCTCGCGCAGGGAATTCAAGCGGCGAAAGCGGGTTTCGAGGGCCTCATAGGCGCGCGTCATCAGATCCTTCCTTATGCGGTGATCGGCTTTGATGCATCACATAGATCACCAGCAAGACCAGGGCCAGCGCATACCAGGTCAGCGCATAGCCTAGATGGTCGTTGCGCACCTCGACCGACCGCAGACCGCCGATGGGTAGGCCACCGGGATTTTCGCCCGCTCCTGCGACGATATAGAGCGAGGTGATGGCGCCATCCACTCCTGCCTTCATTGCCATCGCCGGCAAATCCATCCACAGCCACTCGTTTTTGGCCGGACTGTTCGCCGGGCGAAACAGATCGGACCCCTTCCAACCGCCCGTGCGCACCTGCCCCTCGACGGTAACGGCCCCCGTGATCTGCCCGGCGACACGTGTTTCCGCTGCCCTCGCCGAGCTGTGCACCCAGCCGCGATCGACCAGGATTGTGCGGCCATCCTCGAGCACAAAGGGGGTAACAACGTCAAAGCCGGCTTTTCCCCGGTGCAGGCGGGCGCCTATATAAAGCTCGCCGTCGTGCAAAAATGTGCCCCGCAAGCGAACCGGCGTGAACTCCAGGGCCGCCGGATCGGCGATGATCCATGGCAGGGCCTTGGGTGGTTGCGCGCTGCGCGCCGCAAGCTTGGCGATCACCCCTTCCTTCCAGGTCAGGCGTTGCATCTGCCAAGAGCCCAATCCGACCAAGAGCAACACGCCGGAAAGCGCGGCCAGGGTCGGCACCAGACGCGGCCGGAAATGCCACCGGATGCTACTACTCACCGGCGCCACCTAGTCGTAATCCACCGTGCCCGAGTCGCTCGCCTTGTGGTGAAACTGCAGGGCGATCAGAACACCTTTCATCGGCCGCAGCATCGCCAAGCTGCCGCCTAGAATCAGCGGCGGCCAAATGGCCATATGCACCCACATGGGTGGCGCGAACCGGGCCTCGACAAGAAGCGCCATCGGGACCACGAGAAATCCAAGAATAAGGATAATGAACACCGACGGGCCGTCGCCGCTATCGGCCTTGCGCAAATCCAGGCCGCAGACCGAACAGCGTTCGGCAACCGTTAGGAAACCCGTGTAAAGCGCCCCTTGGCCACACCGTGGGCAGCGGCAGGCAAGACCCGTGGCCAGAGGCGAGCGGTGCGGGAAATGGTCCTTATCGGCCATGACACCCGCCGCCGGTCAAAGTCTCCTGGCTCAGGAGCCCCACAGGTAGACGCAGCTGAACAAGAACAGCCAAACCACGTCGACGAAATGCCAATACCAAGCGGCCGCCTCGAAGCCGAAATGGTGATCCGGCTCGAAGTGCCCGCGCGCGGCGCGGAATAGGCAGACAATCAGGAAAATCGTCCCGATGATGACGTGGAAGCCATGGAAACCAGTCGCCATGAAGAAGGTAGAAGGATAGATACCCTCGGTAAAACCGAAGGCCGCATGGGCGTATTCATAGGCCTGCAAGGAGGTGAACAGAATCCCCAAGAGGACGGTCACGATCAGACCTTGCACCGTACCGCGTTGATTGCCCTTGCGCAGTTCGTGATGCGCCCAGGTGACCGTGCAGCCCGAGAGCAGCAGGATCAGGGTATTGAGCAACGGCACCCCAAAGGGATCAAAGACCTCGACGCCGACCGGTGGCCACTGGAAGCCGGTCGCCTCGGTCGGGTACAGCGACGCATTGAAATAGGCCCAGAAGAAAGCGGCGAAGAACATCACCTCCGAAGCGATGAACAGCGCCATGCCATAGCGCAGGCCGATCTGCACGATGGGCGTGTGATGGCCTTCGACGGTCGCCTCGCGCACCACATCGCGCCACCACAGGTACATGGTGAGCAAAACCAGCCCTAGGCCGATCGGAATCAACCATGGCGTCATATCGTGCATATAGAGAACGCCACCGGCGGCCAATACCCCCGCCCCCATGGCGCCCACGAATGGCCAGGGGCTGGGCGTGACCATGTGATAGGGGTGGTTCGCGGCGTGGCTGTCTTGGCTCATGGCATCCTCGTCTCGGCTGTCACTCTAATGGGCCGGTATCAATTGTTGGCCGGCGTGCCGCTGTGCGCGGCGGCCGATTGCTGGGTATCTAAGCGGGTATTCTCAGCGGTGTTGCCGCTGTTCTCTCCATCGTCGTCCAGGCTATGGAAAAAGGTATAAGACAAGGTAATCGTTTTTACCTCATCGAGGTTGCGGTCATCCATGATCGCCGGATCGACGAAAAAACTGACCGCCATCTCAACCTCTTGCCCGGGCTCGAGGCGCTGCTCATCGAAGCAAAAACACTGAACTTTATTGAAATATTGGCCGGCCTTCAGGGGCGTGACGTTGAACGTCGCTGTCCCGGTCAGCGGTGCCTCGCTGAGGTTGCGCGCCGTATAGAACGCCAACCCCGACTCGCCGACACGCACCGAAACTTGGCGCTGATTGGGTTGGAACGTCCACGGCAACTTGGGATCCACGTCGGCGTTGAAGCGCACGGTCATGGTTCGGTCGACGATGGCATCCGGCGCCTCCGTCGCGACCTGCGTGGTGCCGCCAAAACCGGTCACCTGGCAGAATAGGCGGTAGAGCGGCACGGAGGCGAAGGCCAGGCCAACCATGCCCACGGCAACGCTAGCCAAAACAAGGCCGGTGCGGGTATTGCGCCGGGAGGTCTTTGGCGTCACGGCCTACTGCCCTCCCATGCGGACGATGGTGACCAGATAGACAACCACGACAAGGCCAAGCAGTGCCAGCATCAGCGCTATGTTCTTGGCGCGTTGTTTGCGGTGCATGTCGTTGCGCGGTTGCCGTTCGCTCATCGCACTCACCCGATGCCCCCGATGTTGCTGACCCGATCGACGATCAATGCCGCGAACAACAAAAATAGATAGAGAATGGAGAATGCAAACAGGCGTCGCGCCGCGGCCTCGCCCGTATCGCGCAGAACCGCGATGGCCAGCACAAGAAAGGCCCCGCCGAGCAGCGCCACGACCGCCCCATAGAGAATACCGACCGTACCGAGCATCGTCGGCAATAGGCTGGCGACCACCAAAGCCACCGAATAGGCAACGATCTGGCGCCGCGTGGCCGCGGCACCGGCAACCACCGGCAGCATCGGCACACCGGCCTTGGCGTAGTCGCCCGCCCGATACAGCGCCAGCGCCCAGAAATGCGGCGGCGTCCACAGAAAGATGATCAGGAACAGGGCCAGGGCTTCCAGATCCACGTGCCCGGTCACGGCGACCCAGCCGATAACCGGCGGAAAGGCTCCGGCGGCACCGCCAATGACGATGTTCTGCGGCGTCCGGCGCTTCAGCCACATGGTGTAGACGAAGACATAGAACCCATTCGCCGCCGCCAGCAACAGGGCGGCGGTCCAATTCGTCGCCACGCCCATCAACATGACGGCAAATAGGCTCAGGGCGACGCCAAAGGCCAACGCCTCGTCCGGTGCAATGCGACCGGCGGGCAACGGCCGGTGCCGGGTCCGCGCCATGACCGCGTCGATGTCCCGGTCGTACCACATATTGATGGCCCCGGCCGCCCCGGCGGCCACGGCGATACACAAGACCGCGACGGCAGCCAACAGCGGGTGCAACTGTCCGGGTGCTGCGATCAGGCCGGCGATGCCGGTAAAGACCACCAACGACATAACCCGTGGCTTGAGCAGGGCCACGAAGTCGCTGACGCGCGCGCCCTCGGCGAGCGCTTGCCCCGACGCTTTGCTTGCCGTGGTCAGCGAGGTATCCGTCACGTGCCCCTCCCAGTCGCCGCTTTCAACGGCAACCGTCTCTTAGCGAACCTGCGGTGTCTGCTCGAAGGTATGGAATGGCGCTGGCGATGGGACCGTCCATTCCAAGGTCGTTGCCCCCTCGCCCCATGGGTTGGCCGCAGCCTTCCGCCCGGCGACGAGCGTGTAAAGAACGACGCCCACGAAGAAGACCGTGGACGCGAGGCTGATGTAAGACCCCCACGAGGAAACCAGATTCCAACCGGCGTAGGCATCCGGATAATCCACAATCCGCCGCGGCATGCCCGCCAGGCCCAGGAAATGCTGGGGGAAGAACGTGATGTTGACGCCAATGAACGTGGTCCAGAAATGCACCTTGCCGGCCCATTCCGGATACTGCCGGCCCGACATTTTGCCGAACCAGTAGTAGAAGCCGGCGAAGATGCCGAAGATCGCTCCCAAGCTCAGCACGTAGTGGAAGTGGGCTACGACGTAGTAGGTATCGTGCAACGACAGGTCCATACCCGCATTGGCCAGGACCACACCCGTGACACCCCCCAAGGTGAACAAGAAGATAAAGCCTATGGCCCACAGCATTGGGGTGCTGAAACGCAAGCTGCCGCCCCACATAGTGGCGACCCAGGAGAAGATCTTCACCCCCGTCGGCACCGCGATGACCATGGTCGCCGCCGTGAAGTAGGCGCGCGTATCGACGTCCAAGCCCACGGTGTACATGTGGTGCGCCCAGACGATGAAACCGACGAAGCCGATCGCGACCATGGCATAGGCCATGCCCAGATACCCGAACACCGGCTTCCGGCTGAAGGTCGAGACGATCATGCTGACGATGCCGAAGGCCGGCAGGATCATGATGTAGACCTCGGGATGGCCGAAGAACCAGAACAGATGCTGGAACAGGATCGGATCACCACCGCCCGCCGGATCGAAAAAGGCCGTGCCAAAATTCCGGTCGGTCAACAGCATGGTGATCGCCCCGCCAAGCACCGGCAACGCCAGGAGCAATAGGAACGCGGTTACCAAAATCGACCAGACGAATAGCGGCATCTTATGCAGTGTCATGCCCGGCGCGCGCATATTGAAGATGGTGGTGATAAAATTGATGGCCCCGAGAATCGACGAGGCGCCGGCGAGATGCAAAGCGAAGATCGCCATATCCACCGATGGCCCCGGATGCCCTAAGGCAGACGACAATGGCGGGTAGATAACCCAGCTCGTCCCGGCGCCCGGCGGCACCAGAGCAGAACCAGCCAAGAGCAGAAACGACGGGACTAGCAGCCAGAACGAGATGTTGTTCATGCGCGGGAAGGCCATATCCGGCGCCCCGATCATCATCGGCACGATCCAGTTGCCAAAGCCACCGATCAAGGCCGGCATGACCACGAAGAAAACCATGATCAAGCCGTGTGCCGTGATCAGCACATTCCACATCTGCCCATCGGCCACGCCATCGGTCAGCATGAATTGCACACCCGGTTCCTGCAGCTCCAGGCGCATCAGTAAAGAGGCGGCGCCACCGATAAGCCCGGCGATGATGGCAAAACATAAATAAAGCGTGCCGATATCCTTGTGATTGGTGGAGCACAGCCACCTCACAAAGAAGCTCGGCTTGTGATCGTGATCTGCGTGCGCCTGAGCCATTGTTTTTTATCCCTCTCCCAACTACTCGGCTAAACCGGCTCGTGCCACGCGCGTCGACGGCGCGGGCTCATCGATCTGCGCGAATTCTTCCTTGGCCGTCTCGACCCACGCCGCGTACGCGTCTTTCGACACCGCCTTGATGGCGATCGGCATGAAGGAATGGCCGCTACCGCAAATCTCCGAGCATTGCCCGTAAAACGTGCCTTCCCGGGTAATCTCGACCCAGGTCTCGTTGATGCGGCCGGGAACCGCGTCCAACTTCACGCCCATCGCCGGCACGGCAAAAGAGTGCAGGACGTCGTCGGCGGCGATTAACAAGCGGATTTTGGTGTTAATCGGCAGGACCACATAATTGTCGGTATCCAACAGGCGGTGCTGTCCGTCCTGCAAATCTTCCTCGTCCACCATGATCGCATCGAACGTGAAATTGCCATCATCTGGGTACTCGTAACTCCAATACCACTGATGGCCGATTGCCTTGACGGTCATGTCCGCGTCTTCCGCCCGATCAGCATAATAGAGCAGCTTGAAGGACGGGATGGCGATGATCACCAAGATGACCACCGGAATGACGGTCCACAGAACCTCGACGAGCGTATTGTGCGTCGTGCGCGACGGGTTCGGATTCCGCTTCTCCGAGAAGCGATACATCACGTAGAGCAGCAGCCCTAGAACGAAGATCGTGATCAGTGTGATGACGATGAGCAGCAGATTATGAAAATCGGTAATCCGCTCCATGGTCGGCGACGCCGCCGGATCGAACCCTAACTGCCAGTTTCTCGGCACCTCGGCGTGCACCAATTCCGCCCAACTGGCAACTGGCACCGCCGCCGCAATTGCGAGGCCAACCTTACGCAAGATCCCCATGCTCTAACTTCCCGTTTCGCAGCGTGGCGCGTGACTGCCCGTTAAGGACGGCGCCACAGCTTGCCCGTGGTGGTATGACAACTTGCTTCTGATACCCGATTCTGCGCGCGGAAGCTATAACAAGGTCGCCATGGTCACAAGCCTGGAACCGAAGGCCGCCGCCCGTTTTTTTGCCTAATCGTTGTGCGAATCACTATCACGTGCAACTAACCGGCGTAGTCGCCATACGCCGAAGCCGACCAACCCGACGACAACGGGAATGGCGGCTCCCGTGATGACGTCGATATTCAGTGAAATGCCGGCCGCCTTCACCGCCTTCGCCGCATAGCCGATCAACCCAACCAGATAATAGCTGATCGCAGCGATGGACAGGCCCTCGACGGTCTGCTGCAAGCGCAGTTGCATCTTGGCGCGCCGATCCATGGAGTGCAGCACATTGCTGTTCTGCGCCTCAAGGGTGACATCCACCCGCGTGCGCAACAATTCGCCGGCACGCGCGATGCGTGCCGACAGAGTTTCCAGCCGGACCATCACCGCCTCGCACGTTCGCATGGCCGGCGCCAGCCGGCGCTCCAAGAAATCGTCGATCGTTTGCAAACCTTCGAGCCGCTCTTCCCGCAACTCCTCGACCCGTCTGCAGACCAGTGCATGATAGGCGCGCGCCGCGCCAAAGCGATAATTCACCGCGGCGGCGATCCCCTCGACCTCGGCGGACAGCCGCGTCAAATCGCCAAGCAACTTCTGCTCGTCCGGCAGGCCGGTGATCTCGCTCAGCCGCGCCGTAAGCTCGGTCAAGCGCTCCCCGGCACGCGTGAGCCGGCTGCCGTAGCTGCGCGCCGCCGGCAGGGCGAGAAGCGCCACCGAGCGGTATGTCTCGATCTCGCATAGCCGTTGCACCAGACGGCCTGCTTGGCGCGGCTTGAGATGCCGATCGCGCACCAGAATGCGGCCAAAACCGTCATCATGGATGGCAAAATCCATCCACACGGTCGCCGCACCGCCAGATACCAGGCTGCCGGCAAAATTGTCACTGCCGAAAAGAAGCGCCAAATCGTCGATGTCGCGCTGGGCCGATTCGCGCGACTCCATCTCCAGATGGATGGCGACCAGGAGCTCTCCGGGTAAACTCTGCAGCCAATCCAGCGGGACCAGGTCCATCACCGGGGCCGCGAATGGCGCCGCCGCCGTATCGAAGCCGGGCGAACCCGCGTGCTGGAAAAACGTATAGGTCGAGAATTCCGTGTGCCGTTCCCACTTCAGTTGCAGAGGCCCGAGATCGGCCATCAGGTGCCGGTCGTCCGCCGCTGGCGGCGGGGCCCCGAAGCGCTCGCACAGGGCCGTCACCCGCGCGTGATCGGCGGCGGCCGTTCCTTCGCCGGAGAACAGCGCCAGATGAGTCACCCGTTGCGGCGGCGCCAGGCGCGCAAACGGCCGGGCGTGAATTTCGTCGGTCAGCGCCCGGCGCAAAGGGTGGTCGCGCAACCCCGTGACCATGCTATAATCTCCCCCTACATTTCCCCGCGGACCCGCGCACCATGACCGCTGAGCGCCGGTTCTTGCAATATGGTTTTGCGCCTTTAACTTCGGGCACCACCGGAACCGAACCCTACGGAGTAGCCGCCATGTCGCAGATCGCCACCACGGACGACATCTTCTTCAACCGGGCCGGGCTCGACCGTCCGCGTCTGCAATCGATCGTGGATGAGGCCTTGCATGGCGCCGACGACGGCGAGCTTTACCTTGAATACTGCCAGTCCGAGAGCCTGAGCTTCGACGACGGCCGCCTGAAGAGCGCTTGCTTCGACGCCACGCAAGGATTCGGTCTGCGGTGCGTGGCCGGTGAGGCTGCCGGTTATGCTCATGCCAGCGAGTTGTCGGAGGCCGCGATCCGGCGCGCGGCGGAGACCGTTCGCGCGGTTCACACGGGGCGCGGCAGCGTCATGGCGGCGGGGCCGAGCCGCACCAATCAACGGCTTTACGGCGAAATCAATCCACTGGCCGAGATGCCCTTCGACGCCAAAGCCAAATTACTGGCCGATATCGATGCCTTTGCCCGTAGCCGCGACCCACGGGTACGCCAGGTCACCGCCTCGTTGGCCGGTGAATGGCAGGCGATCCAGATTCTGCGGGTCGGCGGTGAGCGCTCGGCGGATATCCGGCCCTTGGTCCGGCTCAACGTCTCGGTGGTCGTTGCCGAGGGCGATCGCATGGAAAGCGGCAGTTACGGCGGCGGCGGGCGGGTCCTCTACGACGGGCTGATCACGCCTGAGTTCTGGCAAGGGGCGGTCGACGAGGCCCTGCGGCAGGCCATCGTCAACCTCGACTCGGTGGCGGCACCCGCCGGCGAAATGGCCGTGGTGCTCGGCTCCGGCTGGCCCGGAATCCTCCTGCACGAGGCCATCGGCCATGGCCTGGAGGGCGACTTCAACCGCAAGAAGACCTCGGCCTTCGCCGGCCTCATGGGCCAGCAAGTCGCGGCGCGCGGTGTTACCGTGGTCGATGACGGCACCATCAACGACCGGCGCGGCTCACTGACGATCGACGACGAAGGCACACCGAGCCAGTGCACCACGCTGATCGAGGACGGCACCCTGGTCGGTTATATGCAGGATCGGCAGAATGCCCGCCTGATGGGCATGGCGGCCACCGGTAACGGCCGCCGGCAAAGCTATGCGCACATTCCCATGCCGCGCATGACCAATACCTACATGCTCGGCGGCGACCGCTCGCCCGAGGAGATCCTATCCTCGGTCAAATCCGGCATTTACGCGGTCAATTTCGGCGGCGGTCAGGTGGATATCACCTCGGGCAAGTTCGTCTTTACCTGCACCGAGGCCTACCTCATCGAGAACGGCCGCCAGGGCCAGGCGGTCAAGGGCGCGACCCTGATCGGCAACGGCCCGGATGTGCTGACCCGGGTCTCGATGGTGGGCAACGACATGGCCCTGGACGACGGGATTGGCACCTGCGGCAAGGAAGGCCAAGGGGTCCCCGTGGGTGTCGGCCAGCCGACCTTGAAGATCGACAGTCTAACCGTCGGTGGCACGGCCGCCTAAATTTCCCGTATAAGCGGTAAATAAATCGCTGATTTCCGGCCGCTGGCCGGCGGGCAGACCGGAAAATAGCCAAAAAATAGCGAAAAACCGGGCTTTTCCGAGCGCGTGATGGGCCGAGATTCTTAGCCGCATCTTAAGGGATTGTTAACTGGCCTAGGCTTAAATGGGCTCACCTAACCCTTCCCCTAGACAAGTACCCTTGTACCCCAGAGAGCCGCGGTCCCCCAGCCGCGGCTCTCCGCTTTTCTGGGGTGCCCTATTGAGCCTTCCCTAATAGGCATCCTCGGCAAACAGCGGATCGACGCTCTCGCCCCAGCGGCTGTAGTACGCCGCCAACTGATCCTGGGCCCGGCATTTCCCCGTATCGACAATCTGGCGCAGCGGTGCCAAGTGCAGGCGCTCGTCCTCGCCCAGACTGTTCTGCCGCGCCCGGCGGGTCAGCCCGGCATCAGCCAGGGCGAGGACCTGACGGGCGACAGCAAACAGCTTGTCGCCGCGAAATTCCGTATCGAGAGCCTGGCGCGGCACCTCTGCCCGCAGGAAGGCGTGCTCCTCCAGCGTCCAGTCCTTGACCAGATCCCAGGCGGCCGCGAGCGCCTCGCGGTCATACAGCAGACCCACCCATAGGGCCGGCAGGGCACATAACGACCCCCAGGGTCCACCGTCGGCGCCGCGCATCTCCAGATAGCGTTTCAGGCGCACTTCCGGGAATAGGGTGGAGACGTGATCCGTCCAATCGCCGGTCGTTGGAATTTCGCCCGGCAGCGCCGGCAGACGGCCGGCCATGAAATCGCGGAACGACTGGCCGCTGGCGTCGATGTACTCGCCATCCCGGTAGACGAAATACATGGGCACATCCAGGACATGATCCACGTAGCGCTCGAATCCCATGCCCGGCTCGAAAACGAAAGGCAGGATGCCGCAACGGTCCGGATCGGTGTCGGTCCAGATGTGGCTGCGGTAGCTGAGGAAGCCGTTTGGCTTGCCTTCGGTGAAGGGTGAGTTGGCGAACAGTGCTGTCGCGATCGGCTGCAAGGCCAGGGAGACGCGGAACTTCGTCACCATGTCGGCCTCGGACTCGAAATCCAGGTTCACTTGGACCGTGCAGGTTCGCAGCATCATGTCGTGGCCCAGGTTGCCGACCTTGGACATGTGCGCCTTCATGATCCGGTATCGCGCCTTGGGCATCCAGGGTATGTCATCGCGCCGCCACTTGGGCTGAAAACCCAGGCCGATCAGGCTAACGCCCAATGGTTCGGCGACTGCCTTGACCTGAGCAAGATGTTGCTGCACCTCGGCACAGGTCTCGTGGATGGTATCGACAGGCGCGCCGGATAGCTCCATCTGGCCGCCTGGCTCGAGGGTGATGTTGCAACCACCGTGCGTGAGCGCGACCGGAACCCCATTTTCGAGGATCGGCTCCCAACCGAAACGCGCCACCAAGCCTTCGAGCAAAGCCCGGATGCTGCGCTCACCATCGTAGGGCAACGGCCGCAGATCGCTGACAGTGTACGCGAACTTCTCGTGCTCGGTGCCGATCCGCCATAGATCGGGCGGCTTACAGCCGGCCTCGAAAAAATCCACCAGCTGCGCTTTGCTGGTGATCGGCTCCCCTTTGGCTTGCGGCGGTGCGGACATGGGCGGTCTCGGCCTCTATCTGGTGAAGAAATGCTCGGCCATATCAGACCGGCAAGAAGGCGCCGCGGGGCGGACGCGACCGGCCGTCACCCAGAACGGCCTGCCAGCAGGCCAGCGCGGCGACGGCCGCCGTATCGGCACGAAGCAGACGCGGCCCCAGGCCAACCGGGGTAACAAACGGCAGTTCGAGAAGGGCGTCAAGTTCGCTTTGTGCAAAGCCACCCTCCGGTCCGGTCAGGATCGCCCATGGCCCCGAATCGGCCGCGGCAAGAGCTTCGGCGATCGGCGCCGCCGTCCCGGACTCGGCGCACAGCAGCAGGCGCCGGCCGGCCGGCCAGGCGGCGATAAGCTCAATCAAGGTCACCGGCTCACGCACCTCGGGCACGCTCAGGCGGGTACATTGTTCCGCCGCCTCCCGGGCATTCGCGGCCAGCCGGTCGACGTTGACCCGGCTCACGACCGTCCGTTGGGTCATCACCGGCTGCAGCACGGCGCAGCCCAGCTCGGTTACCTTTTCCGCCAAGAAGTCGATACGCGCCCGCTTAATCGGGGCGAAAATCGTCCACACGTCCGGTTCCGGAGTCGGTTCCCGCCGCTGCCGCTCGACAGCCAGCGAGCACCAGCCCTTGCCGAGACCATCGATACGGGCCAGCCATTCGCCATCGCGGGCATTAAAGACCGCCACCTGCGCCCCGCGCGCCAAGCGCAAAACGCTGCGCAGGAAATGCGCCCGGCCATGGTCCAGGCCAATCTCGCGCCCAGTGCTCAAACCTTCGTCGACGTGCAGCCGCGTCTCGATACGGGTCTCATCCATGCCCGGCCCTTCTCTGTCCTCCTCGGACCTTAAGCCCAGGTCCGTGTTCTCATCAACGAGAGTTCGGCCGGTGGCGGGGCGTCGATGTCGGCGTTAGGGCCAGCACCGATCGCGAGCCAACAGATTTTTACAATGCCGTCTGGTACTATTTCCGGACTTCATCTTTCTAACGAAGATAGGAAATATCTATATGATCGAGGTGCCATCGGCACACCTGTAGTTGTGCTCGGCTCACTGGGATAGCCAGCAGTCGTGGCGTGCGTGCAATCGCGCTTGTATCATTGAACGGGAGATCAAAATCGGCAAGCCGCAAAAGCTCGGTTATTTGGTCTTCGCGGTCGCCGTTCTGATGGCTGTCAGCGTCATCGCGACGAAATGGTCGGCGGGAGATCTCAACTTCGTAGCACGTCAATACCCTGCGGGATTCCAGGATCTAGTTCTGAACTCTGGCGCGTCGAGACGGACCCCGGCTTCCTCGCTACTTGTCGGCCTCGAAACCGGCCTCGCGGAACAAAAACCAGAACCCATCAGCGATATATGCAACGCGTTGTTCAGCGATGCTGCCGACCCAACGGTTGGCCCCGCCGGCGCGGATGTAACAATCGTTGAATTTTTTGACTATCAGTGTCCGTATTGTCGGGTCGTGGCAGAGTTCCTTAGCGAAGTTCAAGCCAATGATCCGCGAGTACGAATTGTCTACAAAGAGTGGCCTGTTTTGGGATCGGATTCCGAATTCGCAGCGCGCGCTGCACTGGCCGCTGCGCGCCGGGGTCAATATCTGCGATTTCACGAAACCTTGATGAGAACCCGCGGCGTTCCAAACGAGGCATTAGTCCGGTACGCGGCAAACAAGGTTGCCATTGATCCAGACCAGCTCCTGGTCGAGTTGAAATCAGCAGAGATCGACGACGTTATTCGCCGAAACAGACAGCTTGCCAAACAACTTGGCTTGATCGGTACGCCATCTTTTGTCGTCGGCCGAACAATCGTGGAGGGGGCGATCACTCGCAATCAAATGGAGAAACTGATTGATTTGGAAGCCAAGAGCCCCGCGACCGCCATTTGCCAAAACAGATCCTAGCGATTTCTTCTGAACGACACCTGAATTCGCGCGGGCAATCGTCATTGTCATATCCTGCCTCTTGGCCGTCCCTCGGACCCTGGGCCGAGCCTGTAGGTGGGGCGGGTTGCTATTGAGGCCCCAGCACCCCCGGCCGGAGGTCGGATCGGAGCCGGGGGCGCCGCGGGCCTATTCGGCCCTGCCCGGAAGCGAGAGATCGCCTGAGGCCACGTCGTGCACTTTGACCACACACAGCAAGGGTGCGGCCATGTCGGGGTGTACCTGCAAGTCGGCGGTCACACCATCGAACGGTGTTCCGGCGCCCCCAATCGTCGCCGGGGCCGCGACTTCGATTGTATCACCGGCCAAATGCGGCACGTATCCGGGGCTATCGAGCAGGATGGGCAGGCCCGGCCAGGTTTCGGGCAAGCGCGGCGCCTCGCCCGGTGGGATGTCCTTGACCTTTAAGCTGCCGGGACCGCACGCCTCGTCAGGGGTCAAAACCACCCAATGGCTGTGCCAAGTCTCGCCGTCATTACTCTGGTCGCCGTCACCGTTTTCGTCATAGAGCGGCGTATCGTCAAAATCCGGGTGCGCGGTGACCGTCAAGGCCAGGATGCCTGCGCCCGGCGCGAAACCGGCGGCCCCGCTGTCCAGGCCAGTGGGCCAAACATAGGCCGCTACGTGGCTGCCCGGCGTCTGCCCATGTGCCACCGGTTTATCGGCGCCAACTCGGCCACCGGCAACCATACGGAAGAGCAACTGATCACCCTTTGCGGTGACGGTCGTGCGCCGAATATCAAACGACGGCGCGATGCCCGGCGTCGCCGGTGCGACAATATCCTGCGCCAGCACCGAAGTGGCGAGGAGCACCGTGGCACCGGCGGTAACGAGAGATGTCAGATACGTACGAGATGTCATGGCAGATTTTCCTTCCATGGGTGTGAATGCGGACTCGCTCGACCCCCTAAATTCCCGAGACCCGAGCCGGGTCCGTAGAACATTCGGATTCAATTTTATAGTATCGAGTCGCTACTATTAGATATCCTAGCTTGCGATTCCGGCAATTGCCAGAACAATTTCGAGTCGCTACTATCTACCCATGACGGATGGCGATGGCACAGCGGGGCGCATTGGCGATTTGATCGATCGCCTGGGGCGCCTGGTGCGCAGTCAGGAACAGGCTGGCGGCCTCAACCCGGCGCAGTGGGAAGCCTTGCGCTATCTGGCCCGGGCCAATCGCTTCTCCCGCTCCCCCGGCGCCCTGGCCGAATTCCTGGGATCGACCAAGGGCACCGCATCGCAGACCGTTCTCGCCCTTGAGCGGAAGGGCCTGGTACGCCGCGAACGCGATCCCGACGACAGGCGCGCCGTCCGCCTGGGACTGACCGGTGCCGGCCGGACCCACCTGCGCCGCGATCCGCTACGTGAATTCGCCGGCGCCGCGAGCGCGCTGACTAAGGAGGCGCAAAACGGCCTATCGGCGGGCCTCGGTGATATTCTCGGCCAATTACAGCGCCACAACGGTCGGCGGCCCTTTGGGACGTGTCAGCATTGCCGCTTCTTTCAGCGGCGCGGCGCGGCGAAGCAGAGCGATGGTCCGCACCGCTGTATCCTTCTCGACGTGGCTTTGAGCGAGGCCGACAGCGGCCTGATCTGCGTCGAGCAGGAGGAAGCATCTGCCTAGAGCACGGTGGCGAAGGGATTGCCGACGTGCTAGCCCATGCGCATGAACACGTGGATCGCCCTTCTGCGCGGCATCAATGTCGGCGGCAGCAATATCCTACCGATGAAAGACCTGGTGGCGACGCTGGAAAGGCTGGGCCTGGCAAACGTCAAAACGTACATCCAGAGCGGTAACGCGGTTTTCCAAAGCCCGGAGACCAAATCATCGGCATTGGCCGAGCAAATAACCGCCGCCATCTTCAAGAAGCACGACCTTAAACCGCGCGTCTTGGTGCTAAGCCGCAAGGAATTGGAACAGGCCGCAACCAACAACCCTTTTCCTGAAGCCGAGACGGAGCCAAAGACGCTGCATCTCTTTTTCCTAGCTGAACCGCCTCGGGACCCCGATCTAAAAGCCCTGAACACCATCAAGTCGGATAGCGAGCGCTTCGTCCTGGACAAAAAAATCTTCTACCTTCATGCGCCCGAGGGGATCGGACGATCCAAACTCGCGACACAGGCAGAGAAACACATTGGTGTCGAGACAACGGCCAGGAACTGGCGCTCTGTTGTGAAAATTCTGGAGATGACGACGTAAAGAGGCGGGTTATGAGCGAACCGACCTCACAAGCACCGGCGACCGCCGCCAGCGATATTGCCCACGACCACTGGGTGCTGCGCCTGGCGCCGTTGGCGGCTCGGCCCTATCTGCGCCTGATCCGCGCCGACCGGCCCATCGGTACCTGGCTGCTGCTTTTTCCCGGTTGGTGGAGCCTGAGCCTGGCCGCGGCGGGGGACGGCCGCTGGCCCGACTGGCGCCTGGCGGCGCTGTTCGCCGCCGGTGCCCTGCTCATGCGCGGGGCCGGGTGCACCTACAACGACATCGTCGATCGCGACATTGACGCCCAGGTCGCGCGCACCGCCGGGCGGCCGATTCCCAGTGGCGAGGTCTCGGTTACCCACGCGGGTGTCTTCCTCGCCGCCCTGCTCGGCCTCGCCTTTTTGATCCTGCTTCAGCTCAACCCTTTCGCCATGGCGCTTGGCGCCGCGTCGCTGGCCCCCATTGCCGTCTATCCGTTCATGAAGCGGTTTACGTACTGGCCGCAAGCCTGGCTGGGATTGACCTTCAATTGGGGAGCGTTGCTCGGCTGGGCGGCGGCTACCGGCGGCCTGACGCTGCCACCACTTTTACTGTACGGGGCAGGTATCGCCTGGACCCTGGGCTACGACACCATCTACGCGCACCAGGACAAGGAGGACGATGCGCTGGTCGGCGTCAAATCCACGGCCTTGCGTTTTGGCAACACAACGCGGACTTGGCTGATCGTGTTCTACGGGCTGGCGGTGGCGCTATTCGCGGCAACAGGTATCGCGGCCGACATGACCTGGCCTTTTTATATGGGGGTCGCGGCAGCGGCGGCGCATTTCGCCTGGCAGATCGCGACGCTCGACGCCGACGATCCCGGCAATTGTTTGCATCGCTTCAAGGTCAACCGTCACATTGGCTGGCTGCTGCTTGCGGGCATTGTGGCGGCCGGTTGGTTAGCGCCGTAATTCCTCGAAGTGCGGCGTGGATGTGGGCACCGCCCCATCTCCCATGGCGGTGATGAGGGCTCGCCGATACGCCGGGTCACGAACGGTCCGCAATATTACGTCGTCTAGCGGCGCATCGCCGCCGTGCCGCCCGTGCACGAGGTCGAGGGCCTGGACTTGCGCCATGGCCACGTGCGCCCGATCTCGCGCAGCCACTTCGACCAAGGCCAGCGGTCGTCCCGCGGCGGCCAAGCAACCCCGGCGGGAAAGATAGACATACGCTTCGGCCAACCCGTCCGTGGGTCCCTCCTCCAACTCCAGGGTGATCCCGTCCAGGCGCCCGTAGACGTAGACTTCGCCGCCCAATTCAGTCTCGTGCATGCGGATGAGCTGCGGCTCGTCCAACCAGGTGACGAAGACTTCAACCTGCACCCCCGGTGCATGGTGCAAGTTGGCGGCGATGGAGCCATAGCGGCTTACATGTGCCGAATAGACCACGTCGTAGTCATGCAACCAGGCGCGGCTGACCGGAATCTCGGCGGCCTCACCGTACTTGCGGCGAAGCTGCTCCGGTGCCCGGTTCGAGCCGTGCGCGATGACCGGCACCCGGCCGACATAGCGGCTCGAGTCTGGAGGCTGCGCGGACATCGGCAAGGCCTGTCCGCTGCGCAGAAGATAGGATTCCGGGAACGCTGCGAAGGGGTACGATTTGGCGAGGGAGAGCAACTCTGCATCGCCCTGAGGTAGAGGCCAGGGCACGGCGACCGTCGCTAGCGGCGATTAGTCGGTGCAGGGCGGAGGTATATCGGGATTGATACACTCAATCCGATAGCGGCAGGTGCAAGTATCAACAGTCTGCCACGCGTGCTTTGCCCATTCTTCCTTGGCGGCGTCATAGTCGGTAAACGGCCCGAACCACTTTTCTTCACCGCCGATGATTTCGTTGAAGTGCGTATCCTTGTATTCGCCACCAACGACCCAAAACGAAGTCATCGCTCCCACCCCGATCACCGTTAACTTGCCAAGTATAGCACGTCATCTAAGCAAATTAGTTAAGATCTACACAGAATTGTAACTGTCCAATCAAGAAAATCTACAAAAATGTTCATCATTACGGTTAACGCGATGCTTGACCGATTCGTAGGCCTCGCGCAATACGCCTCCCGGCGTTTCTCACGGGTAGCCCATGGAAAGAGATGCTAGTGTTGCCGCCGGGTCGGCTGGCCTAGATCGGCTGGCTCAGATCGGCCAGCCCAAATCGGAATGAATGGGGGATACGCATCCGATGTTCTTTGACCTTGCCGAGTTGTCCGGATTTTCCGTTTTCGTAATCGCCGTCGCCATCCTGGCGATCATCCTTGTCTTCATGAGTACCCGCGCCGTGCCGCAGGGCACCGAATTTACGGTCGAGCGTTTCGGCCGTTACGTGCGCACCCTGTCGCCAGGCCTGCACCTCATCGCGCCCATCATCGACCGCATCGGCGCCCGCATGAACATGATGGAGAACGTCTTCGACGTGCCGCAGCAAGAGGTCATCACCCGCGACAACGCCTTGCTGCAGGTGGACGGGGTCGTCTTCTACCAGGTGTTGGATGCGGCCCGCGCCGCCTATGAAGTGCGTGAGCTGGAGCGGGCGGTGCTCAACCTGACCATGACCAACATCCGTACGGTCATGGGCTCGATGGATTTGGACGAGCTGCTCTCCCAGCGCGACAAGATTAATCACCAGTTATTGACCGTGGTGGACGATGCCACGGCCCCTTGGGGTGTGAAGGTCACCCGCATCGAAATCAAGGACATCACGCCGCCCAAGGATCTGATCGAATCCATGGGCCGCCAGATGAAGGCAGAGCGCGACAAGCGCGCCACCATCCTGGTCGCCGAGGGCGAGCGGCAGGCCGAGATCCTGCGTGCCGAAGGTGAAAAGCAAGGCAACATCCTAGCTGCCGAGGGCCGCCGCGAAGCCGCCTATCGCGACGCCGAAGCACGCGAGCGCGAGGCGGAGGCCGAGGCACGGGCGACCACGATGGTCTCGGAGGCCATCGCCAAAGGCAACGTGCAGGCGATCAACTACTTCGTTGCCCAGCGCTATGTCGAAGCCCTTGGCCGCTTCGCCGACTCACCTAATCAAAAGACCTTCTTCATGCCGGTGGATGCCACCGCCGTCATGGGTGCCGTGGCCGGCATCTCCGAAATCGTGCGCGAGTCCATGGCCGAATCCACCAGCGGTGCACGGCGCGGCCCGTGGACCGCTCCGCCGCCAGGCGACGGGAACAGGGGCTGAGCCATGAGCCCGACCGACATCGTCTTTTGGCATTGGTGGGTCGCCGGCATCGTTCTGCTGGGTATCGAGATTTTCGCCCCCGGCTTCTGGTTCCTTTGGATGGCGGTCGCCGCCGGGGTCGTCGGCGCGATCCTGTTTTTTCTGCCCGATACGACCTGGCAATGGCAGGTGCTGTTGTTCGCCGTGCTGGCGGTCACCTCCATGATCGGTTGGCGCGCCTATCAGCGCCGCCACCCGACACAAAGCGACCAGCCAAATCTAAACCGGCGCGGCGCGCAATACGTCGGCCGCGTCTTCACCTTGGACGAGGCCATCGTCAACGGCACCGGCAAGATCCGGGTCGACGACACCACCTGGAAGGTAACCGGCGACGACCAGCCGTTGGGCGCCAAGGTGAAGGTCACCGGTGTCGCGGGAACCGTGTTGACCGTCGAGCCGGCCTGAGCCTTCTGCCGCCGCATGCCTTACGCCAGCTTACGCGATTTTATCGACCGGTTGGAAACCAGCGACCGGCTGGTGCGTGTCTCGCACCCAGTCTCCCCGCATCTGGAAATGACCGAGATTCAAACTCGCTTGCTAGCCGATGGCGGGCCGGCGGTTCTGTTCGAGAATGTGGTGAGCGCCGACGGGCGCGCCTACGACATGCCGGTGCTGGCCAACCTGTTCGGCACGGTCGAGCGTGTCGCCTGGGGCATGGAGCGGGAGCCGGCGGAACTGCGCGCACTCGGCGAGACCCTGGCCTTCCTGCGCCAACCGGAGCCGCCCGGCGGCCTGCGCGATGCCTGGGAGAAAATCCCGTTACTCAAAAGCGCCCTGGCCATGCGGCCAAAGACGGTCACCAGCGCCCCGTGCCAAGAAGTGGTGCTGCAAGGCGACGACATCGATTTGGCCGAACTGCCGATCCAGACCTGCTGGCCGGGGGAACCGGCGCCGCTGATCACCTGGCCGCTGGTGGTCACCCAGGGGCCTACCGCAGGGGACACCGGGGCGCGGCGCGAGGACGACTTCAACCTGGGCATTTATCGCATGCAGGTGCGCAGCCGGAACCAGACATTGATGCGCTGGTTGCGCCATCGTGGCGGCGCCCAGCATCACGCGCGCTGGAAGCAAGCAAAGCGCGACCCCCTGCCCGCCGCCGCCGTGATCGGCGCCGATCCGGGCACCATCATCGCCGCGGTCACACCGCTGCCGGAGACTCTTTCCGAGTACCATTTTGCCGGCCTGTTGCGCGGCAAGCGGGTCGAGTTGGTGGATTGCAAGACCGTGCCGCTAAAGGTGCCGGCCAGCGCCGAGATCGTCCTCGAGGGCCATGTCAGCCTGGACGACTACGCCGACGAAGGCCCGTACGGCGATCACACCGGCTACTACAACGCGGTCGAAAGCTTCCCGGTCTTCACCATCACCGCCATCACCCGGCGGCAGAAGCCCATTTATCTGTCCACCTTCACCGGCCGGCCGCCGGACGAGCCGTCGATCCTGGGCGCCGCCTTGAACGAGGTTTTCGTGCCGCTGTTGCAGCAACAGTTCCCCGAGATCGTCGATTTCTGGCTGCCGCCGGAGGGGTGCAGCTACCGGGTTGCCGTGGTCTCTATTCGCAAAGCCTATCCGGGACATGCCAAGCGGGTGATGATGGGCATCTGGTCGTACCTGCGCCAATTCATGTACACCAAATGGGTGATCGTCGTGGACCACGACATCGACGCCCGCGACTGGACGGACGTGGTCTGGGCCATCTCCACCCGCATGGACCCGGCGCGCGACATCACCCTGATCGAAGGCACGCCCATCGATTACTTGGACTTCGCCTCGCCGGAAAGCGGCCTGGGTTCCAAGATCGGCCTGGACGCCACCGACAAATGGCCGCCGGAAACCAAGCGCGAATGGGGTCGCCAAATTCGTATGAGCGACGATGTGGTCGACAAAGTCACGCGCATGTGGGACGACCTGGGCCTGCCCGGCGACGGCAAGCCGATCTGGAAATGAGGTGCTGGCGCGGGCCGCGTGAGATGTCCGGATGAGCGCCTATCTCTATACCTTCATCGACTTCGTCGCAGCCCACCGGCACTGGGCATACGCGTTGGTGTTTCTCGTCGCGTTCAGTGAATCCCTTCCGGTTATCGGCGCGGTCATCCCCGGTTCGACGGCGATCATCGGCATCAGCGCCCTGGTGCCCAGTGGCGCTGTCGACCTGATACCGCTGCTCCTTGCGGCCATCGCCGGAGCGATCGTCGGGGACGGCTTTGCCTTCTGGCTCGGCTACCGCTACCGCGAACAGATCGTCCGCATGTGGCCGTTTAGCCGGCATCCGGAAATCATCGCCAAGGGCACCGCGTTCTTCGACCGGCATGGCGCCAAAAGTGTGCTTCTCGCCAGGTTTACGCCGCCGGTACGACCGTTCGTGCCGCTGGTGGCCGGCATTCTGCACATGCGGATGCTGCGCTTCTACGTGGCGAACGTGCTCTCCGCCCTGGCCTGGGCACCGGCACACGTGCTGCCCGGCGTGCTGGTCGGGGCCTCGCTGGCGCTGGCCGGCGCCGTGGCCGGGCGCCTGGCTGTCCTGTTGGTCTTGCTGGTCGGCGCGTTGTGGGCAGCCCTACTCCTGGCACGGCTCGGCTTGCGCTGGGGCCTGCCGCGCCTCGATACCGAGCTGAACCGCCTATGGCGCTGGATCATCAGCCACGAGACCGCGCCTAGCCGGCTGCTGCGCGCCTACCTCGACCCGGCACGGTCAGAGTTCAAAACACTGTTGCTTCTGACCAGCGTCCTGGTCGTCGCAGCAGCTCTATTCGTTGGTATTCTAGAAACAGTGGTGACGGCATCACCTTCGGTGGCGATGGATGTGGCGGTCTATCATTTCTTTCAAGGATTGCGCACCAGTTGGGGCGACCGCATTCTGGTCGGTGTAACCGAACTTGGTGACGCGGCCGTGACCATGCCGGTAGGCGCGGCTATCCTATTTTGGTTGGTCTGGCGGCGGGCTTGGCACGCGGCAGCCTACTGGCTTGGCGCGATTGCTCTGGCCGTGGCCTTCACCATAGCCTTCAAGTTGGTCCTGCAGGTACCGCGACCCGCCGATCTTTATGCCGGGGTGAACGAATTTTCCTTCCCCAGCGGCCATACAATCGTCAGCGCCACCGTCTATGGCTTCTTCGCTCTGCTCGTTGCCCGCGAGGTGGGCCCGCGTTGGCGCGCCGTGCTTACCGGCGGAACCGCGCTCTTGGTGACTGCCATCGCCCTCTCGCGCTTGTATCTGGGAGCGCACTGGCTCTCCGATGTTGTCGGCGGTATTGCCTTCGCCCTGGCTTGGGTGGCGCTGTTGGGCATCGCCTATTTACGCCATCGACCGCCGCGATTAGGCGCTGGCGCTCTGCTTGGCGTTGCCGGGCTGGCCTTGTCACTTGCCGGCACCTATCACGTGCTACGGGCGCATCCGGCTGATTTACAGCGCTATGCGGCGCATGAGGATATCCGCATTGTCGGCGCGGCGGACTGGCGCCCTTCGGCGTGGCAAAGCTTGCCGGCGCGACGGATCGATCTCGAGGGCGAAGCGGAGGAGCCGCTGACTCTGCAGTGGGCCGGCCAGCCGCAAATCCTGATGAAGGAGTTGCAAGCCGCCGGCTGGCGCGAGAGCACGCCATGGACCCTGCAAAGCCTGCTGCTATGGCTCGCCCCGAGTGCCGATCCACTTGTCCTGCCGGTCCTGCCACGCTTGCACGACGGGCGCGCCCCGGTCTTGGTCCTGGTGCGCGCGAATCCATCAGGCAATGGGCACGATGGACGCCTCGCCCTGCGGCTGTGGGCGAGTGATGTTGCCCTCCAAGACGGCATGGCTGCCCCGCGTCCGGTCTGGGTCGGCGCCATCATCGAGGAACGATTGCGGCGGCCGCTTGGCCTAATGACGCTGACGACGGCCAGACCCGGGGCAAATGGCCCGCGCGACATTTTGGCGGCGGCGCTCGATCGCTCGGACCGCGTGCACCGCGCCCTTCTGGCACCGGATCGAACCTGGGACGGTCAAGTGATCCTGGCATCGGATTCGGGGCTGGCCGCCGGCCAGGGGAGCAAGCCATGAGTGACGGAGAACAAACATGAAGAACCAGGGATTCTCCCGACGGCTTCGTTATGCCGCGCTCGGCCTCGCGTGGGCATGGCGGCGTGAAAACAGCTTCCGAATCCAGATCACAGCGGCCGTCCTTGCCGGCGCTAGCCTGCTGATCCTTCGCCCCCCGCCAATATGGTGGGCAGTCGTCGCGCTTGCGGTCGCGCTGGTGCTCGCCGCCGAGCTTTTCAACGCCGCCATTGAGGCGCTCAGCGACCACTTGCACCCAGATCTTCACCCGGAAATTCGAGCCGTGAAGGACATCGCCGCAGCGGCCGTGCTCTGCGCCTGTGCCGGTGCCTTGATCGTCGGTCTGAGCCTGATAATCTCGCTCTTATAGAATCCCTCCCGAGTCGAGATTGCCGGAGCGACGCTAGCATGAAATTCCATCGCGCCCAGGATTTCACGGGCGGCCAGGCCTGGGAGGCGCTGGATATTGCCGAGATCGACGGGGCGACCGTGCGCCTGCATTGGACCGACAAGCCGTACGTCTGGCACGTCAACGACGGGGCCGAGGTCTTTGTGGTGGTCGATGGCACCGTCGATATGCACACCCGAATCGGCGGGTTGGAATCAGTGCAGCGCATGACGGCCGGCGATATTTGTTACGCGGAGCCTGGGGACGAGCACCTGGCGGCCCCGGACGGGCCGGCGCGCGTTCTGGTCATCGAACGCAAGGGTAGCGTCTAGCGGGGAGACTCCGCCACGGCGCGCAAGTCCCGCATGTGCTCGGCGAAAAGCAGCAGTTCCTTGGAGAACCGCTCGATCCGGTCGAGAATGTCGGTATCCACCACATCATAGAATCCCGCATCGCCGGGCGCACCGGCGTAGTCGGACACCTGTGTACAAACCTGCGTGGGGATGCTTACACCCAGGACACCGCGCACAACCTGGCGCAAATGATCGACCGCTTGCGTCGATCGCCCGCCGTGCCCGGCCAGCCCAACCGGCCGGTAGCGGAAATCGTGGATGCTCAGATAATCGAGGGCATTCTTGAGCACGCCGGCATAGCTGTTGTGATAGGTCGGCGAGGCAAGGACATAGGCATCCGCCGCCGCCGCCAGGCGCAGCAGCGTCGCCACACCGGCATCGGGATGGGTACGCGCCGACCCGCGCAACTCAGGGTTCAACGGTGGCAGCGGGGTTTCGTGTAGATCGATCAACGCGACCCGGGCGCCATCCCGGCGCAGCACGTCACCGATACGACGCGCCAAGCTGCGCGTGTACGAAAGGCTGCGCGGGCTGCCAGCAAGGATAACGATCTCGAGAGGTACGGCCATGGCGGCGCCAGATTTAGCCAATGCCGCGGGCCAACGCAACAGTTGGGCGCCACACCATGCTCTAGCGTCGGGGCATCTAGACCTGTATAAGGTTGCGGCTTGAGAGGCTAAATGCAACCGAACCCCTGGAATCTAATTAGTCCACAGCCTGCGGGCGCGGGCGCGAGAGAGGCTTGCGTATGACCGGTGATACCCAGGCACAGGACCTGCTCGGCGATTTGATTGGCAAGGCCACGGCCGCCGGAGCGGATGCCGCCGATGCGATTTTGCTGCGCTCGGCATCGCTTTCCCATGCCCAGCGCCTCGGCGCCATCGAACGCCTGGAGCGGGAGGAAAGCCGCGATCTGGGCTTGCGGGTTTTCCTGGGCAAGCACCAAGCCTTCGTCTCCTCCACCGATCTATCGCAGACGGCAATCGACGAGTTGCTCACCCGCGCCATAGCCATGGCCCGCAGCGTCCCGGAAGACCCCTATTGCGGCATCGCCGATCCGGATCAGCTGGCGCGAGAGATCCCGGCTTTGGATATCTTCGACGCGGACGAGCCGGCGACCGAACAGCTTATTGAGCAAGCCAAGGTCTCCGAAGAAGCGGCGCGAAGCGTTCCCGGCGTGACCAACTCGGAAGGCGCCGAGGCATCCTGGAGTTGCAGCCGCATAACCCTCGCCGCCTCCAATGGTTTTTCGGGTGGTTACGCGGTCTCGCGCCATGCCACCAGCGTATCGGTCCTGGCCGGGGAAGGTCAGGCCATGGAACGTGACTATGACTTCTCGACCTCGGTCTATAACGAGGATCTGGAAGGCGCCGCGGCACTTGGCCAGCGCGCCGGCGAAAAGGCCGTCCGCCGCCTTGGCGCGCGCAAACCGGCGACCGGCAAAGTCACCGTGATCTTCGACCCTCGCGCCGCCAACAGCCTGCTCGGCCACCTGGCCGGGTCCATTTCGGGACCGGCTATCGCCCGGGGCACCAGTTTTCTCAAGGACAAGCTGGGCGAAGCGATTTTTGCGCCCGGCATTACCATCGTCGACGATCCGCACCGCCAGCGGGGCCTGCGCTCGCGCCCGTTCGATGCCGAAGGTGTGGCTACGACCCGGCGTAACATTATCGAAGATGGGCGCCTGATCACCTGGATTCTCAGCCTCAGCTCGGCCCGTCAGCTCGGTTTAGCCACCACCGGCCATGCCGTGCGTGGTATCTCGGGACCGCCAAGCCCGGCAACCAGCAACCTCTATATGGAGCCGGGCAGCCAGACGCCACAGGAGCTGATGGCCGATATTCGCCAGGGTTTCTACGTCACCGAGATGATGGGCATGGGTGTCAACGGCGTGACCGGCGACTACAGCCGCGGGGCTGCCGGGTTCTGGATCGAGGATGGACAGATCACCTATCCGGTGCACGAGATCACCATCGCCGGCAACCTCAAGGACATGTTCCGCAACCTGACGCCAGCCAACGACCTGACCTTCCGCTATGGCGTCAACGCCCCGACCCTGCGGGTCGAGAACATGACCGTCGCCGGGGAATAGCCCCTCCCTAAGGCATTACTAGGCGCAATACGTCAGGCACCACGTCGATTTCCACGGGAAGAGTCGCGACGATATCGCCGTCCGCTTGCAACGGCTCGCCGGCGGGCTCGGCGATGGTCACATGGCGCGCCAGCAGAATTCGATAATCAAGCCGCCGCGCCAGACGACCGGTTTGCAGCGCCACCATGTACCGCAAGACGGCAAGCGGCCCGCCTCTCTCGAACAGGCAGACATGCAGCACCGGATCATCGATCGCCGCCTCGGGCGCGCAGACATAGCGGCCGGCGTAATGGCGCCCGTTGGCGATAATCAACGAGGCGGCCTCGTACACCGCCCCATCCACCGTCACCCGGTAGCGTGGGCAGCGAAAGGCCCCGAGCTGTCGCAGGCTTTCGGCCACATAGGCACCTTTGCCGAGCGCCCTTTTTAGGCCCGGATTGACGCCGGCGACCACGTGCGCGTCGAAGCCGACTCCAGCCATCAAGGAAAAATGGGTCCGGCGACCGGCCTGGTCTCGCAGGCGTCCAAGGCAGACCGTTCGCGCCCTGCCGGCTGCCACCACCTCGGCCAATGCCCGTGGATCCGCGGGCAAGCCGATCTCGATGGCCAACACATTGGCCGTGCCGAGCGGCAGGATCGCCAGCGGTGGCGCGCCGGCCACGGCCACAAGGCCGTTGATAACCTCGGCAACCGTCCCGTCGCCACCCGCGGCCACCACCGCGTCATACCCCATGCCAACAGACTCACGGGCCCAGGCCTCGGCATCGCCGCGCGTTGCTGTTTCCCGCACCTCGGTCTGGCAGCCGAGTGCCTGTAGGCAGTCAAGCGTACGGGCAAACAGCCCGCCACGCCGACCGGCCGTCGGATTGCGAATGACCAGCAGATTGCGAAAATGCGGATCGCCGCCTACCGCAGGCCGGCGGGTGCGCCACGCGTCTGATTTGTTAAACACTGATACAGTTCAATAACAGAGTCTTTACAGATTTTGGACTGTTACATGAAGTTTTGAATATTAGCAAAGATAAACGATGAAATAATTTGTTTTCGTGTAATTTTCCAGTGCAAATCTCATCCAGATACTTGCTCGTACAACGATCACAGCGTGGAGCATTGTAGCGGATGCACGGCATCCTGGAAAAGAACCGCTACCGAACAATTTGGATTTCCGACGTTCATTTGGGCACTCGGGGGTGCAAGGCGGATTACTTGCTCGATTTTCTGAAATGGAACGAGTCCGACGTGCTCTACCTGGTCGGCGATATCTTCGATGGTTGGCGCCTCCGGCGCTCGTGGTTTTGGCCGCAGAGCCACAACGACGTGGTGCAAAAGCTGTTGCGCAAGGCGCGCAAGGGGACGCGCGTCGTCTACCTGCCGGGCAACCACGACGAAGTTTTACGGCCCTACGTCGGCATGCACCTCGGCGGCATCGTGCTGGCCGACGAGGTGATCCACGAAACCGCTGACCGCCGCCGGTTGCTAGTTATCCACGGCGACCAGTTCGACGGCATCGTCCGCTACGCGCGCTGGCTCGCGCTGCTCGGTGATTTTGCCTATACCGCGGCGCTGGCGATCAATCATTGGTACAATCTGCTGCGGCGGCGCCTCGGCCTCGGATACTGGTCGCTCTCGGCCTATCTCAAGCAAAAGGTCAAAAACGCCGTCCGCTTCATCGATGATTACGAAGCGGCGTTGGCGGACCAAGCGCGCCGACGCGGCATCGATGGTGTCGTCTGCGGACACATTCACAAGGCCGAGGTCGGCAAGCGTGACGGCATTCTGTATTGCAACACCGGTGATTGGGTGGAGAGTTGCACCGCTCTGGTCGAGCACACGGATGGCCGGCTGGAAATCATCCATTGGGCGGAGACACGCGCCCTATCCATGTTGTCTCACGGCTAATGCGCCTGCTCATTGTCAGCGACGCTTGGCTGCCGCAGATCAACGGGGTGGTCCGGACCCTCACGCGCGTCAAAGACGAAGTGGAGCGCCTCGGTCACGACGTCCATGTGATTTCGCCGGATCTCTTCCCCACGCTTCCCTGCCCTAGCTATCCGGAGATTCGGCTGTCGCTGACCCCTGGGCGCAAGCTGGCCCGGCTGATCGATCACCTGGCGCCCGAGGCGATCCACATCGCGACCGAAGGGCCGCTGGGACACGCGGCACGGCGCTACTGTCTACGCCGTGACCAACAATTCACATCGTCGTATCACACGCGTTTTCCCGAGTATGTGGCGGCTCGCCTGGGTTTACCGCTAGCGCTGAGCTACGCGATGCTGCGCCGCTTTCACCGGCCATCCTCGGCGGTGATGACGGCCACGGAGTCGTTACGCCATGATCTTAAGCAGCGCGGATTTCGCAACCTGCGCGCCTGGTCGCGCGGTGTCGATACGGATCTCTTTCATCCTGGCCCAAAGGACCTCTATGATTTACCGCGCCCGGTCTTCATCAATGTGGGTCGCGTCGCGATTGAGAAAAACCTGACGGCCTTTCTCGACCTCGATTTGCCGGGAAGCAAAATGATTGTCGGCAACGGCCCGCAGCTTCCAGCCCTTAAGCGGCGCTATCCGGATGTCCACTTCACCGGTGCCAAAACGGGGCCGGACCTAGCACGCCACTATGCCGTCGGAGATGTCTTCGTCTTCCCCAGCCGGACCGATACGTTCGGCCTGGTCTTGCTCGAGGCCCTGGCCAGCGGCCTGCCGGTGGCGGCATATCCGGTCCCTGGGCCCCTGGATGTCATCGGCGGAACCGGAACCGGCTGCCTCAGCGAGGATCTGGCGGATGCGGCCATTCGGGCCCTGAAGATCTCGCCGGACCGCTGCCGCACCCATTCCCTGCAGCATTCCTGGAAGGCGTGCGCCGAGCAGTTTCTCAGCCTTCTGGAGCCCATCCACTAGGCCCGTCGCGATGTAGAGCACGACCTCTCCAAATGGAATCGCCTGCGCCGGGGCCATTTGTGGCGCGGTCAGGAGCAGGGTGCCCAGTGTTTCTCAAGGCTTGGGCGTAGCGGGACTACGGGCAAGCCCCGCGACGCAGCCGCGCCGCAAAGGGTCCCGGCCCTTCGGGTTGTGCCCTGGCGGGCGCCCGCTGCGTTGCCCCGCTTGGCCGATATCCCGCATCGCCCGGCGCGGCGCGCCTGACGGGCGCCCGCCAGAACGCAACGCAGGCGGTTCCATTTGGAGAGGTCGTGCTCTGGTCGGGTCGGCGCCAACCATGGTATGGTCCCGCCCGACTTCGGCAGCGTAGCAGCATCCTTGTCCAAACAAGACGTTTCATCCGCGCCCGGCAAGACATCCGGGCCCATTCACCTCGACAGAACCACCCGCACATTGGTTGGGCGGTTGGTGCGCGATTATCTGCGCCCGCACAGCGGCCGAATCGCCGTCGGGCTGGTGTGCATGGCCATCGTCGCCGCCTCGACTGCGGCCTTTACCCAGCTCATCAAGCCGATCATCGATGACATCTTCATCGATCAACGACAGGAAGCACTTCTACCCGTGGCGATTGCGGTGTTGGTCGTCTTTGCGGCCAAGGGGATCGCGACCTATGCCCAGGCGGTGCTGATGAGTTTCGTCGGCCACCGGGTCGTCGCGGACCTGCAACAGCATTTGTACGAGCGGCTGATCGGCGCCGATCTGGCTTTTTTCCACCGGGTGTCGCCGGGTGATCTGGTCGCCCGCTTTATCAACGACATCAATATGCTGCGCAGCGCCGTGTCGACCACCCTGGTCGGCTTGGGCAAGGATTCGCTGACCGCCTTAGCGCTTATCGGTGTCATGTTCTACGAGGACTGGCTGCTGGCCCTGGTCGCCTTCGTTGCCTTCCCGGCGGCGATTCTGCCGATGGTGCGCATCGGCCGGCGGGTGCGCAGTATTTCCGCCGATACCCAAGCCCAAGTCGGCCGGCTGACGACCCTGCTCGACGAGTCGTTCCAAGGTATGCGCTACGTCAAGGCATACGCCATGGAGGCATACGAATCCCTACGCGCGCGCGCAACCATCGATGAGGTTTTTCGCCTGAACTACCGCAGCGCCCGGGTGCGCAACGCGCTGCACCCGGTGATGGAAATCCTCGGCGGTCTGGCTGTCGTCTCGGTCATTCTCTACGGCGGACATCAGGTGATCTCGCAAGGCAAATCGCCGGGCTCCTTCTTTGCCTTCATCACGGCCTTGCTGCTGGCCTACGAACCGATGAAACGGCTGGCCAAGCTCAATGCCAACCTGCAAGAGGGCCTGGCGGCCGCGGAGCGGGTCTTTGAGTTGCTCGATCAGGAACCGGAGATTCAGGAAAAACCCGACGCCCGGCCGCTTACCGTAGCCGGCGGCGCCATCCGTTTCACCGACGTAAGCTTCTCCTACGAGACCGGTACGGCAGCGCTAAACGAGGTGAGCCTGGAGGTGCCGGCCGGACGCACTGCCGCCTTGGTTGGCGCCTCGGGTGCTGGCAAATCGACGGTCCTCAATCTGATCCCACGCTTTTACGATGTAGGCCGCGGCGCGGTAAGTGTTGATGGCCAGGACGTGCGCGATGTCACCTTGGACTCGCTGCGCCAGCAGATCGCCCTTGTCAGCCAGGAAATTTTGCTTTTCGACGATACCATCCGCGCCAACATCGCCTATGGCCGTCCCGGCGCCAGCGACGCCGACATGGCCGCCGCCGCCGCCGCCGCCGGTGCCGACGGGTTCATCGCCGAGCTGCCGCAAGGATACGAGACGCCGGTCGGCCCGCGCGGCGCCAAGCTGTCGGGCGGCCAGCGGCAACGCATCGCCATCGCCCGGGCGATGCTGAAGAACGCGCCGATTCTGCTGCTCGACGAGGCGACCTCGTCGTTGGATAGCGAGTCGGAGCGGCATGTGCAGAAAGCCCTGGCCGAGCTAATGGCTGGCCGCACAACCCTGGTCATCGCACACCGGCTGTCCACTATTGTCGATGCGGATGTCATTTTTGTCATGGATGGCGGGCGCGTGGTCGAATCCGGTTCCCACGCCGAGTTGCTTGACCGCGCCGGCCCCTATGCACGCCTCTATGCCGCGCAATTCGTCGAAGAAGACGACAGCGCCGCCGCCGAGGTCGCTCGCGCCCACGCTAGAACCCGAGCATAACCGTGCCCGCGGGCGCTCCAACAACAAACCCATGAACCTGCACAAGCGCATTCTCAAGGCAACGTCGGTGCGGCTTTTCCTCGCCTGGGTGGCATCGCTGTATCTTCGCCTGGTCTTATCGACCGTGCGCTGGGAGACAACGCATCCAGCAACCGTCCGGGAACTGATCTTGTCGCACCGACCGCTCATCACGTGTTTCTGGCACGGCCGATTGATGATGATGCGCGCCGGCTTGCCCAACCAGAGGCCTATCCACGCCCTGATTTCCGAACATCGCGACGGCCTGCTCATCTCGCGCGCCTTGCGGAATCTTGGCGTGTACACGGTTGCAAGCGCCCGCCGCCGAGAGCGACAACCAGTTCTGCGCACCATGGTGCGCTTGCTAGCCGAGGGAAACTTGATTGCCATCACGCCGGACGGACCGCGCGGACCGCGCATGCGGGCTAAGGCCGGTGCTATCAAGTTAGCGCAGTTATCCGGCGTACCCGTGATCCCGGCCAGCGGCTCGGTGAAACGGCGCATTTTGTTGGGAACCTGGGACCGGTTCTGCGTAGCACTACCGTTCTCCCGTGGCATCATTCTGGCTGGCGAACCGATCGATGTGCCGCGGGATGCGACAGAGGCGGAGTTGGAGCGCTTGCGCCACCTGCTCGAAGATCGCTTGAATGCCTTAACCGCCGCCGCTGACGAACATTTCGGACAACCGACCGTCGAGCCAGCCGCGGCGCCGAAACGCGCGAAGGATGGAGCCGGCCATGCGCGCGCCTGAGTTTTGGTCCACGGGCGGTGCTTTATCGACAATCCTAACGCCCCTGGGCGCGGTATTCGGTCTGGCAGGACGCCTGCGGCGAACCTGGGTCCGACCGATGCGCCCGCCGATCCCGGTGATCTGTGTCGGCAATCTGGTCGCCGGCGGGGCCGGTAAGACGCCGGTCGCGATGTCCCTGTTGCCGGCGATAGCCGCGCGCGGCTTGGCACCGCACGCCTTGAGCCGAGGTTATGGCGGAACCGAAACCGGGCCGATACGTGTCGATCCGAGCCGACACACCACCGGCCAGGTTGGGGACGAGGCCCTCTTGCTGGCCGCTATCGCGCCGACCTGGGTGGCGCGTGACCGAACCGCCGCGGCCTTGGCGATTGCGGCAGCCGGCGGCGATGTCATTGTCATGGACGATGGTTTCCAGAACCCGGCGGTGGCCAAGGATTTATCCTTGCTCGTGGTGGACGGCGAGTACGGCTTTGGCAACGAGCGCCTGATCCCCGCCGGGCCGTTGCGCGAGCGCGTTGCAGACGGGCTTGGCCGCGCCGACGCAATTGTCGTGTTGTATCCCGACCGGTTGGGGATCGCCGATAGGTTTTCGGCGCGTTTACCGGTGCTACGGGCACAATTGTCGCCAACGGCGGACGGCGCGCATCTGGCAGGAAAACGGGTTCTGGCTTTCGCCGGTATCGGCCGGCCGGAGAAATTCTTTGCCACGTTGGATTCGCTTGGCGCCGTGCTGGTGGGCTGCCGGGCCTTTGCCGACCATCACCGCTACCGGCCCACCGAAATCGAGGAACTTCTGGAGCGTGCGGAAAGCCTGGATGCCCTGCCGGTAACCACCGAGAAGGACGCCGTGCGTCTGCCGCCGCCCCTACGGGCGCGGGTACATGTCCTGGCCGTGACCTTGGACTGGCTGGATGCGGGCGGGTTGGAGTCGCTGCTCAACCGCCTTCCCAAGGCGCCATCGCCATGAGCCCCTGGCGGCGCGGCAAGTTTCTTCTGGAGGCCCTCGGCTTTCTCCTCGCGGTTGGATTCTTGCGTCTGTTTTCCCCGGAGGGCGCCTCGAACCTGGGCGGGTTCCTGGGGCGCACGATCGGTCCGCGCCTGGGTATCACCCGGCGGGCGCGACAGAATCTTCGCTTGGCGTTTCCCGAGAAGACCTCGCCGGAAATCGAGACCATCGTGCGCGGCATGTGGGACAACCTGGGCCGGGTAGCCGCCGAATACCCGCACCTGGGGCGCATTGCGGCGGCGGATAGCGACCGCGTCGAACTGGTGAACATCGACGATGTCCGAGCCCTGCCGAACGGCCCGACGGCCGGTATTCTCGTCTCCGCGCATCTGGCTAATTGGGAAATCTTGCCGGTCGTCGCGGCGCGCACCGGCATCGATATGATGGGTGTGGTGCGCGAGCCCAACAACCCTTATGTGCGGCCGCTGCTCGAACGTCTGCGGGGCATTGCCGGCGGCGAGCGCACCGATAAAGGCTCCAGGGGCGCGCGCGAAGCTGTTCAGGTGCTGCGCAACAATCGCGTTCTCGCCATGCTCATCGACCAGAAGATGAATACCGGCATTTCATTGCCTTTCTTCGGGGCCGAGGCGATGACCCTGGTGGCGCCGGCACAACTTGCCCTGCGGTTTCGCTGTCCGCTGGTGCCGATACGCGTCGAGCGTCTCGGGCCCGCCCGTTTTCGCGTGGAGGCGCAGCCGCCGCTGGTCTTACCGGAAACCACCGACCGGGACGCCGCAGTGGCTCAGATCATGACCGAGCTCAACCGTATTCTGGAAAACTGGATTCGCGAGCGGCCCGAGCAGTGGCTGTGGCTACACCGGCGCTGGCCGGACTCGGCCCGCCGGGCTGGCTCACCCTAACGGCGCACCACGAGACAATCCATACGCTGCGCCTTGAGCTGCAGGCACATGTCCTCGGCGGTCGCCTCGTTCGGAAATGGCCCGATCTGGATGCGATAGAAGGTGCCGCGAGCCCCCAGGTTCGCTTCCTCCAAGGTTAGTGTCATATCGCCCAGAAGTTCCGCATTCTTGGCGCGCAGCAGCTCCCAGTGCCGTTGCGCCAGGTCCGACGAGCCCATCGAGGCCAGTTGAACAAGGTAGCCGGTAGCCGCCTGCACCGAGCGGCCCGACAGCCCTTGGCCCGCGACAAAACCAACGAGCACTCCGGCAATAACCAGCAACGACCTCATAACAAGCCCCCGAAATTAGCGCAAAACTCACCGTCTGATGGAGCTTAGCAGATTCCACCCGCCGGGGTCACCGGCGCGATTAGCATCCAGCCGAACCTTAATCCGCCGGCATGGGCGGCACAAAAAAAGCCGGGTCGAGGCGTTGATCGAACCAATTGATCCGCCAATCAAGATGCGCCCCGGTCACCCGCCCGGTCCGGCCGACACTGCCGATGGGGTCGCCTTGCCTCAACTCGTTTCCTTCCTTCACCCAGACTTCCTTCAGGTGCGAATAGACCGAGGTCAGGCCGTGCCCATGGTCAAGCAAGACGGTCCCGCCGGTGTAGTACATATCGCTATCGGCGATGGTGACCACGCCATCCGCCGGGGCCACCACCGGCGTTCCCTCGGGGGCCGCAACGTCGAGACCGAAATGCGGCCGGCGTGGCTTGCCGTTGAGAATGCGCCGGCTGCCGAAGACGCCACTGATCGGACCGGTCACCGGCCAGATGAATCCGCTGGCATAGAGCGGCCGCGGCGCATCCACCGCCCGTGCCTGGGCGATGCGAGCGTTCTCGGCCTGGATCCGGGCCAGCACCTCCGGCGGTGGCGAGACCATTTTTTTCGGCAGGCCATCGATGCGCTGAACTTTGTATTCCCGCTGCGCAATGCTCAGAGTGCGCTGCTCGCGCGTGCCATCCGGCAGCACGACCTGTAGCGCTGCCTCTTTAGGCGCGTCCCAGTTAAATCCGAAAATAAAATCGCCGGTCGCCGTTACCCGCACGTTGCGGTCATTCAGGGTAACCTGGGCGCCCGGTTCCGTATGGCCATAGACTAAACCACCCTGCTGGAATTGACCGTCCAGGCGCAATTCCGCGCCAACAGCAGGCGCGGCCAGTAAAACCGAGACCAGCAGCCAGCAATATGCGAAAGGTAATTTCAGAGCAATGAGCCTTGCGGGTTGTTGCCCGAGCGGGGCTTGGGTTTGCGTTTTGGCGCCGGTGTCCCATCGGCCGTGGCGGCAACGCGGCCATCCTCGAACTCGATCTCGAGGGCCAGGCCGGCGGTTACCTGACCGGCGCGGGCGACCAATCCGTCCGGACCATGCACCGCCGCAAAGCCGCGTTTGAGCACGTTCTTGTACGAGGTGCTTTGCAGCACACGATCGAGGGCGGCCAGACTTTGCCGGGCGTCGATGAGCCAGCGTGGCCGTTGCAGCAGCGCGAAGAAGCGCTGTGCCGGCGCCGTCAGGCGCTCCCGCGCCAGGGCCAGTTGCCGCTGGGGATGGGGCACCCGCGCCGCCAGTTGATTGACCCGATCGCGATGCTGCCGGAGCAGCTGGTCCGCCGCATGGCGAAAACGTTCGACCCGCTCGTCCAAACGCTGGCTTTTTTCCTCCAACAGGCGCCCGGGATCGGGCAAGCCCCGGCCCAGGCCCTCGATCAGGGTACGTTGCGTCTCGATCAGGCGCCCGGCCGCGGCGCGCAGGCGCCGGTCGGTATCGAGGGTCTGTGCCACGAGTTCGGCACGCACCGGCACCGCCATCTCCGCCGCGGCGGTAGGGGTTGGTGCCCGCCGGTCCGCGGCCAAGTCGATGAGCGTATTGTCGGTCTCGTGCCCAACGGCGGAAATGAGGGGAATCGCCGAGCCGGCGGCGGCGCGCACCACCACTTCCTCGTTGAAGGCCCAAAGATCCTCCAGGCTGCCACCGCCGCGAGCAACAATCAGCAGATCGGGCCGACGCACCGATCCGTCGGCCGGTAACCGGTTGAAGCCGTCGATGGCGGCGGCGATCTGCTCGGCCGCGCCCTCGCCCTGAACCAGCACCGGCCAGACCAGCACATGGCGCGGGAAACGGTCCGCCAGCCGGTGCAAAATATCGCGAATGACCGCCCCGGTGGGCGAGGTGACCACACCAATCACCTCGGGCAGGTAGGGAAGCGGCCGCTTGCGCGCCGTATCGAACAGACCTTCCGCGGCCAATGCCCGCTTGCGCGCCTCCAGCAGCTTGAGCAAAGCGCCTTCGCCGGCCAGTTCGATACTTTCGATAACGATCTGATACTTCGATCGCCCCGGATAGCTTGTAATGCGGCCGCTGGCGATTACCTCCATGCCATCTTCCGGTGCGATGCCGAGACGGCCGGCGTTACCGCGCCAGCACACCGCGTCGAGAACCGCGTTCTCATCCTTCAATGACAGATACAGATGGCCCGATGCGGCGCGCTTGAAACCGGAGATTTCACCGCGCACGCGAACCCACTCGAAAGTGCCTTCAAGGGTGCGCTTAACGGCCTGGGAGATTTCCGAGACCGAGAAAAGCGGCCGGTTGTCGGCCGCCCCGGACTCATCCGTTCCGGCGCTCGTGTGATTGGGATCGGTTGAAAAGTCGCTCATGGCCTGCACCTATGGTACAAGACCCACGGCGCCGAGACCAGCCACCGGATGCACAGGAGAGGGGCGGTAAAGCATGAACGTACTGGTGGTCGGCGGCGGCGGCCGCGAGCATGCCCTGTGCTGGAAGATTGCCGCTTCGCCGCTATGCGACACGCTCTACTGCGCGCCCGGCAACGCCGGCATCGCCGCGAACGCCGAGTGTGTCGCCATCGATGCCGACGATGTGGAGGGCCTGGTCGCCTTCGCCACCGATTATGCCATCGACTTCGTTGTCGTCGGACCGGAGGCACCGCTGGTCGCCGGCCTGGTCGACCGCCTGTCCGAGGGTGGTATCAAGGCCTTTGGACCGACCGCCGCCGCGGCCATGCTGGAAGGCTCCAAGGGTTTCCTCAAGGATCTATGCGCCAGCTACGGCATTCCGACCGCCGATTACGGGCGCTTCGTCGACGCCGGCTCGGCCAAAAGCTTCGTGCGCGAGGCCGGAGCGCCGATCGTCATAAAGGCGGACGGTCTGGCGGCCGGCAAGGGCGTCATCATCGCCAAGACCGTCACCGAGGCGGAGGCAACCATCGATGCCATCATGGTGGATCGGGTCCTCGGTGCGGCCGGTCAGGCTCTGGTTATCGAGGAGCTGCTGGAGGGCGAGGAGGCTAGCTTCTTTGCCCTAGTCGATGGCGAGACGGTGCTACCCCTGGCCTGGGCGCAGGATCACAAACGCGCTTTCGATGGCGACCGCGGACCCAACACCGGCGGCATGGGCGCCTATTCCCCGGTCCCAGAGATATCGCGCCAACTTGAGGCCGAGGTGCTCAGCGATATCGTCCGGCCCACGGTACGGGCCATGAAGGAACAGGGACACCCTTATAAGGGTGTGCTCTATGCCGGCCTCATGCTCACCGCCGACGGGCCGAAACTGTTGGAATACAACGTCCGCTTCGGTGACCCGGAGTGCCAGGTTCTGTGCTTGCGCTTGATATCCGACTTGTTGCCGGCGCTGATTGCGACTTGCGATGGCGTCCTGTCCACCATGGACCTGCGCTGGACCGAGCAGCCGGCGCTAACCGTTGTCATGGCCACCAAGGGCTATCCGGGTGCCTACCGCAAGGGGTCCGAGATTCGGGGATTGGAGGCGGCGGCCGAGCAGCCGGACGTGATGATCTTCCACGCCGGAACCACCACCGGGCCGGATGGTGGGTTGCTGGCCAACGGCGGCCGGGTGCTCGATGTCACGGCGACCGGACCGACCATGGCCGAGGCCCGGGCCCGCGCCTACGCCGCGGCCGACCGGATCGACTGGCCGGAGGGCTTTTACCGCCGCGATATCGGCGCCTAATTGACCGCCAATTCCGCCTAAAATCACCGATTTTCGGTAAGACCCCAAAAGCCTCCCACACGGTGTTTCGAGCGAGCATATTTTCGGGTACCATGCCTTGGTTGGCCGGCACACCACTGCGGCCGAACGAGGAGGATGATGCGCCACCACGGGGCCAGGACAAAGGTCCTCGACCGGTTATTGGCCTCGTTGGCCGAAGCCGACCAGGGGAGCAGGGAGCTCGACATCATCATGTCCTTTGTCTTGGGGGAAACCTCGGGCGAGGCCGGCAAGATGGTTGAGTTGCTGGTGGACGAAGGCTACCCCTGGGATATCGTCTCCGAGCTTCTGGATCACGACCTGCCGTCCTATACGACCGCGCTCGATGCCGCCCTGCCCGGCGAGAATATTGTGCTCTCCGTCTACTCGACACGCCGGCGGCTGTGGGGCGCCGCGCATCGGATCACCGATGGGCAGCACGTGATGCGCTGGGCCGCGACCGAGTGCTTGGCGCGACGCTTGGCGGCACTCTCGGCCCTGACACAGACGAAGACCGCAAAGCCCACCGAGACGACGGAATTTGCGGAGGCGACACCGCCCAATGAGCCCACCCCTCCACCCGAGACCGATAGTGGAGATCAGGCGGGGAGCGATGAGGTGGAAGATGGCGAGGAAGAGACCGAGTGGAAGATCCTGTTTTGATCTTGGGGGTGTAGATCGCACGCATGGATGGCTCGATCATAAAATGCCTGCCTGGGCAGCGGCCGCCCTATGTGATCGTCATCGGCAACGAAAAAGGCGGCACCGGCAAATCGACGACTGCCCTGCACTTGGTCGTGGCCTTGCTGAAACTTGGCTACAAGGTCGGCGCTATCGACCTGGATTCCCGGCAAGGCACGTTGTCGCACTACCTAGCCAACCGAGCCGCCTTTGCAGATGAGAGCGACCGGCCCTTACCCATGCCGGAACATCGGTGCGTCGAGCGTTCGGATGCCGATGCACGCAGCACCGCCGAAGCCGAGGACAAGCAACACCTGCGCAAGGCATGCGCGGAGTTGGCGCATTGCGATTTTCTGGTCATCGACACGCCGGGCAGCGATGCCTTTCTCTCGCGTCTGGCGCACGAAAACGCCGATACTCTGGTAACACCGCTCAACGACAGTTTTCTCGACATCGACGTGCTGGCACAGATCGACCGCCGCCGCCGGGAAGTTCTGGGCCCCAGCCGGTATTGCCAAATGGTCTGGGAGCAAAGCAATCGGCGCGCTGTTGATGGCCGAGCGCCAATCGATTGGGTCGTGATGCGCAATCGCCTGACCCATATCGAGGCGCGCAATAAACGCGAAATCGGCGCACTTCTGACGCAGCTTGCCACCCGCATCGGCTTTCGCCTCGCACCAGGCTTTGGCGAACGCGTGGTCTTTCGCGAGCTCTTCCTCAATGGGCTGACGTTGCTCGATCTGCCGGAGATGGCCGAGGGCGATGGAGAATCGGCGGCGCCAAGCCACCTTGCCGCTCGGCAAGAGATCCGCATGCTGCTCGAATCGATTGGCCTGAGCGCGACTGTCTCAGCCTAGAACGACCGCGCGGTCAGTTACCGCCGGAAGTTTTGACGACCAGGCACGCCTGGCGCTTCGCTGTCAACTGGGCACACAGGTTTGCGGCATCCCGCTGACTGTCGAAAGCCCCGGTGCGGACGCGAATGACGGTGCCATAATCCACCAGCTTCACCTCATCGAGCGCGGGTACCATGTCGGACAGAATCTCGGGGAACCGTTGCTTGAGTTTGCTCCACTCCTGCTCGGCCCCCGCCCGTGTTTTTACGGACGCGAGTTGGACGACAAAGTCCGCGACTTTCGTCGCCGGTGTTCCCTGTAACCCGGCCTGATCGTCCGCCGGAACGCTACCGGCTTCCGCGGGTGCTGGCTTGCGCAACGGAACCGGTACCAACCGAATCACCGAATCATCTATGCCGGTAGCCGGCGCAACCTCGGGGGTACTGCTGGCCTCGACGTCCGTTGCGGTATCGGGGGACGCGGCATCGGGTGCAAGATCGGGCCCGGGGGCGGTGTCGGGTGTGGCATCCAACGGCGTAGCCGGCACCGATTCGGATGCCGACTCGGGTGCCATAAGGGCGGGCTCAAGGGTCGGCGCGGGCGGCAATGACGGTCGGCTCGGCGCCGGCAGGTTCACTGATTCCTGCACCGTCTTGACTACCAGGCCAAATTCATGATCGCCGGTCGGCAAGGCCACCTCCGGCACAAAGACCCATTCGCCGAACGCATCCGCCTGAACGGTGCCAATCGGCTCGCCGTTGTCGAGGACAATAAGTTCACTGTTCGGCGCCGCCCGGCCGGCGATCACCGCCTCGCCGCTCGCTTCCAGACGCACCACATCGACGGTTGGCTTCACGGGAGCCGCCGGCGCGGGGGGCGCGGTCTGCTGTGTGGTAGCAGCCTGTTCTGTGCTGGCGGTCTGGGCGGGAACAGCCTGGGCAGGAACAGCCTGAACTGGCGCGGTTGCGCTCTGATCGGTCGTCCCTTGCGTCTCGCTCGGCTGTGTCTCGCTCGGCGCTTCGGCCGACTGCAAATCAGCCGCCTCAGCCTCGGTGGGAATTCCGCTAGAGCTCGACTCGCTGTCCACCGGGCTTAGAACCGGCTCCGGGATGCTGGCTTCGAGCGGTGTTGGCGGTGTTGGCGCCGTCGGTTCCGGCTCAATAGCCACCGTGCTCGCCGGAGTTTCGCTCACCGGTGTTTCTACCGATGGCGTCGCGGGCTCGACCAGCGCCGGAGATTCCACTATCGGCGGCGGCGGTTCGACCGAGGTTGGCACCGTAACGTCGCTTGCGGTGTCGCTTGCCACCACGGGTTCCGATGTCGAACCAAAGCGCAAGGTCCCGAAGCCCCAGTCAACATCCGGATTCGCCATGTTCCAGCCGACGACAAGGGCCGCAAACGCCGCCGCCAAGGCTCCAAACGGCAGCAACCAGCCACCGCCGGACGCACGCTTGGGCCGAGCCATTGCCTCGACGCCAACCCGCCAATCTGGATCCGGGGTCGGAGCAAGGGCCGGCGCCTCAAGGGACGCATCGGCCTCGGATTCTTGTGGCAGAGGAATCTTCAATTTTGGCACCGACCCAACCTCCGCCGGTGCGCGCAGTTCCGCAGCCGGTTTTGGCTCGACCCGCAGTGTTAACTCAGCTTGTTGCTTCGGCTCCGGCTCGAGGGTCGCCGCCAAATCAATTGCCACCAAGTCCGCCGACACGAAGTCCGCCGGCTCCATATCGGGCTCGTCTTCGGCCAGGTCCGGCGATAGCTCTGGACGGTACTTCTTGCGCAAGAGGTCGAACGGCAGGAGGCTGGCCGCTGGGGCGGACTCAACACTCCGCTTTCCGGTCGCCTTCGTCTTAGGACTTGTGCCCGTGTCTTGCGACATCGAGTCGAGCGATATCTCCTCGTCGCTCTCAATCGGACGCAACGATGGTTCCGTTGGAACGCCGCGCACAGTGGCAAGTTTGACCGGGGTTGCTCCGCCTTTTTTCGCCAAGAACGGCTTGGACGACGATACCTCTCGCAGACTCATCGTATGCTCCGCCTTATCGTATGTTCTGCCGTCCGCCACCAGCCACGGCGAACAATTTGTCAGCGGCTGGCGATGCCGGTAGGGCCGGCATGACCGAAAGCTGCAGATTGCCGTCGATCCGGTTGGCCAGATATTTCCATAACTTGCGGACCTCCGCCGCCGAGCGGCTCTCCCCCGGTAGTTCCATGACCGTCCGTCCGTCGATCATGCTTGAGGCGAAGTCCACCCGTTGATGAACGATGACGGGCGCCAACAAGCCGTGCCGAGACAAGATGCTCACCGCTTCGCTGGTAATCCGGGCCCGCGGAGTCGCCGCATTCAAGACAAAGATCAGAGGTTTGCCCAAATGCTCGACCAACTCCACGGTCGCGCCGATGGATCTTAGATCATGCGGACTGGGCCTGGTCGGAATGACCACCAGATCCGATAGCTTGATGATATCACCGATGGCCGAGGTGAGCGCCGGCGGCGTGTCGATAACGAGGAGCTTGGTCCCCATTTCGCGCAACCGCTCGATGTTTTCCGCAAGATCGGTTAGCGCCGTCTGCATAAAGATCGGTGTCGGCGCAGCGCGCTTGTTCCACCAATCGGAGAGGCTACCCTGCGGATCGACATCGACCAATGCCACCGGCCCATTACCCGCCCGTTCTGCCTGAACGGCCAGATGTCCGGCCAAAGTGGTTTTCCCTGAGCCTCCCTTGCGGGAGGCAATCGCGATTACTTTCATTTTTTGCTTCCGAGCCCCCGGATTCAAATCGGGTTGGTTCGTTGTGCTCGAGCCGATTGCGGTCTAGTTCCCCCAGAACCTGCAGCGGACCCACTACATAACTTCGCTACATCTGCACAATCTACTATATCTAGTCGGCGGGCGGAACCCTGCGTATGCTGCAACAGCAAAAATAGTTGCCGAATTACCGCAAAATTTCGCCCCCGATTCGGTTTTTACTGTCATGCCCACGGTTTAGCCGGCCCACCCCGATTCGCATCCAGGTGCCGACGGCGGCCCCAACGGCCCATGGCACGGTGGCCGGGCCTGAAAACACGCCGGATTTCGATTCGATTTTTGCATACGAGCGCATACGCTCAACCGGGTCGACGAGCCGCAAAAAACTCGCGCAATAGCGCAGCGCATTGTGTTTCCTCGAGTCCACCGACAACTTCGGGCCGATGATGGCAAGTGCTATGCGAGAATATCCTGGGACCATGATCTACGCCACCGCTTTTCGGATCATACGCGCCAAAATAAAGACGCCGCAGCCGGGCGAAGGAAATAGCGGTGGCGCACATCGGGCAGGGCTCCAGGGTGACGTACAAATCGGCACCCTCGAGTCGTTTCAGACCCAGGCGTTGGGCGGCGGCGCTGATTACCAACAGTTCGGCATGCGCCGTGGGATCACAGCGCGACTCGACCTCATTGTGCGCCCGCCCCAGCACCTCACCACTGCCCCCGTCCACAAGCACGGCACCGACAGGCACCTCGCCTAGATCGGCGGCGGCTTTGGCCTCTTCGAGGGCCTGCAATATAGGCGATGCGTTGCGGTTTGCCATGGCCACGAACCTGACCGCGCGCCCCGTTTGGGTCAAGGGTCGACCGGGTCACGCGGCCGCCGTTGCCAGGCGGCGGCGCGGCCCCTATACCTGCGCCCCATGGGCACCCGGCCGGTTATTGGTCTAACCCTGGATGCGGAAGCCGCGGGCGGTTATGCCAAATACCCGTGGTATGCCATCCGGGAGAACTATTGCACCGCCGTGCTTCGCGCCGGCGGTCTTCCTGTTCTGTTGCCTCACGAACCCGGCGAAGCCTCGGCCTATGTGGATACGCTGGCGGGGCTGGTGATCACCGGCGGCGGCTTCGACATCGACCCGGCGCATTTCGGCGCCAGCACCCGTCATGCGACGGTAAAAACCAAGGATCGGCGCACCGCCTTCGAACTTGCGGCAACGGAGGCCGCATTGTCTCGGCACCTGCCGGTCCTGGGCATCTGCGGCGGCGCGCAGCTTCTCAACGTCGTCTTCGGCGGCACCCTGATCCAGCACATCCCGGACGAAGTACCCAATGCCCTGGCGCACGAACAACCAAACCCGCGAGACCAACCCGGACATGACGTAGCGCTAGCACCGGAATCTCTGTTGCACCGTATCTGCGGTGCGCCGGCCCTGGCCGTAAACAGTGCGCACCATCAAGCCGCCAAGGAGGTTGGCGCCGGAGTCTCGGTCGTCGCCCATGCACCGGACGGTGTCATCGAGGCCATCGAGGTGCCGGCGCAGCGGTTCTGCATCGGCGTCCAGTGGCATCCGGAATTTGCGATTAGCCCCAGCGACGAGGCTATTTTTTCAGCCCTGATGGCCGCCGCCGGTGCACCGTGACGACCACCTCCAAAACAAGTGCTCCCGAGCGGATTGCGAAAGTAATTGCCCGCGCCGGCCTATGCTCGCGGCGGGAGGCGGAGCGCTGGATTACCGCGGGGCGAGTCAGCATCGATGGTATCCGTCTCGATAGCCCAGCGACCACGGTACCACCCGGAGCGACGGTCACCGTCGACGGCGCCCCCTTGCCGGCGCTCGAACCGGCCCGCCTGTGGCGTTATCACAAGCCCAAGGGCGTAATTACCACGGCACACGATCCGCAGGGCCGGCCAACAGTCTTCGACAAATTGCCGGATTCTCTGCCGCGCGTGCTGACCATCGGCCGCCTCGACTTCAATTCCGAGGGGTTGTTGTTGTTGACCAATGACGGCGCCGTAAAGCGGCGGCTGGAGTTGCCGGCCACCGGCTGGACGCGGCGTTACCGGGCGCGGGTGCACGGCAGGCCGGACGCGGATCAGCTAAAGGCTTTGTCCCGCGGCGTGCGCATCGACGGCATGAACTACGGGCCCATGGAAGCTACGCTGGAGCGACAATCGGGCGCCAACGCGTGGCTCGAGGTGGCCCTCAAGGAAGGCAAGAACCGCGAGGTGCGGCGCGTTCTCGAGCATCTCGGCCTGACAGTCAACCGGCTGATCCGGGTGGCCTATGGTCCCTTTCAGCTTGGCCACCTGGCACCCGGCGAGGTGCGCGAAGTGACGGGCAAGGTACTGCGCGACCAGCTTGGCGGGGGCAAGCCAAATACCGGCACCGCCCGCCGTACCGCGCCCAAGAAAAGTCCGGGGCCCAAGAGAAAACCTGCCCACAAAAAGAAGAGCCATGCGCGTCGTCGCCGGCCGACATAGGGGCCGCCATATCGAGGCGCCCGAGGGTCTGACGGTGCGCCCCACCGCCGATCGAACCCGCGAAGCTATGTTCAACATTCTCGAGCGGGGCAAGCTGCCGTGGCCATTCGAGCGTACCGACTCCGGCAACCCGCTGGTTGATGCGTGGGTGCTCGATGCCTTCGCGGGCACCGGCGCGCTAGGCTTGGAAGCCGTCTCGCGCGGCGCGGCGCACGTCACATTCATGGAAAATCAAGCGGCCGCGGCCGCGGCCTGCCGCAATAATATCGAAGCACTGGGCGAAGAATCCCGATGCGAGATCGTCCGCTACGACGTCCTGCGCCCGCCGCACGCACCAAGGTCCTGCGATCTTGTGCTGATGGATCCGCCCTATGGTCAGGGCCTGGCCGCACCGGCCATGGAGGCACTGCGCGCCGCCGGCTGGATCACAGCCGGCACGTTGGTCGTTGTCGAACTGATGGCCAAGGAAGACTTCCCAGCGCCCGCCGGCTTCGCCACCGTGGATACGCGCAAGTACGGCAAGGCGCGGTTGGAGTTCCTGTGCGCCGAGCCGTGATTATTCGCTAACGTTGCCCTGATCAGGTGCGGTCTCAGGGCCGGCTTGCGGCGCCGCGCGGGTCTTCACGTCGCCGCGGATTTTGCGCGCATGGTCTTCGAGCTGGCGTACCGCGGCGTTGAAGGCGTCGCGGATAGCCACATAGGCATCCTCGTGCGCATGGTCCTTTGGTCCCGCGTGATTGACCACCAACTCTTTGCCGGGCACGGAAATATTGATCCCTATCGTGAATAGCTTGCCCTTGCGGTGGTTGCGATGCGGCGCCTCGACGACCACACGACAGCCGATAATGCGGTCGAAATGGCGTTCGAGCTTCGCCGCCTTCTCGCGAATATTGGCTTCAACCGCCGCGGATGGATCCATATGACGAAAATTGATTTCCAGCGGGATTTTCATTTGGCACCCCTCGTGCTGGTGAGAACATCCGGCATCTAACGCCGGCCAAACAGCCGCTCTATGTCGGCGAGCTTAAGTTCTATGTAGGTCGGCCGACCGTGATTGCACTGGCCGGAGTGCGGTGTTTCCTCCATCTGACGCAATAGGGCATTCATTTCCTCCACATTGAGGCGGCGCCCGGCGCGTACCGAACCATGACACGCCATGGTCGAGCACACCTCGCCCAGACGCTCGCGCAAGGACAGTGTATCACCCAACTCGCTCAGTTCATCCGCCAAATCGCGCAGCAAAGCACCGGCATCGATCTCGCCCAGCAACGCCGGCGTCTCACGTACCGCCAAGGCGCCGGGCCCGAAGGGCTCGATGACCAGGCCCAGCTCGCGCAATTCCTCGGCGCGTGCCGTCAGGCGGCTTGCCGCGGCCTCCTCCAGTTCCACCACCTCAGGGATCAGCAGGATCTGGCTAGCCACGCCGCCGTCGGCCAGTTGCCGCTTCATACGCTCATAGACCAGGCGCTCGTGCGCCGCATGCTGATCGACGATGACGATGCCGTCATCGGTCTGCGCAACCACATAGGTGGCATGGACCTGGGCGCGGGCCGCACCAAGCGGATAGTCCTCGAAGTCCGCGACCGAGTCATTGGCGGGTGTCGCAACCGCCGACGGGGCCGCCGCCAATCCCGGCAGCGGCGCATGATAGACCGCCGCCGCGTTGGCGAAGCCTCGGCCCCCAGCGGTAAAACCAGCGGACGAGCGCGGCGCCTCCGCAAAAGGCCGGGCGGCGCCAAGGGCTGCCATGGCAACACTGCTGGATGCCCGGTGCCCGGCGGCGGCCAAGGCGTGCTTGCAGGCCCCGACGATGAGGCCGCGCACTAGGCCGGGATCGCGGAACCGCACCTCCGCCTTGGCCGGGTGCACGTTCACGTCCACCGCATCCGCCGGCAGATCGAGGAACAAAGCCAACATCGGGTGGCGGTCGTGCGCCAACACATCGCGGTAAGCGCCGCGCACGGCGCCATGCAACAGCTTGTCGCGCACCGGCCGGCCATTGACGAACAAGTACTGGTGTTGCGCCGTGCCCCGGTTAAGAGTCGGCAAACCGATATACCCGCTTAGGCGGAAACCCTCCCGCTCGGCCTCGATGGGCAAGGCGTTCTCGGCGAACTCGCGGCCCATGATGGCGCCCAAGCGGCGCAAGCGGGCATCGAACAGCTCGCCTTCGGCGGCGTTTAGGCGCAGCAGATCGCGCCCATCGGCTACGAGGGTAAATCCAACATGCGGATACGCCATGGCCAGGCGATTCAACGCGTCCTGGGCATGACCCAACTCGGTCCGCACGGTCTTCAGGAATTTAAGGCGCGCCGGCGTGGCATAGAAAAGATCGCGCACTTCGATGCGCGTGCCCGGCGCTTGGGCCGCCGGCTTGAGCGTATCCTGCCTTCCGCCCTCGACCGCTAGGCTCCACGCTTGGGCATCGGCGCCGTTAGGCCGGCTGGTGACGTTCAAGCGGGCAACGGCACCGATCGACGGCAGCGCTTCGCCGCGAAACCCCAGGGTATCGATGCGCACCAGATCGTCGTCAGGCAGCTTGGAGGTCGCATGCCGCTCGACGGCCAGGACGATTTCGTCCGCGGTCATGCCGCAACCATCGTCGGTGACTGAGATCAGTGCCCGCCCACCATCGCCCATGGTCACATCGATGTGCCGGGCCTGGGCATCCAGGGCGTTCTCCACCAGTTCCTTGACCGCCGCCGCCGGCCGCTCGACCACCTCGCCGGCGGCGATTTGGTTGACCAAGGTTTCAGGCAGGCGGCGGATGGTCATGTAACAGGTTTCGTCAAGTATTCCCGGGTCAACACTTTACCCTCCTCGACCGCCGGCTGGTCAAAGGCATTTACGCCCAACAGGTCGGCGGCGACGATGGTCTCGAGCATGAAATGCATGAGCAGGGCGCCCAGGGTCGCCTCGTCGAGAGTGGCGATCCGGATCAGCCGGACCGGCCGGCCATTGCGCGCCAAGGTTTCGGCGGTCGCCCGCGCCGCCGCGTCCAGCAGATCGCCGTAGGCGTGCCCGGCCAGACTGTCGCTGCCCACGGAATGGGCGGTCTCGGCATCCATCACCGGACCTTGGCCCACGCCCGCGGGCATGACGATGGTGAACATCTTGTCACGCGGACCGGCTAGGTAAAGTTGGAGCTGGCTATGGTGATCGGCGGTGCCCATGGCGCGGATCGGCGTCGTGCCGGTGCCGTCCTTGCCCAGGCTTTCCGCCCAAAGCTGCCGGTACCACAAGCCGAAGGTGGCCAGCCGGTCGCTGTAGGTCAGGACCACGCTTTGGCTGATTTTCCGCTCGTGCAGCAAGGCCACGGCGATGGCAGCACCTATGGCCGGTGCCGATGCTTCCACCCGGTCGGCCTTCAGCGTGGCACTCAGCACTTCATGCGCGCCACGGCGCAGGGCATCGACATCCAGACCAACAATCATCGCCGGCAATAGGCCGACCAGCGAGAGCACGGAGAACCGGCCGCCAATCCCCGGATCATGATCGAAACACGGCAGGCCATAACGTTCGGCCAGGGCTTTCAGAGGACTCGGATTCGGCTCGGTTATAACCATCGCGTGCGCCGGCACCTTGTCGCTCCCGACCGCTTCGGCCAGCGCCGGCAGCAAGATCAGCGCCTGAGCCATGGTCTCGGCGGTACCGCCGGACTTGGAGATCGCGATGATTCCGGTGTGCTTCAGATCGAGGGCACCGAGCAGTGCCGCCAAGGTGTGCGGATCCACATTGTCGAGGAAATGCAGGCGCGGATCGCCACCGGTTGGCCCGAACCCCTGGTCGCACAGTGCATAGAGCGTCTGCCCACCCAGCGAAGACCCGCCGGTGCCGAGCACCACCACGTCGCGGAAGCGCCCGCGCCAATCGTCGGCCAGCGGACGCAGCGGCGCCAGATCATCCACACCCGCCGCTACGCTTAGAAACGGCAGGCTGCCGGACTCGGTAAGTTGGCAGAGGCGATCATGCGCCGGTGCCGCCGCCAGCAGCGAGCGGGTAAAGGCATCCTCGCTCAAACCGGTATCACCGATCGAAGCGGCCAGACAGGTGTCCGTCAGGTGACGATAGAGCATTGCCCTACTAGTCTAGCAAAGTCGCGCCGAGTCGCGGTGCCCTAGCCTTCGAGCTCAGGCGCCGAACGAGTCGGGGTGACACCGTCGGGCCGACCGACCACCACGACAGTTAGCGTGCTTTCGTCATACAGGCGGGCCGCGACACGGCGCGCATCCTCGACGGTTACCGCCTCGATGAAGCTGTTGCGCCGATCCAGATAGTCGATCCCCAAATTCTCGACCTGCATGCCCACGAGCATCCCGGCGATGCGGCCTGAACTGGAGAAGCGCAAGGGAAACGAGCCGGTCAGATAGGTCTTGGCATCGCGCAACTCGTCCTCGGTTGGCCCGTCGGCGGCGATCCGCCGCCATTCCTGGCGGATGAGATCGAGCGATTCGGCGACACGGCTGTTCTGTGTCCCGACGCCACCGATGACCATCGCCGAACGATCGAGGGGGAACAGGTAGGAATAGACCGAGTAGGCCAGGCCCCGCTTTTCGCGCACTTCCTCGTAAAGGCGCGAGGCAAAACCGCCGCCACCGAGGATATAGTTGACCGTATAGGCGGTGTAGTAGTCGGGATCCTCGCGCGCGATGCCGTTCTGTCCGAAGACGACAACGCTTTGCGGCACATCTTTCTCGACCACCACCAAATCACCAGATGCATTCGGATCGATCCGCGGCACATCGAACGCCGCAGCCT
>JAJFGP010000037.1 GCA_021776055.1 Kiloniellaceae bacterium
CGGCGGCAACGTCGCGGCGAGCTGTTCCGCGCGTTGCCGAAGGGGAGGTGAATTCGTGGCCATCAATCCTTGGTACTAGGCGAAGGGCTCGCACAGTCGGCCGATAACCTGGTCCACCGTGACACCCTCGGCGCGGGCGGCAAAATTCAAGGCCATGCGGTGGCGCAGCACCGGGCCGGCCAGAGCCACAACATCATCCACGGATGGCGTCAGTCGGCCGTCCAGCAAGGCGCGGGCGCGAATTGCCAGCATCAGGGATTGGCTGGCCCGCGGGCCCGGACCCCAGGCCACATGGTTACGCACGTCCGGCAGATCGCTGGTCTCCGGCCGGCCCAGGCGCACCAGCTTCAGGATTGCCTCGACAACGCTCTCGCCCACGGGCATGCGGCGCACCAGACGCTGGGCGGCGATGACTTCCTCGGCCGACATGACGGGGACCGCTTCGGCTTGTTCGGCGCCGGTCGTGGCGATCAGCATATGCCGCTCGGCCTCGACATCGGGATAGCCGACATCGATTTCCATCAGAAAGCGGTCAAGCTGCGCCTCGGGCAGGGGATAGGTGCCTTCCTGCTCGAGCGGGTTCTGGGTTGCCAGCACATGGAACGGCCGGGGCAGATCGTGCGGACTCCCGGCGACGGTCACGCGGTGTTCCTGCATGGCTTGCAACAAGGCCGATTGAGTGCGCGGGCTGGCTCGGTTGATCTCGTCGGCCATCAGCAACTGGCAGAACACCGGCCCGGGGATGAAGCGGAACGAGCGGCGCCCGGCCTCGCCTTCCTCCAGAACTTCCGAGCCCAGAATATCCGCCGGCATCAGATCGGGCGTGCATTGCACCCGCTTGTCCTCGAGGCCGAAAACATTGCCCAAGGTCTCGACCAGGCGGGTCTTGGCCAGGCCCGGCACACCGATCAGAAGGGCGTGCCCGCCGGATAGCAGGGTGATAATGGTTTGATCGACCACCCGTTCTTGGCCGAAGATGACGCGGCCGATGCTCTCGCGCACCGCCTGTAACCGGTGACCAAGATTTTCGATCTCGCGGGCGAGATCGGCGGATGTGCCGTGAAGTGGGACAGTGGGGGCAGCTGTCACGCGAATGGACTCCCAAGCTAGCGCGTCCGAAAGGCGGCTGGAGATGACCGGTAAGAGGCCACGACTCGCCGAGGTTAAGGGAAAGATAAGCGTTCCGACGGCCGCTGACCAGTCGTCCGGAGACGTCGGTCTACCCTCTTGTGGCGACTTCGATATTCGTATCGCTGCCGATGGAACCTGGTTCTATCGCGGCTCGCCGATAGGCCGGAAGGAACTGGTTAAGCTGTTCGCCACGGTGCTTCGGCGTGACGAGGCCGGCGAATATTGGTTGATTACCCCGGTCGAGCGTGGCCGGGTCATTGTCGACGATGCGCCCTTCGTAGCCGTGGAAATGAGTGCCAAAGGGCACGGAAAGGCTCAGGTTTTGAGCTTTCGGACGAATGTGGACCGCTGGGTGGAGGCCGGTCCGGAGCATCCGATTCGGGTGGCCCAAGCGCCTGAAAGTGGCGAGCCGAGACCCTATATCATAGCTTGGGACGGGTTGGAGGCGCTGATCCTGCGGCCGGTCTTTTATCATCTGGTGGATGCCGCCGTCGAAGAGCGGCACAACGGGCGGAACGTATTGGGCGTATGGAGCAACGGAACATTCTTTTCTCTGGGCAGCGCGGATTGAGGGCCGAGGACGTCCTTGACCGGCTGGCGCAGGCCCCGCCGCCGGGCCGCCGCCGTGCGCCGCAAACCGCCGAGACCTGGCCAAGGGGCGACCATGACCTCAATCCGGATCTCTACGAGCCGAACCGCAAGCTGATAGCTGCCGCGGTGCTGGTGCCGATTGTCGCCCACGAAACCGGGCTGACGGTACTTTTGACCAAGCGGACCGAGCATTTGGATACGCATGCCGGCCAGATCAGCTTTCCCGGCGGCCAGATCGAGCCGGGCGATGAGACTCCCGAGGCCGCCGCCCTACGCGAGACCGAGGAGGAGATCGGCCTGCCGCGCCAGCAGGTGCGTCTGATCGGGGCTCTCGATACCTACGTCACGCGCACCGGATTCGAGATTACGCCGGTCGTGGGCTTGATTAAACCACCGTTTGCGTTGACGCTCGATGCCTTTGAAGTCGCTGACTCGTTCGAGACACCGCTGGATTTCTTTTTGGCGCCCGAGAACCTGCAACGACATAGTCGTATCTATGAGGGAAAGGAGCGGCACTTTTATGTATTTCCCTATGGCGACCATTTTATCTGGGGGGCTACGGCTGGCATGCTGGTTAACTTGACGGAAATTCTGACGGCTAACGCAGGCGGGGTCTGAATCATGGCGCGTGCGCTGCTTCTCATCCTTTTGCCCATTGTTCTGCCGCTGCTGCTCTACTTTGCCTATATCAAGTTCATCAAACGGCCCGTGCCGGCGGGTGATGCCGGCGAAGCAGATGAGCAGGAGCGGGCCCGGCAGAGGACCTTGTTCTGGATTTCGTTGGGCATGGTGGTCGTGGCGGCGGCCGCCTTCGCCACGCTGCGCTTCAGCGGAACCGTGGCGCCGGGCACGGTGCTGGAGGCGCCGCGCCTCATCGACGGCAAGGTTGTGCCAAGCCACCCGGTCGAATGACCGCCGCCGGCAAGCTACCGCCACAAAAGTGGCTGCGCGACGCGAACACGCGGCGCGTCGTCGCGGCGCTCAGCGCCGAGGGTGCCGATGTGCGTTTCGTCGGCGGTTGCGTGCGCGATTCCCTGGTCGGGCGGCCGGTCAAGGACATTGATATCGCGACCCACCTCTCGCCGGACGAGGTCATGCGACTATTGGAGACGGCTGGTGTCAAGGCGATACCGACGGGCCTGGCGCATGGCACGGTAACCGCCGTCACCGGCGGTCAGCCGTTCGAGATCACCACTTTGCGCGAGGATGTGGAAACCTACGGCCGCCACGCCAAGGTCGCTTTTACCGATGACTGGACGGCGGATGCGGCCCGCCGGGATTTCACCTTCAACGCCCTCTCCTGTACGCCCGACCGAACGCTCTACGATCCTTTCCAGGGGATCGCCGATCTGCGCGCCGGGCGGGTCCGCTTTGTCGGCAACGCCCGCGCCCGCATCGAGGAGGATTATCTGCGCCTCCTGCGCCTCTTCCGCTTTCAGGCGCACTATGGCCGCAAACCTATCGAGCCGGCGGTCCTCGAGGTTGCCCGCGAACTAGCCCCCGCCTTGCGCCAACTTTCCGGCGAGCGGGTTCGGGAGGAGCTGTTCAAACTGCTTTCCGCCGGCAATCCGGTGCCGGTGGTAGCCCTCATGATCGAGCACACCATATTGCAGGAGGCTTTGCCGGTAACCGGCAGGGTCGATGTGCTGCGCGCCCTGTTGCGGGTGGAGGACGCGGACGAGCCCGTCGACCCGGTGCTGCGCCTGGCCACCTTGATCGCCCCCGAGCGCAGCACGGCCGAGGCGGTTGGCGAGCGGTTGCGCCTGTCCCGGCGGCAGCTTTTCGCGCTGGTCTATCTGGCCGCCCCCCCGGTTGATCCGGATGCGAAAACGCCGGCCAAGCACCGCCACCGCGCCGCGCGCAAGCTGGGCGCGGCGCTCTACGGCAAGCTGCTGCGTCTCGATTGGGCGCGCAAGCATGCCGAAAAACCACGAACCCGCCCAGGGGCGAGGCTCGCGGCGGCGTTGCGGGATGGCGACCGCCTGGCTGGTTACAGCTTTCCCGTGCACGGACGCGATGCCCTGGCGCTTGGCGTGCCCGAGGGCCCGGCGCTGGGCGAACTCCTGGAGCAAGTCGAGGATTGGTGGGCCGAACAAGATTTCCGCCCCACGCGTCGGGAATGCCTACGGCATCTGAAGGCGTTGGCGGGTTCTGAGTAAACCGGCAATCGCCATCTTGTGGCCAATCGTGAAAAAGGGAAAAAGAGGAAGGAAAAAAGGCACGCTACCCTTATTTCTGCAACCACGTGGACGACCGGAGGAAGAACCATGAATAAGGGCAGCGTCCCCTTTTACTCACTTCCTTCTGCTGTCTCCACTGGTGTCATTGCCGGGCTTGACCCGGCAATCCATCGAGGTCCGAGTCTCGCTCGTCCATGGACCCTCGGGTCAAGCCCGAGGGTGACGATGGGGGTGCCGGGGAGGTGCGAGTGCGGAAAAGGGTGCGCTACCCTTTATCTCCTTTATCTCACCCAGCTCAAGTTTCCAGATCAATTTTCAGCCATGCGTTTGGCTCCTGATCAACAAACTCGCATTGAACATGATCCAGCACCCGCCTTTGGCCGGCAAACGGCACCTTCATTTTCGCCTCTTCGAACGTCACCCATAAGAACGCATCGTGTTCCGAGTTTAGCCTTACAGTTTGCTCTGGCGAAATGTAGCCAACGAAAACGGGGACCATGGCGATGCAGTCTCGGTCGGCTTCATAGAACTGTTCGCAGATGTCTGCGGAGTATAGGCTGTGCGGTATCAAATTAGTCTCTTCACGGGTTTCGCGGATGGCGGCTTGCCATGCGGTCTCACCTTCTTCAAGACCGCCGGCTATTTGGCACCATTCTCCGGTAAGCGTGT
>JAJFGP010000038.1 GCA_021776055.1 Kiloniellaceae bacterium
CGTGAACTCCGCGCCCCCAGCCTCCGCCAGGATCTTCGTGATCGCCGCCGTCAGCGTCGTCTTACCGTGATCAACGTGGCCTATCGTGCCTACGTTGCAATGGGGCTTCGTCCGCTCAAACTTCGCCTTCGCCATCGGTCCCTCGTCTAGGTCTGCGCCTGCGCCTGGCCTGGGTCTACTCTCGCCTGGGTCTACTCGCTGCCGTCTGCTCTTTAGTCCCCCGCGCCGCGGTGCCTGTCCTGGAGCGGGTGGCGGGAATCGAACCCGCATCGCCAGCTTGGAAGGCTGGAGCTCTGCCACTGAGCTACACCCGCGTTGATCCGGTTTCCGTTGCTGGCGTAACTCGGAGTAGCCATAGTGGTGGAGGGGGTTGGATTCGAACCAACGTAGGCTAAGCCAACGGGTTTACAGCCCGTCCCCTTTAACCACTCGGGCACCCCTCCGGAGCTCGCGCCCAGTGCTCGCGCTAAGTGGCGCAACGGAGTTGCGAAATATGTTGATTCAGCTGGGCCTGTCAATCTGAAACATAAAGGCAGCGCCACACACAGCCCAGGCCCCGTGCCCGGCTGAACGCAACGCTTGCGAAAATTGTCACCGTCAAGGACATATTAGGCATGGTCATGAGCAAGCGCAAGCCCCCGCACGGAAATCGCCCAACCCGATCAGGGCCCCGAGGCACACCCGCGAAGCCGGCCCGACGCAGCGGCGGTTCGCCAGGCCCACTATGGCTTTACGGCGTGCATCCGGTCCTTGCCGCGCTTGCCAATCCGGCCCGCCGCTGCCAGCGGTTGTTGCTGAGCCCGGAAGCCACCCGCCGGCACGGCCCGGCCATTGCCGCCGCCCGCGCCCAGGGCACCCCGGCGCCAGAGACCGTCGCGCCGCATATTTTCGCGGAAACGCTGGCGGCGGGCACCGTACACCAGGGTTTGGCCTTGCTGACCGAGCCCCTTGCCGGTGTGACTCTCGCCGACATCATCGTCCGCGCCGGCCGGTCCGGGATCAAGCGGCGCCTGATCATCGTCCTCGACCAAGTCACGGACCCCCACAATGTCGGCGCAATTCTGCGCTCCGCCGCGGCTTTCGGTGCCGAGGCCGTGCTCGCCCCCGGCCATAACGCGGCGCCGGAATCCGGGGCCTTGGCCAAGGCGGCCTCCGGCGCTCTGGAACATGTCCCCTACCTCCAGGTCGGCAACCTAGCCCGCTGCCTGGAGGAACTGAAGGGCGCCGGGTTCTGGTGCCTCGGCCTGGCCGGCGATGCGGAGAAAACCTTGGCCGACAGCGATCCCGGCGGCCCGCTGGCCCTAGTCCTGGGCGCCGAAGGAGACGGTCTGCGCCGGCTCACCCGCGAAGGCTGCGACATCCTGGCCCGCCTGCCCACCCACGAGCCCATCTCGGCCCTAAACGTCTCTACCGCCACCGCCGTCGCGCTCTATCAGCTATTAGCGGTCTAAGGCAGGACCCACTCTGTCATCATCCCGGATCACTGACTTTCCTTGCTGAAGCGAACTAGGGCCAGGACTTATAAAACAGTGGGACATGGATGATGGCTTTGAGCCCTTTGCTGACCACTTCATTGGCGCTCAATGGCCACCATCTTGGAGATGTTATTCAGCCAATTGACCGCAGAAATACTCCAAAACTGCCTTCTCGGAATGAGCTCCTCTCTTTGCTCTATTGCGCCAACACGTATGCCGATTCTACGAGGGCCGGTGTCGTTCGAAGTAGCATAAATGGGAGTTCCACATTTGGGGCAGAAGGTCTGTTGCCTCTCGTTTCCACTCTCCGAAACTTTAACGTAGATTTTTGGCTCACCGGACAACAGCTTGAAGTCGTTTTCTAATACCGGAACGACCACTCGAAACGGAGAGCCTGATAGCTTCTGACAATCGGTGCAGTGGCAAATTCTGGTTCGTTCCGGACCTATGTCGGCCTCAAAAGTGATTTCGCCACAGTGGCATCTTCCATCAACTCGCAAGATTTTGCTCCGTTATATCAAAAGAAAGCATCTGCTATATCAAAAGAAAGCATCTGCGCGGTTTGTCACAGACCAAGCCAATGTGGGACCGACCCATTAGATCGTATTACTTCATGCTTCAATTGGATAGTCCGCTTCGTTCGCACAGCCGCCATCCACCAAACATGGGCTCCCATTCACGTTGCCTTGTGATTCATGGGTGCCGAGAGGGACGGTCTGCGCCAGCTCACCCGCGAAGGGTGCGACATCCTGGCCCGCCTGCCCACCCACGAGCCCATCTCAACCCTAAACGTCTCCACCGCCGCCACCATCGCCCTCTATCAGCTTCTCGCGACCTAGGGTCATGACCTATAAATCAGAATTAGCGTGAGTAGCTGCTTTGAGAGCTTGCTTAGAGTAACCGCGCTCCTGGCCCTTCCTCTGCCAGATGATCGTCCTCATTTACGAGTGGGCAGCGTTTTACACTCAGGCAACCACAGCCGATACACATCGCCATTTTGTCACGAAGCGCAGTGAGCAGTTCGATCCGGCGGGTCAGGTCGCCATACCAGCTTTCGGCGATGCGAGACCAATCCTCTGTAGACGGCGTTGCGCCCTTCGGCAGGTCGCCAAGGGCAGACGCAATTTCTGCCAGCGGCAGCCCGACGCTCTGCGCGACCTTGATGATTGAGACGCGGCGCAGGACTTCGCGCCGAAACACCCGATGATTGGCCGCATTGCGATCCGACGCGATGAGCCCCTGCCGTTCGTAGAAATGCAGTGTCGAAATCGGCAGGCCGCTGCGAAGCGCCACCTCTCCCACCTTTAAGTACGCTTTAGGCATAAGGAACCTCTTTACCTCAACTAATGTTGAGGTTGTAGCATTGCATCTGTCAATAGGAGACGTGCATGACGAATGCAGGTGCTGACAGAGACATGGACACAGAAACATTCGTGTCGTGGCGTGAATTCTTGGGCAGCGCCCACGCCTCCTCCTTAGCTCTGGTCTGCGTTGCAGTATGGCTCCACGCTGCGGATAGCTTGATTGTCGCCACCATGCTTCCTTCGATTGTCACCGAAATCGGGGGCGCCGCCTTTGTTGGCTGGACCGTTTCTCTTTATGAGATCGGGTCCATCGTCGCAGGAGCGGCGAGCGCACTTCTCACGATGCGTTATGGGCTGCGCGTGCCCATGTGCCTCTCAGCTAGTGTCTTCGGGATTGGGTGCGTCCTTAGCGCGATCAGCCCAGATATGTCGCTCGTACTGGTTGGGCGTGTCTTCCAAGGCTTGGGCGGCGGCGGTCTTGTCGCCATGTCTTTCGTAGCGATTGGCGTTATTTTTCCCCGGCGGTATGCGGCGCGCGCCATTGCAGCCGTATCGACGCTCTGGGGCGTTTCAGCCTTTCTTGGTCCGCTGATCGGCGGTTTCTTTGTAGAATTCGCCACATGGCGTGCGGGCTTCTGGTTCTTTGCAATGCAGGCTTTCGCCCTTGCCGGTTGGATTGCAATGCACAAGGATTCCGCTACCCCACCAGGAAGGCAGGACACACAACGATTTCCGCTTGTCCGACTTGGCCTTCTGTGTGTCGCGGTCATTCTTATCGCATCTGGCGGCGTCGATATCGACGCCCTTCGGACAGTGGCGTTCGTTGGCGCCGGGGCGATCTGTCTGGCCTTGTTTTTCTGGAGCGATGCGCGCGCGCATGTTGATCGCCTGCTTCCGCAACGCGCGATTGACCCGCGCCGGACCACAGGCGCGGCACTGCTGATGATCCTTGCCCTCTCGATGGCCACGATCGCGATTACGGCCTACGGCCCGATTCTGGTAACGACGATTCATGGAACATCAGCGCTGACAGCAGGCTATATTGTCGCCTGTTCCTCAATCGGCTGGACCATCATGTCGGTCCTGGTCAGCGGACTGCCTGAACGGTTTGACCGCAAACTGATCAGCGGCGGCATGCTCATCGTGGCATTCAGCATTGCCGGGTTCCTCTACACCGTTCCAAACGGCCCGATCTGGTTGATCGCCGTTTGTGCCGCTTGCGAAGGGGGTGGGTTCGGCATGGCCTGGACGTTCATCCTTAGGCGAACGACCAGGCTCACCGAGGGAGACGAGGCACAGCGTATCGCGGGTGCGATTCCGACAATTCAGCGTTTGGGATACGCTTTGGGTGCCGCTTATGTCGGCATCGTTGCAAACGCCTCCGGGTTCCTGACGATGCAATCGGCCGAGGCAGCGGCTAATGTCGCACGGGTGATCTTCCTATCCTGCCTGCCACTCGCGGCAATTGGCCTTTTTGCGATGGCAGGTTTCGTCCGCGCCCGAGATTCTGACCAAGCGTCTTGAAATTACTTTGCACCCGCAGCCTACGGCCCGCACAAGACGCTGTATAACCGCTTCAAACGGCGGTCCGTAGAACACCAAGCAGTTTGTTCAGGTCGCGCCTTGATGCTTCGCGAGACTCAGCTTCATATGCAGTCCCAAGAAAAGCAAAGCAACGACGGTGAAAATCGTGAACGGTATATTTTCATCCATAATCAGTAATACTGCGGAGATCAAAAAGGTAATTGCCACGATAGCGGCTCCAAAAAACCGTGTCCTTTGGAAGATCAACAACAGACCACCAATAAATTGCGCGGCACCAAATGCGATTATCATGGGCGTCGTGAATCCATAGGCTCCGAAAAATTCCACGTCTTGCTGCATGAGCATCATTTTCGTGACGCCTGAGGATAAGGCTAAGAAAACCAAGACAGCCAATGTAATCCTATGAAATATGATCATTGTTCCCCAATTGCTCCCTACCTGATCCAACCCTTGCGCTCTGCCAGTTTTGCATACCAGATCAAAAATGCCGCCACCGCCAGCGGCATCAGTATCATCATAAAGATTTCGGAGGGGCTGAAGTCGATACCGACGCCAAGCGTATGGATGTGTGTCACGATCACGCCAAGCAGCGATGCGATAAATACATAGGTCGCCGCCGATTTTCTGAGCAGAAGCAGAAGGCAGCCAAGCACACCGCCGAAAACGGCTATCGCAAAACCTCCGGTGGCCCATACGGGTCGGCCTTCGACTATCGCGCGAGCCGACTCGGAATATCCAGCGAGCATATCCGGATTCATCTGCACGAAGTAATTTATGACGCCCATAACATTCCAGATCAGCGCGACGGCGCCGATTATCCAGAAGCTCCAGTGAACGCCGCCAGCTGTCTTGTCGTTCATCATATCCCCTCTGTTTATTTTCCCGCCTGCAACTCCGCGAACATCTCATCCATAACTGCGTAACCGCTCTCCCAACCCTTGCCCATGCGGTCCACAGCACCGGCAAAGCAGGCAATCTCGGCGTCGGTCGCTTCGAAAGGCGCCCAAACCAGCCGTACCTTGGTCTTGGACTCCTCATCCTCGAATGTCACTGTCGTCAAAAGCACCCGAGGCCAGTCCGGCATCTTTGGATTTGAGATTGTGTTCCACTCTGAATCCGTAGAGGAGTAGTGATGCCAAACGAGCCGCTCCAGCGGCGCGACTTCTTTGAAGACAACTTTACTGAGCATGGAGTTTTCACCCCATTTCATCTCGTTGAGCCACATCCCTCCGGGTTTCAAATTGAATTTGTGGATGATCGTTTCGACACCCGGGCCATACCATCGCGAGAGCAATTCAGGATCAGTCCAAGCGCGCCAAACCATGTCGCGGGGCGCATCGAATACTCGGTCAAGTATGTATTCAGGCAGCTCACTCATTATTTTTCTTCCTATTTATCATTTCGTTTCATTTGGACGAGGATATCATCGAGCTGGTCAAAGCTCTTCCCCCAAAAAGCACTGAATTCCGCGAGCCAGTCGACGGCTGCCGCCATATTTTCAGCCTTCAGTCTCGCGGGGCGACGTTGTTCGTCAACGTCCCGTTCGATCAACCCCGCCCGTTCCAGCACCTTTAGATGCCGCGAGACGGCTGGTTGGCTTATCTCAAAGGGTGCTGCGAGCTCATTTACCGACGCCTGACCATCAGCGAGCCGCGACAGTATTGCCCGCCGCGTTGGGTCGGCTAACGCCGCAAAAACAGCATCGAGATTTGTTTGCGAAGATATATAACTTAGTTGTTCCATAACAATAAAGTTATATTAATGGGCAATCATGTCAATAGGTTTTGCGAGCTTTCAGGCCAATGGCCGTTAAGTCTCGCGCCTGCCAGCCGGGGATAACCGCCGGCCACCTGCCGTACTACTCCCGACCGCCGAATTCGCGGCGGCTAACAAACGGAGATGCAAGGGATGCAGAGCAAAAACATAGTCCTGGCCACCATAACGGCCCTGGGCACCGGCCTTATCGTTGGCGCGGCGGTGGCGCAAGGACTGACCGGTGGCAAGATGTTCCAGAAGCTCGACACCGACAGCAGTGGCACCGTGAGCCAGGCCGAGGCGCGCGCCGGCCAAGGCCGTATGTTCGCCCGCCTGGATACCGACGGCGACGGTGCCATCAGCCGCGAGGAGTTCCAGGCCACGGCCGACCGGCGCTTCGCCATATTCGATTTAGACAGCGACGGCGAAGTCAGCCTCGGCGAGGTCGCTCAGGTAAAGGCGAAGTGGAAAAGTAAGTCCGCGAACTGAGCGTTACAGCAAATCTCTCATTCGGTACCAGAGCATGGCTAGGGCGAGCGTCGGGGTGCGGAACAGGCGCCCGCCCGGGAAGGTCGTGTGCGGTAACCGGGTCAGAAGATCGAACCGTTCCGCCTGGCCGGCGATAGCCTCGGCCAGGATTTTGCCGGCAACTCCGGTCATGGCGACGCCCTGGCCGGAGTACCCTTGCGCGAAATAAATGTTATCGCCCAAACGGCCGAAGTGGGGCGTGCGCTCCATGGTAATGGCGACAAAACCGCCCCAGGTGTAATCGAATTGCACGTCGTTTAGGTCCGGGAAGACCTCCAACATCTAGCGGCGCATGGCCTTGGGCAGGTTCGGCGGCATAAGAGTCGAATAACTGACCCGACCGCCGAAAAGCAGGCGGTGGTCGGCCGAGCGCCTGTAATAGTTGAGCACGAAGTTGCAGTCGGCGATCGCGATGTTCTCGGGGAT
>JAJFGP010000039.1 GCA_021776055.1 Kiloniellaceae bacterium
GGCCGTCCTTTGACCGGCCTCTTGCTCTTTCAAAACTCCGACAATCTGTTCCTCGGTGAACCGCGATCGCTTCATCTGTCCGTCTCCCTATCATCCGACGGACTCTACTCATTCTTGGAGGAGTTTGCGGGGCTCAGGTCATGAGCCGTGATGAAGTCTCCTTTTCGGCATACCGATCGCCATAACGAAGAAGACGCCAGTCCCCGCCGGCTCGGGCGCGTGACCTCGGTCAATGGATCGGTTGTGGACATTACGTTTCCGCTCTAAAACGGAGAAGTCCTTAATACTCGGATTGTTACGTTGCCAATTCTGGCGTAAACAGATTCGTTTTCGTTTTTATGGGGACTATCGGGTGAATTCACTCACAGGTGTTTCGCGGGGCCAGCAGAACTTTGCGCTCGGTATGAGCACAGGCGCCTTTACGGTGTGTTTTGCCGTATGGACGATTTTCTCGATCATCGGCGTTCGCATCAAGGACGACCTTGGCTTGAGCGAAACAGAATTTGGCCTGTTGGTCGCAACGCCGATCCTGACCGGTTCTCTCAGCCGCATATTCCTCGGGATCTGGACCGACCAATATGGCGGGCGACTGGTGTTTACACTGGTCATGCTCGCCTCGGCGGTTGCTACCTGGCTTTTATCCACGGTTTCAACCTATGAGTGGTTTCTGGTGGCCGCGCTTGGCACGGGTCTGGCCGGTGGTTCGTTCGCGGTTGGCATCGCCTACGTTTCGAAATGGTTCCCGCCCGAAAAACAAGGCACCGCGCTCGGTATTTTCGGCGTCGGCAATTTTGGGGCGGCGGTGACAAGCTTCGGCGCGCCATTCCTACTGGTCGCCTTTGGCTGGCAACAAACCGCGCAAATTTATTCGGTCGTGCTTGCCATCGTCGCGGTACTGTTCTTCCTGTTCACCAAGGACGATCCGGCGCTCAAGGAGCGGCGCGCCAAGGGCGAGAAGCCCCCCTCGGCCTGGCTCGAACTCGAACCTTTGAGAAATTTCCAGGTCTGGCGGTTCGCGCTCTATTATTTCTTCGTATTCGGCGCCTTCGTTGCGCTGGCGCTGTGGTTGCCGCGTTACCTCATCGGGGTTTATGACCTCGATATCCGGACGGCCGGCGTACTTGCCGCCTTCTATGCGGTACCGGCCAGCCTTTTCCGGGCCTACGGCGGCCATCTGTCCGACAAGTATGGCGCCCGAATGATCATGTACTGGACTTTCGGTGTGGCGGCCTTGTGCACCTTCATGCTGTCCTACCCCCATACCGAATACATCATCCACGGTATCCATGGCCCGATCTCGTTCTCGACCGAAATGGGCCTCATTCCCTTCGTGATAACTGTCTTCGTGCTCGGCTTCTTCATGTCGCTCGGCAAGGCGGCGGTCTACAAGCATATCCCGGTCTACTATCCCGACAATGTCGGTTCGGTCGGCGGTCTGGTCGGCATGATCGGCGGTCTTGGCGGGTTCATCCTGCCCATAGCCTTTGGGGTGATGAACGACCTCACGGGCATCTGGACAAGTAGCTTCATGCTGCTGTTCCTCATCGTTGTCGTGGCGCTCCTGTGGATGCACTTCTCGATCCGCGCGATGGAAAAGCGTGCGTTCGGCAAGGAACTGGACGCGTTGCCGGAACTGCCGGAAATGCAGCCGATCCACGACGCCGAGCTGCATCCCAGCAAATCCAAGGTGCTCGAGGATTGGCGGCCGGACGATATCGAGTTCTGGGAGAAAGAGGGCAAGGCGATCGCCACCCGGAATCTATGGATATCGATCCCCAGCCTGTTGCTCGCCTTCTCGGTGTGGTTGGTGTGGAGTGTCGTGGTCGCCAAGCTGCCAAGCATTGGCTTTGCCTACACCACCGACCAACTCTTCTGGTTGGCGGCGTTGCCGGGACTATCGGGTGCGACCTTGAGGATTTTCTACTCCTTCGCGGTGCCGATCTTCGGCGGGCGTTTGTGGACCACGTTGACCACGGCATCGCTCCTCATGCCGGCGCTTGGTATCGGTTATGCGGTGCAGAACCCGGATACGCCCTATCTTATCTTCCTGGTTCTTGCACTTCTCTGCGGTCTTGGTGGCGGCAACTTCGCCTCGTCCATGTCCAATATCAGCTTCTTCTTCCCAAAGAAGGAGAAGGGCAATGCGCTGGCGCTGAATGCGGGTCTTGGTAATGCCGGCGTTTCCGTCATGCAATTCCTGGTGCCTATTGTTATCACGACCAGTGTGTTCGGCGTGATGGGCGGCGCGCCGCAACAGGTCAACGAGACGACACAGCTCTGGATGCAGAATGCCGGCTTCGTGTGGGTGCCGTTCCTGATCCTGGCGACCCTGTTCGCCTGGTTCGGCATGAACGATATCGCCTCGGCCAAATCCTCGTTCCGCGATCAGTCGGTCATTTTCGGCCGCAAGGACAACTGGATCATGTGCTGGCTTTATACCGGCACCTTCGGCTCCTTTATCGGCTACTCGGCCGGGTTTCCGCTTCTGACGCAAACCCAGTTTCCGGAAGTCGATTCTCTGAAATTTGTCTTCCTTGGTCCTCTGATCGGCGCTTTGTCGCGTGCCGCGACGGGCTGGATATCGGATCGTTGGGGCGGCGGGCGCGTGACCTTCTGGACCTTCATTTTGATGATCGCGGCGGTTGGCGGGGTGCTCTATTTCCTGGCTATCAAGGACCAGGGTGGCGCGTTCTGGGGCTTCTTTGCTTGCTTCATGGTGTTGTTCTTCGCCACCGGTATCGGCAATGCCTCGACCTTCCAGATGATCCCCGTGATCATGCATGGCGTAATCGAGCGCGACATGCCTGAGCTTAAGGGCGCCGCCGCGAACCGTCAGGGCGAGAGCGAAAGTGCTGCGATCATCGGCTTCACCTCGGCCGTGGCCGCCTATGGGGCCTTCTTCATCCCCAAGGCCTATGGCTCATCGATCGCCATGACCGGCGGACCCGCGGCGGCGTTGTGGGCCTTCCTCATCTTCTACGTCACCTGCGCCGCGCTCACCTGGTGGGTCTATACCCGCCCGGGCGGCACGTTGCACGATATCGAGCGGGGACGCGTTTCACCCGCCAGCGAACCATCGACAGCGAGTTAGCGAAGGAAAATCCATGTCAAATCTGCTCGACCGATTGAATTTCCTCGCGCGTAAGAATGTCGACACTTTTTCTGATGGTCACGGCGTAACCACCAGCGAAAGCCGGGGTTGGGAGGAGACCTACCGTAAGCGTTGGCAGCACGACAAAATCGTGCGCTCGACCCATGGTGTAAACTGCACCGGTTCGTGTTCGTGGAAGATCTACGTCAAGGGCGGGATTGTTACCTGGGAAACCCAGCAGACCGATTACCCCCGCACCCGGCCCGATCTGCCCAATCACGAGCCGCGCGGTTGCCCGCGCGGGGCCAGCTACTCCTGGTACATGTATTCTGCCAACCGGGTGAAATACCCGCTCATCCGCTCAAGATTGCTCAAGCTGTGGCGGGAAGCGCGGGTGGTGCGCACACCGGTCGCCGCCTGGGCATCCATCGTCGAGGACCCCAAGAAGCGCAAGTCCTATACCGGGGTGCGCGGGCACGGCGGTTTCGTGCGCGCGCGCTGGGACGAGGTCAACGAGATCATTGCCGCCGCCAACGCCTATACCGTTCGTGCCCACGGCCCGGACCGGGTGGTCGGCTTCTCGCCGATTCCGGCCATGTCCATGATCTCCTATGCGGCGGGCTCGCGTTATCTCTCGCTAATGGGGGGGGTCTGCTTGTCGTTTTACGACTGGTATTGCGATCTTCCGCCCGCATCGCCCATGACCTGGGGTGAGCAGACCGATGTGCCCGAAAGCGCCGATTGGTACAATGCGGGCTTCCTCATGCTGTGGGGGTCGAACGTCCCGCAGACACGCACGCCGGATGCCCATTTCTATACCGAGGCACGCTATAAGGGCGCAAAATCGGTGGTCGTCTCGCCGGATTATTCGGAGGCCACCAAATTCGCCGATTTGTGGCTGCATCCCAAGCAGGGAACCGACGCGGCGCTCGCCATGGCCATGGGCCACGTGATCCTCAGAGAGTTCCATCTGGACCGGCAGGCGGATTATTTCGAGGATTATTGCCGCCGCTATACCGACATGCCGATGCTGGTGCAGTTGGTCAAACAGAACGGGCAGTATGTGCCCGGCCGGCTGGTTCGCGCGTCCGACTTCGCCGGCGATCTGGGCGAAAAGAACAATCCCGAATGGAAAACCGTCGCCATCGACGCCGCGACCAAGAAGGTCGTCGTGCCGCAAGGCTCGGTCGGTTTCCGCTGGGGCGATGCCGGCAAGTGGAACCTCGAGGAGAAAGACGGCAAGGGGCAGGATGTCAACTTGCAGATGAGCCTCATTCTCGACGAGAATCAGGATACTGTCGCCGAGGTCGCTTTCCCCTATTTCGGCAACCGCGAGCACGATCATTTCGAGGGCACCGACCACGAGAGTGTGCTGGTACGCTCGCTCCCGGCCAAACAGGTCAAGCTCAAGGATGGCGAAGCGCTCGTCGCGACCGTGTTCGACCTCTTTGTCGCCAACTACGGGCTCGACCGGGGCGTCGGCGGCGCCAATGTTGCCAATAGCTATGATGAGAACGTGCCCTATACCCCGGCATGGGCGGAAAAGATCACCGGCGTGCCGGCCGATCACATCATCACCGTCGCCCGCGAATTCGCCTCCAATGCCGAGAAGACCAATGGCCGCTCCATGGTCATTCTCGGGGCCGGCTTGAACCACTGGTACCACATGGACATGAGCTATCGGGGAATCATCAATCTCCTGGTCATGTGCGGGTGCGTGGGCCAGTCAGGTGGCGGTTGGAGCCATTATGTGGGCCAGGAAAAACTCCGGCCACAAACCGGGTGGCAGCCGCTCGCCTTTGGTCTCGACTGGGCCCGGCCGCCGCGGCACATGAATTCGACGTCCTTCTTTTATGCCCATACCGACCAGTGGCGCTACGAGACGTTGAACGTGAGCGAAATCCTCTCGCCGACGGCACCGGAAGGTCCGTGGGACGCCACGCTGATCGACTACAATGTCCGCGCCGAGCGCATGGGCTGGCTCCCCTCGGCGCCACAGCTCGAAACAAATCCGCTCGACATTGCCGCGATGGCGGCCAAGGAAAAGAAGGAGCCCAAGGATTTCGTTGCCGATGAACTAAAATCGGGCTCGCTCAAAATGAGCTGTGAAGACCCGGATAATCCCGCCAACTGGCCGCGCAACCTGTTTGTGTGGCGCTCGAACTTGCTCGGCTCCTCCGGCAAGGGGCACGAATATTTCCTCAAGCACCTGCTTGGCACATCCCATGGGGTGATGGGTAAGGATTTGGGCGAGGAGGGCAGGCAACGCGCGAAGGAAACCGTCTGGCACGACGACGGGCCGGAGGGAAAGCTCGACCTGCTGGTCACCCTCGATTTCCGTATGTCGACGACCTGCGTCTATTCGGACATCGTTCTGCCCACGGCCACCTGGTATGAAAAGAACGATCTCAATACCTCCGACATGCACCCCTTCATCCATCCGCTGTCGAGCGCCGCGGACCCGGCTTGGGAGTCGCGCAGCGACTGGGACATCTTCAAGGGCTTGGCCAAGACGTTCTCCGAGGTCGCACAGGAAGTGCTCGGTGTCGAGAAGGATACGGTGCTGGTGCCGATCCTGCACGATACCCCCGGCGAAATCGCGCAACCCTTGGATGTGAAAGATTGGAAGACCGGCGAGATCGAGCCGATCCCCGGCAAGACCATGCCCAATGTCGTGGTGGTCGAACGCGATTATCCCAATCTCTACAAACGCTTCACCGCGCTCGGGCCGCTGATGAACAAGATCGGCAATGGCGGCAAGGGCATTGCGTGGAATACCGAACACGAGGTCGAGGCGCTCGGCAAGCTCAACGGTGTCGTGACCGAAGAAGGCCCCACCAAGGGCATGCCGAAAATCGAGACCGACATCGACGCGACCGAGGTCGTGTTGATGCTTGCGCCCGAAACCAATGGCGAAGTCGCGGTCAAGGCCTGGGAGGCCCTTTCCAAGGCCACGGGCCGTGAGCACGCCCATCTCGCTATTCCCAAGGAAGACGAGAAAATCCGCTTCCGCGACATTGTCGCTCAGCCGCGCAAGATCATCTCTTCGCCGACCTGGTCGGGGATTGAGAGCGAGAAGGTTTGCTACAACGCCGGCTACACCAATGTGCACGAGCTGATTCCGTGGCGCACGCTCACCGGCCGCCAACAGCTCTATCAGGATCATATGTGGATGCGGGCATTCGGCGAGGGGTTCTGCCTCTATCGTCCACCGATCGACACCAAGAGCGTCAACCCGGTGATCGAGTCGAAGCCGAACGGCAACAAGCAGGTGGTGTTGAACTTCATCACGCCGCATCAGAAATGGGGCATCCACTCCACCTATTCGGAAAACCTCCTGATGCTCACACTCAATCGCGGCGGGCCGGTGGTCTGGATATGCGAAACCGACGCCGCCAAGGCCGGCATTGTCGACAATGATTGGGTGGAAGCCTACAACGCCAATGGCGCGCTGGTTGCCCGCGCCGTCGTCTCCCAGCGCATCAAGGAGGGGACGATCTACATGTACCACGCGCAGGAAAAGATCGTGAACGTGCCCGGCTCGGAGACCACCGGGAATCGCGGCGGCATCCACAACTCCGTCACCCGGGCGATCACCAAGCCAACCCACATGATCGGCGGCTATGCCCAGCAATCCTACGGGTTCAACTATTACGGCACTGTCGGCTCCAACCGCGACGAATTCGTCATCGTCAGAAAGATGGAGAAAATCGACTGGCTCGAACGCCCGTTGGCCGAAAAAGTGGAGGCCGCAGAATGAGAATCCGCGCGCAAATCGGCATGGTTTTGAACCTCGACAAGTGCATTGGCTGCCACACTTGCTCGATCACCTGTAAGAACGTCTGGACCAACCGGGAAGGCGTCGAATACGCCTGGTTCAACAATGTCGAGACCAAGCCCGGCATCGGCTATCCCAAGAATTGGGAAAACCAGAAGAAATGGAACGGCGGCTGGACCCGCAAGGCGAACGGCAAGATCGAACCGAAAATGGGTGCCAAATGGCGGATACTGGCGAAAATTTTCGCCAATCCCGACCTGCCCGAAATCGACGACTATTACGAGCCGTTCGATTTCGACTATGGGCACTTGCAGACCGCCGGCGAGCTGGAGGCGTTCCCGACCGCGCGACCGCGCTCGTTGATTTCCGGTCAACGTATGGAAAAGATCGAGTGGGGGCCGAACTGGGAGGAAATTCTCGGCGGTGAATTCTCCAAGCGGTCCGCGGATACCAATTTCGACGGCATCGAGAAGGAAATCTACGGCGAGTTCGAGAATACCTTCATGATGTATTTGCCGCGCCTTTGCGAGCATTGCCTCAATCCGACCTGCGTTGCCGCTTGCCCGTCGGGGGCCATCTACAAGCGTGAAGACGACGGCATTGTGCTGATCGACCAGGAAAAATGCCGTGGCTGGCGCATGTGCGTTTCCGGCTGCCCGTACAAGAAGATTTATTACAATTGGTCTTCGGGCAAATCGGAAAAATGCATCTTTTGCTATCCGCGTATCGAGGCGGGGCAGCCGACCGTTTGCTCGGAAACGTGCGTTGGACGTATCCGCTATCTGGGCGTGTTGCTTTACGATGCCGACCGCATCGAGGACGCGGCCTCCACCCCGGATGAAAAAGATCTCTACGAGGCCCAGCTTTCGGTTTTCCTGGATCCCAACGATCCCGCGGTGATTGCTGAGGCGCGCGAACAGGGCATTCCGGAAGCGTGGCTGGAAGCGGCAAAAAAATCGCCCGTCTACAAGATGGCAATGGATTGGAAGGTCGCCTTCCCGCTGCATCCCGAATACCGCACCCTGCCCATGGTCTGGTACGTGCCGCCGCTTTCCCCGCTGCAATCGGCCGCGGAAGCCGGCAAAATCGGTTGGGACGGCGATCTGCCCGACGTTCGCTCCATGCGTATTCCGGTGCGCTATCTCGCTAATCTGTTGACGGCGGGTAAGGACGAGCCGGTTATCACCGCCCTCGAACGTATGCTCGCGATGCGGTCCTACATGCGCTCAAAAACCGTGGACGGGGTGATCAACGAAACTATTGCCGGCCGTGTGGGGCTCACCAGTCAAATGATCGAGGATATGTACCAGATCATGGCGATCGCCAATTATGAGGACCGCTTCGTCATCCCCACGAGTCACCGTGAGATCGGCGAGGACGCCTATGACGTGCGTGGATCCTGCGGCTTCTCCTTCGGCAATGGGTGCTCTGGCGGCTCGTCCGGTCTCGATTTGTTCGGTGCGAAACGGACCCGGACAGTGCAAACCCCAACCGAACTGATCAAGGGCTGAAGGACATGGCGAACGCGCTCAAAATTATTTCCGTCCTGGTCTCCTATCCGACGGCGGACCTGCTCGATGCCGGACCGCAACTGCACGCGGCGCTGAACGCCGACGGGGTGATCGGGGAGGGGGAAAAGAATTTACTCGGCGCCCTGATCGACGATCTCTGCGCGCACGATATCTATGACGCCGAGGAACGCTATGTGCTCCTCTTCGACCGCACCCGCTCGCTCTCTCTGCATCTGTTCGAACATGTGCACGGCGAAAGCCGCGACCGGGGACAGGCTATGGTCGATCTTACGACCATGTACGGGGCCCAGGGCTTTGGAATCGATGCGAAGGAACTGCCCGACTATTTGCCTTTGTTCCTCGAGTATCTTTCGACCCAATCGCCCGAGGAAGTGCACAACCTGCTCGGTCAGACCTTGCACATCATCTCGGCCATCCGCACGCGCTTGCAGAAGCGCGAATCGATTTACGCGAACGCGTTTCTGACACTCGAAGCAATTGCGGGCGCCAAGGCCGATGCCGCGGCGGTCGCCGAAATTCTCAAGGCGCCGGAAGACGATCCTAACGATCTCCAGGCCCTCGACAAAATCTGGGAAGAGGAAGCCGTCACTTTTGGGGCCGGCGCGGGGAGCAATTCATGCGGCCTGGAACGGCTGCGCACGCGAGTGCGCGCGGCGGATCGTTCGGTGCAACAACAGAATCATTGAGGAGAACGGACACATGGCCGAAACGATCAACACGATTGTGTTCGGATACTACCCATATGTTGCACTGGTCGTTTTGGCGCTTGGCACTGTCATCCGCTACGACCACGCGCCCTATACCTGGAAGTCCGGCTCCAGCCAGCTGTTGCGGCGTAAACAGCTTGTCGTCGGCTCGGTCCTGTTCCACGTCGGTGTGCTGGCAATTTTCGGCGGCCATCTCGTTGGCTTGCTGACCCCCTTGTGGATTTGGGACATGCTGGGGGTATCGCACACCGCCAAGCAAGTGACGGCGATTGTCGCCGGGGGCGCCGCCGGAGCGATGGGCATCGTCGGCGCGACCCTTCTGATCCATAGGCGGTTTTTCGATGCCCGCGTGCGCGCCACCTCGAGCTTTGCCGACAACATGGTCATCTTGATCCTGTGGGTGCAACTGGCCCTTGGGCTCGCCACTATCGCCGTCTCGATGCAGCATCTGGATGGGGGCGAAATGGTCGAATTGATGAGCTGGGCACAGGGTATTTTCACCTTCAACCCGGATGCCGCAAGCCATGTCGCGCATGCTAGCCCGATCTTCAAGGCGCATATATTCCTCGGGCTGACCATCTTCGTATTGTTTCCGTTCACCCGGCTTGTGCACATGTTGAGTGCGCCGATCCGGTATATTTGGCGGCCGGGCTATCAAATCGTGCGCACACGTGGCCGCGCCCACGCGGAATAGGATGAGACATGGCAACCTTACCTGAGACGCAGTCGGGCATTCTTCCGGCAGGCAAATTCAAAGTGCCTGCGCCGCCGAAGCCGGAGGCACGCGAGCCAATCAGCGTCAATGGCGTGATAATCTCTGTCGAAGCCATTCGTGCCGAGGTTCAGCACCACCCGGCGGATACGCCCGCCAAGGCTTTTGATGAAGCCGCGCGGGCGCTGGTGGTCAGGGAGCTTCTGCTTCAGGAGATAGCGGCGGACGGCATAACCGCCATGCCCGAAGCGCTTCGAGAAGGCTGCACGGAAACGGACGAGGAAGCTGCCATCCGCAGCCTTCTCGAGACGCATATAAAGACACCGGTTGCCGATGACGCCGCGTGCCGCCGCTACTATGACGCCAATCCGGGCCGGTTACGCGCCGAGACCATTTATGAAGCGCGCCATATCCTCTTCGCGGCGCATCCCTCCGATGAGGCGGCCCGCGTACGGGCCAAGGCCGAGGCCGAAGCGGTCATCGCAACGCTTTCTGCCGATCCTTCACGCTTCGCGGATTTGGCCCAGGCCCACTCCGCTTGCTCCTCGAGCGAGACGGGCGGCAATCTTGGGCAATTGACCAAAGGCTCGACCGTCCCGGAATTCGAGACATTCCTCTTTGCGCTCGAAGAAGGACAATTATCGCCGGTCCCCGTATCGACGCCTTTCGGTTACCATGTTTTACAACTCGACCGAATTATCCCCGGGCGGCAACTGCCCTTTGAAATGGTGCGCGAACGCGTTGCCGCTTGGTTGGAAGCGTCGAGCTGGAGCCGGGCGATTTCGCAATATATCGGCATTCTGGCCGTTAACGCGGATATAAGCGGGATCGACTGGGAATCGTCACCCTAGTCATAGGCGGCCGCGAGTTTATTTCCTCGGCAGGCGTTGACACGTTAACGGCATTGACACGTTAAGTGGGTGGCCGCGGCGGTCAGGTATCGCTACTGTCGCCGTATGACCCCGATATCTTTCAAGCGACATCGCTTTCCGCCTGTGATCATCCAGCACGCGGTTTGGCTCTATGCCCGGTTCACGCTGTCGTTTCGCGATGTCGAGGAACTGCTGGCCGAGCGTGGCATCGATGTCTCAAACGAGACGATACGGCGATGGTTCCTTAAGTTTGGTAGTTCCTGTCAATCCACGCCGCCGTCTACAACGCCTTCTACGTCCAACGCCATCTTCTGTCCCGACGTACTTTCAAGGTGTTTCGAGCTGAGACGTTCTCTGTCTGGCGGCAGAGTTGGCTTGCGGTCTGATATGAACCACGATCAAATTCTGGCGACCACGGCAGTTAACGTGTCAATGCCGTTCGGACTGATGTTCGCGGCCGAGATCAGGAAGATGCGTTCCGCACAGATACGGGCCAGGATGCAATGGCGCTGGCATCTGGATGAGGTTTTCGTCCGGATCAACGGCGAAACTTACTACCTCTGGCGAGCCGTCGATCATGAGGGCGAGGTTCTTGAAGCGTTCGTCACAAAGAAGCGGGATCGCAAGGCTGCATTTCGGTTTTTGCGAAAGGCGATGAAACGATACGGCCGTCCCAAGGTTATCGTGACGGACCGACTCCGGTCCTACCGCGCGGTGATGAGGGTCATCGGAAATGCCGAACGCCAAGAGACGGGCCGCTGGCTCAACAGCCGAGCCGAAAACTCACACCAGCCCTTCCGGCGACGAGAGCGAGCGATGGCGAAATTCAGAAGTGTAAAGTCGCTTCAGAAATTCGCCTCGATCCATTCTTCAGTCCACAATCACTTCAACCAGGAACGCCATCTTTACAACCGTGAAAACTTCAAACTCGATCGCTCCACCGCCTTGGCTGAGTGGCGTCAACTTGCGGCCTGAGATCTACTAATTGCGGGGTTTAGAAAACCAACTCGCTTTCGTCTGACAACACCCTCTGGCTTGATTGGCAGAAAAACCATGCCGCTAAATGATCCCATCAGTCCGAAAAGGTTGGCGAGCTCTATCGCTAGAACGATGATAGCGTTTCATGAATATCAGGCTCAACTAGGCAAAGTTACCGGGGCGGGTCTCACTGAAGAATTCTTTGATAAATTTGTACGAACGTGGGGACTGGCAAGAACGATTGGCACGGACAAACGTGAAGCAATACGGATAAGGCTGGTCAATGGTGATCTGAAACGGCTCAAAGATGGCAGCGCGAAAACCGTGGATGAGATCGCATCCGAGTACCGCGAATCGAAGCTTTCAGCAAAGACAGGTGGGAAGAAAAAATCGTACCGTACGCCGCGATCGCTGTTATCAAAAATGGCCTTCCTTGCAAAACCGACCCTGTTCGTTCCCTATGACACATATGCCAAGAAAGGCTTGAATAGCCGTCGGGGCTCTATCCGTGATAACGGTTGCGGCTATCTCGCAGACGACTACGAGTCGTACCTTAGTTCGTTTGAAAAATGTTATTCGAAGGTGAAGAACGACATCGTGGATGGATGTTCCAAAAAGTGGGTGAGCGGACTAGCTGATGACCTGCACATAAACAAGAAATGGCGCTGTAGCAATGCGTTCTACAGAAAGGTCCTCGACGGCGTACTAATGATGGAAGGTGGCCGTTTAGAGTGAATTAGTACGCCGGTTCGACGACGCCATAGCTTGATCCGCACTAGTCATTTGGTCTCGAGTCCCGGCGCATCAAAGAGCAGGTTAAGATGGTTGCGTGTCCCCGCAACCAAATCCAGTATGGGTTACCTTTTTCCAGCGCGCAGCGATTCGGTAGCGAGTGTAGGTCGCGTCATTGGAAAAACGGTGCTGGAGCTACGCTAGCGAGAAGCTGCGTCGGGCATGAAATGGCCTCCTAGAATGTCCTATTTTGTCCCCCGCTTATCTCTTGGATTGACAGTGTTTCCAACTGTTCCGTCTCTCACAGTGGCGGACGGTGCCAAATCCTTCGTGCGGATGTAAATCTCAGTCTCGGCCCCGTCATGATATAGCTAAAAGTTATAGCAGATGGAGGCAAGTGATATTGGCCTAGTCGTGCCTTAGCTTGATACGCTTTCCGGGTGGTTTTTTAGGCAACTCGGAAACTAGGGGCGCGAATGGCACGCAAAATCATCGACCTGACCGTGACGCTGGCCAATGGCATGCCGTCACACAAGTTCTTCCCGCGCCCGATCATCGTACCGCACCTCACGCACGAAGATTTTCTCAAGATGGGTAATGGGGTGCCGGGCGATCCGTTATCCGGCGCGACCACGTTTCTTGGCATGGTGGATCACATCGGCACTCACGTCGATTCCTTCTACCACGTCAAGGCGGATGGCTTGCCCATCGACCAGATGCCACTTGAGATGTTCATGGGCAAAGCCGTCTGTCTCGATTTTCGGCATATCCCGGATCTAGGCGATATCGATGTCAAGGATATGGAACAGGCGGAGAAAAAGTCGGGTGTGAAAGTCGATGGCCACATCGTACTGCTGAACACGGGGCTACACGAACGTCATTTTCCGACTGACAAAGTGGTGTGGAGCAACCCCGGCGTCACCGCCGCCGCGACGCATTGGTTGGCTGACCGAAATTCCAAGCTGCATGGCGTCGAAGGCCCATCGACAGATAAGCCCAGTGAGAACACCTTCCCCAACCACCGCGCATGTCGCGATCGGGGCATCACTCACTACGAGTGGCTCTGCAATCTCGAAGAGCTCCTAGGCAAGGGCGAATTCGAGTTTCAGGGGTTGCCTCTCAAGGTGGATAACGGAAGCGGGTCACCCGTACGTGCTATCGCCTATCTCGACTGAAGGAATATTGGTGCAACGCTAGTCACGATTGGACTCATGCCATGAGTTTGCTCACGGCCGATCGGAAAGAAGTCACGGCACCGGAGTCGCCGAAACGTCGTGCGACTCTTGCCGAGGTTGACCCTCGTATTCCCGTCCGCCTGCTGACCGGGTCGCCGGGATGCGGAAAGACCACGGTGATCCGGCGCATCATGACGGATTCTGGTGGGTGTCGTCGGGCGTATGTAATTTCCGATCCCGCAGCGCTCGAGAAGTTCCCGACCACAGTGCGGGGGCTGGATGACCGCACGGCGATTCTGGAGAATGGGTCCGTTTGCATCCTCATGCACGACGGAGACGTGACTGCAGCGTTGAATTTTCTGCATCTTCGCAAGCTAGGGCTGATCGAGGATCGGTCTGACCGCAACTTCGACTATGAAGAGGTTCTGGTCGAGGTTCCGCCGGACTGTTCTCCCTTGGTGATCGTCTATCAGCTTCAGACCGATTCCCGCCTCGCTCTAACTTTCCGGTTCAATGGCATCGCCGCGGTCATCGATGTGGTCGCGGCGCGACAATACCTCGGACAGGAGTCGCCGGATACGCAAATGATCGCCCGCGCGGATATCCTGATTCTCAATAAACGGGATTTGCTCTCGGACGGGGATTCCGAGGCGGTCTTGGCAGAGGTCGCGAGTGTCAATCCCTTCGCATTGGTGTTGATGGCGGAACAAGGGAACGTTTCAGCCGCCCGCCTGATGGCTTGGGATCCCTTTGGTGTGCCCGAAAACGGGCCGCAGGGGGCTGGCCTCGCGCGCGGTGGGATCGTGCAGTTGCCGCCGGTCTCAATTGAGGGGCGGGCTAAGCGGGCCATACGTTGTTTCGTCAACAATCCGATGAACAGCGCGCGCTCCAACATGGAGACTGCGCGCTCACCGGTACGGGCCGTGCACGTAAGGCTCAAGGGAAACGCGGATATCTTCCGCATCTCCGGGGCTGTCGCCAAAGTTGCTGAGCAGGCTGGAGAGAACCTGTACCGTCTTAAGTGTACGACTTCAGTCCCCAGTACAGAGCATCCCGTTGTCTTCCAGTACGTGGACGGCTCCTTTGTTCCGCCCGCTTGGGGATCACCAGGAGATATCCGGGAAACGCGCTTGACGGTGGTCGGGCACGATTTCGACCCCCGCGAACTGATGGCCGATGTCGCTGCATGCCTCTGGGATCCCGAGGCTATCGCGCGCGGCGAATATACCCCGTTTTGAGACACGTTGCTCAAATGGATCGGCCAGGCGCAACCCGTGCCATGCCCAAAGCGGAGAAAGCTCAGGCCTTGAATGATTTCTCCTTCATGAGCGCCTACGAAATGGCGGAGATAATCCGGCGCCGGAAGGCATCGCCCGTGGAGATCATGGAGGCATGTCTTGACCAGATCGAGGCGCTGGAGCCGCGGCTCAACGCGTTCGTGACGTTGACGCCGGAATCGGCGATGGAAGAGGCCCGGCGATGCGAGGCGTTGGTTATGAGCGGAACCGATTTGGGACCGCTTCACGGCGTTCCCATGTCGGTCAAGGATCTAATTGCCGTCCGGGGCGTACGCCAGACGTTCGGTTCCCGTACCATGCAGGACCATGTGGCCGATGCCGACGCGCCGGCGGTGGAGCGCATCAAGGCTGCCGGGGCTTGCCTCATCGGTAAGACCACGACTACCGAATTCGGCTGTAAGCCGTCGAGCGACAGTCCGCTGAGCGGAATAACGCGCAATCCATGGAACACCGAGAAAACCTCGGGCGGATCCAGTGCCGGTGCCGCGGCGAGCGTTGCGGCGGGAGCCTATCCGGTGGCGCTTGGCACTGACGGGGGTGGGTCCATCCGCATTCCCAGCTCGTTTTGCGGTCTCTTCGGGATCAAGGCCCAGTTTGGCCGGGTCCCGGTCTTTCCGGTCTCCGCGACGCCCACCTTGGCTCATGTTGGACCCATCACCCGCACGGTTCGCGATGCGGCCCTGGTGCTGGGGACCGTAGCCGGGTTCGATGCGCGGGACCCGGCCAGCATGACCGAACATGCGCCCGATTTCCTGGCTGCTTGCGAGCACCCGGTGACGGGCATGCGCATCGCCTGGAGCCCGACCCTGGGATACGCCGAACCGACGAGCGAGGTCGAGTCCGCGGCCTCGGAGGCAGTGAAAGTCTTCGAGGAACTTGGATGCGAAGTCGAATTTGTCGACCAAGTCATGGAAGATCCCTTCGATCTGTGGCTGGCGGAGTTCTACGCCGGGGTCGGGACCAAACTGAAGGAGCCGCTAGAGAACAACCGACAGATCATAGATCCGAACCTGGTGGACATGCTCGCCGGTGCCCTCGATCAGAAGATTGACGAGTACTACAGGACAATTTTTGCGCGCTATGAACTTCGGGAAAAGATGCGGAAGTTTTTCAACGAATACGATCTTTTAATCACACCGACCCTTCCGGTGGCTGCCTTTGACGCGACCCTTGAGATGCCGCCCCGCGTCCCGACGAGGAATTCGATTAACTGGACGTCTTACACTTACCCCCCAAACCTCTGTGGGCTGCCCTCGGCATCCTTGCCTTGCGGATTCACCGGGGATGGTTTGCCCATTGGGCTGCAGCTTACAAGCCGCGCCAATCGTGAAATCGACATATTCCGTGCCGCCGCCGCGTTCGAGATGGCACGGCCATGGGGGGATCTAAGGCCCGATCTCGAGCCTTAACAATCGCGGGTGTGTGAAAAGTGCGTTGTTCGATTCAATGAACCAAACAGGGAGGTCAATATGAAAAAATATACTAGAAGGATGGCCATTTTGGCCACGGCCGCCGTGATGACGCTCGGAACTACCGGTGGATCCAAGGCCGCCGAGACAATTCGGATCGGATTGTCCGCGGCCCTGACCGGGCCGGCGGCGTTTGTCGGGGTTTCTATCCGACGTGGCGCCGAAATGGCTGTCGATGCCATAAACGCCAAAGGCGGTATCAGCGGCAAGAAAATCGAACTTATCGTTCGCGACGACGAACACAACCCGGTCAAGACGGTGGCAAATCACCGCGAACTGGTTGAACGGGAAAAAGTGATCGCGATGCTGGGAACGACCAACAGTGCCGCCATGCTGGCAACCGCACCTATCATCAACGATGAGCTCAAGGTCCCCATCGTGGCCCCTGCCACGGATGCGACCAAGATCACGGAGAACCAGGCCTGGGAGCAGAAACGAGACAATTATGTGTTCCGCCTCGGTATGTTTGGGCGCGGGCAGGCTAACTTCCTCGCGAACACGTTGGTCCAGAAGTTCGGCTATAAGAAATTGGGTCTGCTCACATGGACTGCTGGTTGGGGCGTGACCGGTCGTGGCGAGTTGAACCGGCGCCTGAATGAACTAGGCATGCCTGCGGTCGCGGATGAGACCTACGACACGGCCGATACCGACATGACGCCACAGATTCTAAAGTTAAGGAGCGCCGGTGCTGAGGCCATCATCAACTATGGCCTCGCCCGGGAGAACGCCTTCGTAACTCGCACTAAGCAGAAGCTAAGAGATACGACCCCCTATGCCTCGGCCTGGGGAATCGCCGCGCCGGCGTTCTGGAAGGCGGCGGGCGCCAGCGGGGAAGGTGTCCTAACCAGCACAACGATTTCTATCGATGGCCCGCAATCAGCGGAGCGGAAGTCTGTACTCGACGAGTACCTCAGCCGTTATGGGGAAAAAATCGACGGCCCACCGTTCTTCTTTGCCGCCTACGACGTCGTCAATTTGTTGGCGCAGGTCATCGGTAAGGTTGGTGAAGACCCAAGCGCGATTAGGGCTGGTCTCGAGAACGTTCCAGAGTTCAAGGGGCTGATCCGTCACTTCAAGCGGCCGGTGTTCACGCGGCAGCGTCACGACGCTTTGACGGAGGCCGATATGATCCTGGGCCGCTGGACCAATGGGCAACTCCTTGAAGTGCAGTATGACGGGAGCGGTCCCTATGTTGTTCTGGATAGCAATGAGAAAAAATACATCGACACCAAAACGCTGGCGCTGAAATAGTTGGCGAGGCCATGCGGGAGGCGCGGTATTTGTGCCTCCCGCACCCTTCTCTCGATGACTAAACCGCCAATAGCGCGGATTCACCTTACGGGCGGTTGGTATAAGATAGACATATGGAGTTCTTTCTTCACATTTTGATTAGCGGTATCGCGACCGGGGCTATCTACAGTCTGATCGCGGTCGGCTACAGCATCACCTTCACCACTATGCGCGTATTGAATTTTGCACTTGGCATGTGGGTGATGATTGGCGGGATGCTGACACTGACCCTGAACGTAATGCTCGGTTTCAACCTCTTGATCACGCTACCGGTGCTCGTCGCCGTTATGGCTATCTTAGGGGTCGTCGGGGAGCGAGTATCCATCTATCCCTTTTTCCGTGCCGGCAGCGACGTGTGGATCATGAGTACCTTGGCGGTTGGATTCCTATTCATAAATTCAGCCCAACTAATATGGGGGCACAATCCCCTGCCGGTGCCGTCGTTCTTTGGCGACGGTATCATCATGTTCGGTCCGTTCGCCATTTTTCCTCAGCAGATTCTGGTGATCGCGACCGCGTTCGTCATCTTCTCCCTGCTGTACCTCTTCTACTACAGGACACTTCTCGGCAAGGCTTTCCGCGCGATCGCTTACAGCAGCGAAGTGACGAGCTTGATGGGTATCAATACAAGGATGATCTGCATACTTTCATATGTCATGACGAGCGTCCTTGCCGGTGTCGCCGGTTTCATTATCGTGCCGATAACCTTCGCGGAACCGCAAATGGGTACGGTCCTTGGCCTCAAGGCCTTTGCGGTCGCTATAGTGGCGGGGCTATCGGCGCCGCGGGGTATTCTTTTTTGCGGTCTTGCTTATGGCGCTCTCGAGGCGCTGGCGTCGGGGTATTTCTATACCGGTGTCCGCGACATACTTGGTTTCTCGCTCATGATCCTGGTTCTGATTTTAAGGCCTGAAGGGTTGTTCGGAAAACCGACAGGCGAAAGAGCGTGAACACGCGGGGACTGCGCAGGACGATATGGCTACTGGGAATTTTGCTCCTGGCAATGCTACCGATGGCTATGTCCGGGACCTACTACCAGTTCATGTTCATTTTGATCTTCATCTACTCTGTCGTTGTCATCGGCCTCAATATCCTGGCCGGATACGCAGGACAGTTCTCATTGGGCCATGCCGCCTTGATGGCCATGGGAGCCTACACCTCGGCGCTTACTAGCAAGGCTCTTGGGACAGTTCCCCTGTTGGCGCAAACCGGGCTTAATGTATGGATTGCCATGATTTTCGGGACGGTTGTTGCAGGTGCCACGGGCGCGGTGCTTGCCTATCCCGCACTGCGCGTAAAGGGTCCTTATCTGGCTATGGTCACGATCGCCTTCGGCTGGGTCGTCTGGAAAATTCTTCTCGAATGGGTCAGCGTAACAGGCGGCGAGCTGGGGATTACCGCCATTCCCAAAGCACGGTTGGGGTCGTTCGTTCTAACAACCTCGTATTTTTATTACCTGGCTCTCGCGGCGGTTGTCGTGGCCATGGTTCTTCAGCGAAACCTCGTCAAGTCCGAGTTCGGCCGCCGTCTGAAGGCGCTAAAGCACAGTGAAATCGCGGCGGCTTCGGTAGGGGTCGACGTCTATAAGGAAAAGGTGAAAGTCTTTGTGATCAGTGCCGCCTTCGCGGGTTTTGGTGGCGCACTTTTTGCGCACCAACAAAATTTCGTTAGTCCAGATAACTTCCAGTTCTTCAGCTCAGTGTTTTTCCTTCTTGCGGTGCTTTTCGGTGGCGCTGGAACGCTTCTTGGCCCGGTAATAGGAGCGGCCACACTGACTTTGTTGCCGGAGTTGCTTCAGGATTTCGATCGGTTCCGTCTCATTATTTATGGCTGTTTCATACTGTTCACACTATACATACTGCCGAACGGCGTGGCGGGGCTGGCGCGCCGGGGGGCGACGCCTTTGCCGGATTTAGCCGTAACTTCAGGTGGCGACGGATCAGTAGCGCAGGTTCTGGAGGCACCGGAGGTCAGTCGGCCTCTGTGCCAGGATTCCAAACCGGCTCCTTTCATAGAAGTTCAATCTATCTCTAAGCGGTTTGGCGGTTTGACGGCGCTAAACAAGGTTTCTTTCACCGTTTTTCCCGGCGAAGTGCATGCGGTTATAGGTCCGAACGGTGCTGGCAAGACAACATTGATCAACATTGTCTCGGGCTTCTACAAGCCAGATTCCGGAATCATCCGAATCGATGGCAAAGAGGTGAAAATCTCTTCCATGCACAGCGCCGCGTCTTTTGGCATTGCCCGAACTTTTCAGACCATAAAATTGTTTGGGGATATGACCGTTCTGGAAAACGTGATGGTCGGTTTCGAGCGGCATTCCAGCACCCGGCTTTGGGATTCCCTGCTTCGGACCAGGCGGAGCCGGGCCGCGGAGCAGCGGCGGGCCGAGGACGCCTTGGCTTTGATCGAGTTCGTCGGACTTGGCGATTTCGTCAACTCGCCGGCCAGCTCTCTCTCTTACGGCCACCGTCGTCTGTTGGAAGTGGCTCGTGCCCTGGCGGTGCGGCCGCATCTGTTATTGCTCGACGAACCTGCGGCAGGCCTGGTGGCAAAAGAAATCGAGGCCCTGAAGGATTTAATCGACACGCTTCGCGAACTGGGAATCGCTGTCCTGCTGGTGGAGCACCATATGGATCTCGTCACGGCTATCTCAGATCGTGTGACAGTCATCGATTATGGCGAAGTGATTGCGCAGGGAGAGCCCGCGGCCATACAACGGGATAAACGAGTTATCGAGGCATACCTCGGAACGGTGGACCGCGATGTTATCGGTTGAAGCCTTGCGCGTGGCCTATGGCTCCCTCGAGGTCATCAAGGATGTTTCGTTCGAGGTTGGAGAGGGTGAGATCGTTACCATCCTGGGGAGCAACGGGGCCGGAAAAACCACAACCTTGCGCAGTATTGCGGGGCTTCACAGGGCTCTATCCGGGCGGGTCGCCTTCGAGGGCGAGGACATCGCCGCTTGGTCTCCCGCCCGGATTGCCCGCCGGGGACTTCGCATGGTGCCCGAAGGCCGGCAATTGTTTCCGGATCACACGGTCCTTGAGAATTTGGAACTCGGTGCTTATAGCCGCTATCGCGCCGGTGAGGCCCGTAGCGTCAAGACGGATATGGACGACTTACTAGATTTGTTTCCGCGCATTCGTGAACGGCTGCACGAAAAGGCGGGCCTGTTGAGCGGTGGCGAGCAGCAAATGGTCGCGATCTCCAGGGCGCTGATTAGCCGACCCAAACTTTTGATCATGGATGAACCCTCCCTGGGCCTTGCGCCAATCCTTATTCGCTCGATATTTGAGGCCTTTGTAAAATTGCGGGGAAACGGGCTAACTCTGCTCCTGGTGGAGCAGATGGCCCACTTGGCGCTTCAAATCTGCGATCGCGCCTATGTCCTGGAATCCGGCGTTGTGAAGGTCAGCGGTTCGCCCAAAGAACTCCTCGCGAATTCGCAGGTCCTGGAAGCCTATCTTGGCAAGGTGGTGGAGGCGTGACATTCGGTGATCTGAAGTCCTCATCCTTCTAGTGGCGGTAAGGGTTCCCGAATCTCATCCCGCACGTGCTGGTTCGTCTCGTTGATTACAAGTTTTAGAACCTTGTCAACGGCCCTCGTGGCCCGTTTCTGACGGGAGCGGGCAATGCATAGCGTTCGTTTTATGCCTGGTTCCGAAATAGATATGGTTCGGAAGCGTTGCGCCTCAATTTCTTCGCGAACTTCCGACGGGGGAAGAAGCCCATAGACGTCGCCCCGGCCTATAGCCTCCTTCAAGACTGTCCAAACCTCGGCTTCGAGGACGATATTGGGTGTCAGTCCATGACGGGTGAACACCCTGTCGATCACCAGTCTTAAGCCGTGAGGGCGCGGCGGCACCACAAGAGGAAGGCGGGCAACCTGGGAAAGCGGGTAATCCGTTACAACCGATTGGCCATCGGCAAGGGCAATGACGCAGACTTCTTCCGTAACTAATGGCTCTGAAACTAGGTGTTCGGTAATCTGGCTACTATAGATGATGCCCAAATCTATTTGATCGCTCATGATCCAGTCGTACAGAAGTCCAGTCCAACCTTCGGTGATCTTGAGACAGATGTTGGGATACCGGGCTTTGACAATATCGCCAAGGTCGCTAGCGAAGTACTGGCTTAATGATGACGGGACACCCAGGTTCACGATTCCCATGGGGCTGTCTTGCAGGTTGGCGATTTCTACTTTCGTATGCTCAAGCTGTTTGAAGATATTTTCGGCTGTGTTGCACAGAATCCTTGCCGCGCTCGTTGGGACTGCGCCGTGGCCGTCACGATGGAACAGCTGAGCCCCAAGCTCGTCCTCCAAAGCGTGAATCTGTTTGCTGATAGATGGCTGGGCAACGCGAAGCTTCGATGCGGCCCGGCTAAAACTGCCGAGCTTCGCCACCCAGAGCACGTATTCGAGTTGCCGTAACTTCACAATCAGCACCCCAATGGACCACCCTGCCACCAACAACCCATATGGCCGATTATCGGTGGCCGCTTCGCCGGAAGCGGGTTTCCCTAGCCGTTAGCGAGCGGTGATGCGAGACCAAGGTAATGCTGGAATTCTAGCGGGGATCGAACCTAGGGGACAGGAATCGTTGTTAGGAAACTCGCGCCCATCCAAACCTCTATTCTGAGCGGAGACCCTCATTTCCTTGTCCGTGGATCGGAATCGGTGCCCTCGTGCGCGCTAGACCTAGTGGACAATGGGCAAGGAAGTTTAGCTCTCGTCTCCCCGGTACGGGGTCCTGCACGACCCGGCCGACGGCATTGACACGTTAACTGCCGTGGTCGCCAGAATTTGATCGTGGTTCATATCAGACCGCAAGCCAACTCTGCCGCCAGACAGAGAACGTCTCAGCTCGAAACACCTTGAAAGTACGTCGGGACAGAAGATGGCATTGTCACGTTAATCGGAGGCGGTCGCAAAGGACCGAATTGACGCCCTTTCAGGTTGCCGCGCTCGCACTTTCCCATACATTGAACGCGTCGGTTCGAAACCGCTTGAATGTGGATATGCTGAGTAAATGACGCTGGACATAAAAGGTGTTGTAGACCGAAGAGTGGATGTTCAGGAAGCGTTGCGCAGAGCCTGATGACTTGAAGCGCTGCTGTTTGCGCTCTCGTCGTCTGACCGGCTGGTGCGAGTTCTCCGCACGATTATTCGCACGCTTTTCGTCAATGTGTTCAGCCGTCAGGCCGAGGGTTCGAATTGCGACGTGATAGGATCTGAGTTTATCAGTTATGATCCGAGTTGGCGCCCACCCTTGTTTCTTCAGCAGTTTCCGCATCAACTTCATCGCCGCCTTGGCGTTCCGCTTTGATTGCACGAGGAAATCCAGAACCTCGCCTTCATTGTCGACGGCTCGCCATAACCAATGACGTCGCCCTCGGATAACAATGACCATTTCATTGAGATGCCAGTAGTCGCTCGGTGTGGGCCGCATGCGGCGTAAGTTTTTTGCGATTGGGGTGCCAAATTTGAGGAACCAGCGCCGTACGCTCTCGTAGGAAATATCCAGGCCCCGCTCCGCCAATAGATCCTCCACATCTCGATAACTCAAAGTGAAGCGGGCATAGAGCCAAACGGCGTGGCGAATGATGTCCGGCGGAAAACGATGGCGTGTGAAGGAGATGGTTCGCATCCCGAGATGCTACACCGAAGAGGCGATTGAGGTCAGAGCGTTTAACGTGACAATGCCTCCGCGACAAGATCGCGGCTTCCAAGAAGAAAGGCATGTGGATGGGCGGGGTGCCACCGCTCGGCTACGACGTACGGGAAAAGAGGCTGGTGGCGAACAGGGATGAAGCCGAAACAGTCCGGACCCTGTTCCGTCTCTATCTCAAACTCGGCACGGCAAAGATGCTGGTAGAGGAAGCCGACAGTCTCGGGTTGGTCACCAAGAAGCGCGTTCAAATGGACGGCTCGCAGACGGGCGGCCATTCCTTTACCCGCGGGCATCTCTACCAACTGCTCACCAATCCGATCTATGTCGGGAAGGTCGCTCACAAGGACATCACTTATCCGGGCCAGCATGATGCCATCATCGAGCGAGAGACTTTTGATGCCGTCCAACGGCTATTGGACAGCAAAGCGGCGGAACGACGTTCCGCGACCAACGCCAAGGCACCGAGTCTGCTGACCGGGTTGGTTTACGATGAGACCGGTGACCGCCTTAGCCCGACCCACGCCAACAAGAAGGGCCGTCGCTATCGCTATTACATCTCGAAGCGTCTCGTGCTCCGGATTGGTTCGACCGAGGATGGTTGGCGCCTGCCGGCGAAGGAACTGGATCGAGCAGTTGCCCAAATGATCAGTGACTTCCTGAGAGACGAGATTCGCATCGTCGATGCGTTGGACTTGATCGGCACCGCGCCGGACCGCATGCGCAACATCTTGCGTCGTGCGGCGGCAGGTGCAGACGACCTTGGCCATGAACCGCCGGAGTCCAAACGTCGACTGCTGCACCGCCTCCTTCACCGCGTCACGATTCACCCTGGTTCGATCCATATCGCGCTCAAGCGCTCCGGGCTCGGCAGCTTGGTTTTCGGGAAGGTCCCTGACAGCGCAGCATATTCGGAAGATCTAGTCGACTTCACCGTCCCCGCAACACTCAAGCGTCGAGGTGTCGAGGCGAAGCTCGTCTTATCTACGGTGCAAGGCGAAATCGCGGCACCCGATGAAAGCTCGATCGCCTTGCTTGTCCGGGCCCATCGCTGGCTTGGCCAGCTGGCAAAAGGGGAAATCGGTTCCGCCCGGGAGATCTCTCGCCGTGAAAAAATTGACGCCAGCGAGATCAGTCGCATCATCCGTCTGGCGTTCCTGGCGCCCGATATTGTCGAGGCAGTCCTCGCCGGGCGTCAACCGGTCGAGCTCACACCCAGGCATCTCATGCGCGGTGAACTACCCCTTGAGTGGCACCGCCAGCGCCGCCTCCTTGGCTTCCCCGCCTGACCAAACGTCTCTGAAAACACCATCATCGGTTCAAAGAATTGACCGCGAATTCCGCCGACGGAGACGTTCGCGCGAAGTGGCCGGGTGAACGCCGCCAAGTCCGTCTCTGCACCGTTGATATTCGCCGCAAACCGCGCGAACGCCGCTGAAACCCGGCGGTTCTCACGTAACATGAATTGGGCACCTGAAGTGTCCGGGGTGGGTGGTGGGCCCGGCAGGATTCGAACCTGCGACAACGCCGTTATGAGCGGCGGGTTCTGACCGCTGAACTACGGGCCCGGGCGGAGTTTTGCTGTTTGCGGCCCCAGGATCAAGGCCCGGGATCAAAGCCGGGTCGAGAGCCGCTTACGGCGCTTTGCGGCCGAGGGCCATTACGGCCCCATTGTACGCAACCGTGCGGGTCAGCGGATCGATGGTCATCAGATCTTCGCCAACGATCACCGGCCCGGCGAAATCGGCGGCCACCTCGGCCAGAAGCGCCTCGCGGTCGCAATCGGGCGGGACGAAATGGGTCAGGACCAGGCAGCCCGCCCTCGCCTCGCTGGCGATCTTGCCGACCTCGCTGGAAAGCGTGTGATAAGCGGCCACGTTGTCTACCGTCTCGGCGCTGCGCCGGCCGCGGATAACCGGCATTTCCCGGTGCACGAAAACCTCGTGCACCAACACATCCACACCGCGCGCCGCCTCGATCAACGCCGGACAGGCGCGCGTGTCGCCGGATAGGGCCAGCCGCGTGCCATCCCCCTCGAACACAAATCCATAGGCATGCCGGACAGGGCGATGATCGACCTCGATCGTCGTGACCTGCAAGGCACCAAAGCCTATCCGCTCGCCGGGGCCAAACTCGCTCACCTCGACCGTCAAAGCCGCCGTGGAGGGTCGCTGTTCGTGCGCCACACGCTGCTCCAGCTCCGGGCGCCATAGCTCCATCAAGCCATCCACATAGCGCCGGGTCCCCGGTGGGCCGAAGACCCGCTGCGGCCGGTCGCGGCCTTGATGCCAGCTTGAGATCACAAGTTGGAACAGATCGACGATGTGGTCGGAATGCAGATGGGTCAACAACACCCCATCCAAGTCGCGCCCCGGCGTCCCCGCGGCCAGCAGCCGCTGGCTGACCCCCGAGCCGCAGTCCACCAGCACCGCCTGGCCGTCATGGCGAATGATTTGAGCAGGCCCGTAGCGGTGAATATCGACAGCCGGGCAACCGGTGCCGAGCAAGGTGAGATTCACAGGAGTCGGGGCGCCGCCCCGTTGCCCGTCATCGCCCCTTACGTATCCAGGAAGCTACGCAGCTTGCGGCTGCGGCTGGGGTGTTTGAGTTTGCGTAGGGCTTTGGCTTCGATCTGGCGGATACGCTCGCGCGTAACCGAGAACTGCTGGCCTACCTCTTCCAGGGTGTGGTCGGTGTTCATGCCGATGCCGAAACGCATGCGCAACACGCGCTCCTCGCGCGGGGTCAGGCTGGCGAGCACTCTGGTCGTGGTCTCACGCAGGTTCGCCTGAATCGCGGCATCCAGCGGGATGACCGCGTTCTTGTCCTCGATGAAATCGCCCAGGTGGCTGTCTTCCTCGTCACCGATGGGAGTTTCCAGGGAGATCGGCTCTTTGGCAATCTTGAGAACCTTGCGCACCTTCTCTAGCGGCATGACCAAGCGTTCGGCCAGCTCTTCCGGCGCCGGCTCGCGGCCGATTTCGTGCAGCATCTGGCGGCTGGTGCGCACCAGCTTGTTGATGGTCTCGATCATGTGCACCGGAATGCGGATGGTGCGCGCCTGATCGGCGATCGAGCGGGTGATCGCCTGGCGGATCCACCAGGTGGCATAGGTGGAGAACTTGTAGCCGCGGCGGTATTCGAACTTATCGACCGCCTTCATCAGGCCGATGTTGCCTTCCTGAATGAGATCGAGGAACTGCAGGCCGCGGTTGGTGTATTTCTTGGCGATCGAGATGACCAGGCGCAGGTTGGCCTCGACCATTTCGGTCTTGGCCTTGCTGGCCTCCCGCTCGCCGGTCTGCACGGTTTTGACGATGCGGCGGAATTCGCTGATCGGCAGGCCGGTCTCGGCCGAGATGTCGCCGATCTCCTTGCGAATATCCTTCAC
>JAJFGP010000040.1 GCA_021776055.1 Kiloniellaceae bacterium
GGCGCCGCGAATGACCACGGCGTCGCCCAGAACATGATCCAAAACCTTGCGCGCCACGGCGCCGGCGGCAACGCGCATGGCCGTCTCGCGGGCGCTGGACCGGCCGCCGCCGTGGTGGTCGCGGATGCCGTATTTTTGCCAATAGGTGTAGTCGGCGTGGCCGGGGCGGAATTTCTCCAGGTTTTCTTCGTAATCCTTGGAGCGTTGATCGGTGTTCTCGATCGCCAGGGCCAGCGGCGTGCCGGTGGTCTGCCCCTCGAACACGCCGGAGAGGATGCGCACCTGATCGGTCTCGCGCCGTTGACTGGTAAAACGCGAACCGCCGGGCCGCCGTTGGTCGAGATAAACTTGAATGTCCGTTTCGGCCAAGGGAATGCGCGGCGGCACGCCGTCGATGACGCAACCGATGGCGGGCCCGTGGCTTTCACCCCAGGTGGTGTAACGAAAGGCGCTGCCGAAGCTGTTACCGGGCATGGGAAGCCGTCTCGCCGAGGCTCATGACTGCGGTGTGAAGCCGCGCAGCAACTCGGCAATTTGCGGGGCCGCTTCGGTCGACATCATACCGACCACGTGATAGCCCGAATCGACGTGATGGACCTCACCGGTCACTCCGCTGGACAGATCGGAGAGCAGGTAGAGGGCGGCACCGCCCACCTGATCGATGCTGACGTTGCGGCGCAAGGGCGAGTTGAACTCGTTCCATTTCAGGATATAGCGGAAGTCGCCGATGCCCGACGCCGCCAAGGTCTTGATCGGGCCGGCCGAGATGGCGTTCACGCGAATGTTCTGTTCGCCCAGGTCGGCGGCCAGGTAACGCACGCTCGCTTCCAGCGCCGCCTTGGCGACGCCCATCACGTTGTAGTGGGGCATAACCCGCTCGGCCCCGTAATAGGTGAGGGTGAGCAGGCTGCCGCCGTTCTTCATCAACGGCACGGCGCGTTGCGAGATGGCGGTGAACGAGTAGCAGGAGATATCCAGGCTGCGCACGAAATTATCGCGCGAGGTGTTCAGGTACTTGCCCTTCAACTCCTCCTTGTCGGAGTAAGCGATGGCATGCACCAGAAAATCCAGGCTGCCCCACTTTTTCTCCAAGGCCGCGAAAACCGCATCGACGCTGGCATCGTCGGTGACGTCGCACGGCAGCACGACCTCCGAGCCGACCGATTCGGCCAACGGCCGCACGCGCTTTTCCAGCGCGTCGCCCTGATAGGTAAAAGCAAGCTCCGCGCCGTGCTTATGGGCGGCCGCGGCAATGCCCCAAGCGATCGAGCGCTCGTTGGCGACGCCCATGATCAGGCCTCGCTTGCCGGCCATGAGCGGTCGGGTCTCGGTCATCCAATTCCTCGCCGTGTGATCGCCCTGAAATGGGTCTGCGGCATCCTACACCAAAGCCGGGAACGGTCAAATAAGGGGCGGAAAGGCTGGTTTACTTGCCAAAAACGGCCACCAGGACCCGAATCAGGTCCTGACAATTCTTGTCCAGACTCCGCCGCCAATCTGGCATAAGGGAGGGGCCATGACCGAACCGACCCTTCACCGCATTCTGCGCCGCGCCGAGACCTGGGTGCGCCTTCTATTCCGGGCAGGACAGGTGGGCCGGTACTTAGGATATACGGGCGCGCGTTTTTTGGCCGACGGCTGCCCGCGTCAGGCGGCGGGCTTGAGCTATGTGTCGTTGCTGGCCATCGTGCCGCTGCTGGCGATTGTGCTGGCGATATTCGCCGGCTTTCCCGCCTTCGCCTCGTTGCGTGCCGATGTGCAGGGGCTGATCCTGCGCAACATGCTGCCGGACGTGGAGTTGCAGGTCGCCGACCAGCTCACCGCCTTCGTCAGCAATGCCAGCAACATGACCGGCCCCGGCCTGATCGGTCTGGCCGTCACCGCCATTCTGCTCATGTCCAACATCAACGGCGCGTTGAACGCCATCTGGCGCGTGGCCGAACCGCGGCCCTTCGTCATGCGCATGATGGTCTATTGGATGCTGTTGACGTTGGGGCCGTTGTTGATCGGCGCTTCGCTCACAGTCTCCTCGTACGCCTTTGCCGCCGTGCAGTGGCTGGACGTGGGGCACGTGACCGAGCTGCGCATCTTCTCTCGTCTGGTGTCCATGACCTTGGCCATGCTCGGTTTCGGGTTGATCTATTTTGTCGTGCCGAATCGATCGATCCATCCCGGCCATGCCCTGGCCGGCGGCTTAGTCGCGGCGATCCTGTTGGAGACCTTGAAGGCCTCGTTCGGCCTCTACCTAAGTCATTTCCCGTCCTACCAATTGGTCTACGGCGCCGTCGCGGCGCTGCCCATCTTTCTGGTCTGGATGTATCTGTCGTGGGTGGTGATCCTGTTCGGCGCCGAGGCGGCGGCGGCCTTGCCGGAATGGCGGACGGCGCGGGCGCGCGGCACCAGCAAGGCCGGCCCCGGCGCCAGCCTCGCGCTTGGCCTCAGTCTCATGGCTCGACTCTGGCAGGCAAGCCGCACCGACACTCGTCAGCGCGAACGGCAACTCGGCCGCGGCCTGCCCGCTACCCCGGCGGAAGTCGATGCCGCCCTGCGCGCCTTGCGCCGCGCCGGCTACATCGAGCGCACATTAGGTGGCCGCTGGGTCCTGGCCCGCGACGTGACAACCGTCACCCTCGGCGACCTCGCCGAGCACCTGAACCTGGACCCAACCCCCGGCGACGGCTGGCCCCCGGCCGCGCAAGTTGCGGCTGATGCGGTTGCGACAGCGGGGCAGGCACAGATGGTGCGCACCTTGGCGGAGGTGTTCGCGGAGGGGGAGGACTAGGGACCGCGGTATCGGGGTGAATCGTCTACGCGCCGGAGAGCTGGGCCTGTCGATTGCGTAGGTAAATGGGTTCCCAGGACCGGCAGCAAAACCGTTCGAGCGCGACATCGACGCTCTGCTTGAAGCGGGCCTGCCGGAAGAGTGATTACACCCAAATCGATGCTGGCATGCGCCAGCCGACGCGGCACCGATGTCGGCTTTAGAGCCAACACCGGTCGCAAATCTGCGCATTTGGGCACGTCCGTCTGTAGCCGAGAAGAGAGCTTATGAGGGCCTTTGAAGTTCTCGCCGATAGGTCGCGGGCGGAGATTTGAAGTGTTTCTTGAAAACGCGGCTGAACGCTGCCTCGGACTGGTAGCCGGCTTCTTCGGCGATCTCAATGATTGGGACATCCGATTCAGCCAACACCTGTCTGGCAATCTGCATGCGCCAATGGGTTATGTATCCCCCAGGCGTCATGGAGACAAGGCGTGTGAATTTTGTGGCAAAGGCCGTCCGTGACATGCCGGCAATCTTCGCGAGATCATTTAGTGTCCAGCGGAATATCGGATTTTCGTGAAACGCACTCAAGGCCAGAGAAATATTTCGGTCGGAGAACCCCGCTAGTACGGGTTTATCCATGCCGTCAGAACAAAGATAAGTTCGAAGTGCCTGCGCAAATATTATCTCCGACAACTTCAATGCTATCAAATCGCCGCCCAACTGCTCGCGTCCAGCCTCTGCACCTATGACCTTGAGCGTACTCTCCATCCAGCGGCCAGCCGGTTCACCATAATTTTTGATATGGATATAAGGCGGCAATGCATCAATCAGGGGATGCTTGGTGTTTTTGTCGAACGCAAAATGACCACAGACCAGCTGAGTTTCTTGATTGGTGCCGGGTTCGCCATAAATCAATGTTCCACTTCCCAGGAAACCAGAATCCTCGACTACCGTGTCAAGCAGGCTCGCTGGGCTCTCGGTCTTTGGATCGCAGTAAAGCGTATGGCTTGCGCCTCGCGTGATGATGATCAAATCGCCCTGCTCCAGCATCACGGGTACGGCGTCATCATTGACGCGAATAAAGCACCCTCCCTTATGGGCAAAGTGAAACCGGGCGACGTTTTCAAATTGCGGAACCTTGATGCTCCACGGAGATGTGAATGAGGTGCGGAAATACAAAGTCCCTGCAAGCCGCATGCGGGAGAGAATATCGCTTATCAAATCCATGGCCGCCCCGCTGATCTTAGATATATCCGATATTTCGACAACTATGGCCCTAATGGAACGATTGATCAAGTTTTTCGTATTTTTGATCATTCAAAAATCAACAAACTTATTCTTCAATGATTTCTGCGAACGAGATAATCCGGACACGTCAAATTAGGTTTACGCAGAAAGGAGACATCAAATGTTGAGGAGAACGACGCTACTGGCGCTCGGGTTCGCCGTGATTTGGGGGCAAGGAGCCGCTATTGCAAAAACACCGGCCGAACTAAATGACCTTGAAATCGCTCATGTTGCCTATACGGCGGACAGCATTGATATTCGCTACGCCCATCTGGCGTTGGCTATCTCACAAAATAAGGCGGTTCAAGAGTTCGCAAGCACTATGATCCGCGACCATACCGCCGTGAACGAGCAGGCCCTGGCGTTGCTCAAAAAACTGGGGGTGCAACCGCAAGACAATTTTCTCAGTCAATCTCTGCAAAAAGATGCAGAGAAACTCGTTGACGAGATGAGCAGACTCAAAGGCGCCGCCTTTGACAAACGCTATGCGGAGAACGATTTAGCCTACCACACGGCGGTCGTCGAACTGGTCGAACTATCATTCATTCCAAACATCGAAAACGCTGAGGTTAAGGCGCTGTTCGAAGGTGGGTTGGTGATATTCAAGGCTCATGAAGACCATGCGCGAAAGATGGTAAAGGCCATTCATTGATACCGCCGTTTTACAGACTACCCATTTTGGCGAGCGCCGCGGCAGCATTGTCTGCTGCGGCCGTCGCTCTTATTTCTTTTCAATCCGCAACCGCTCAATCTGCAGCCGAAGTGGATTTAGGGCGGAAGGAACACGTCATCGAGATCCAAAAATTTCGCTTTGTTCCCGACATATTACGAGTTCGCGCCAACGACACGATTACCTGGGTCAATCGTGACGTCGTACCCCATACTGCGACGGCCAAAGACGAAAGCTGGGATACCGGTGGGATCAAACGGGATAAATCTATGAGCGTCGTCGTTACTCCTGAAACGACGATAGCGTATTTTTGCCGTTTCCATGTCGGTATGAAAGCGATGCTCGAAATCACTGTCGAAGATTGAATATCTGCAACGGGTCATAGCCGGTCGTTCGCCGGAGCCGTTGCAATCGACCAACGTGGACCTGTGAGCCGACATCGTCACGCGCAGCTCCAGTGAACTAGTCCATGACCTGGCCTTCGTCTCCGGCCCCCGCCGCTTCACCGGCCTTGCGCAGTTCCGTTTCCAGTTGGCCGCGGGCGTCTTCCGGCAGGTTCTTGATGGCCGCGGTTAGGCCGGCAAGGGCGTGGCGTAGGCTGTAGACTTGATCGAGCAAGCGCAGGACCACGGGCATGGCTTCCTCGTTGACACCCATGTCGCGGCGCAGCTCCGCGATCAGGCGGACCCGGGCGACGTCGGTGGTATCGAAGAAATAGGTTCCTTCCTTCTCGACGGGCAGAACCCAGTTTTGCTCAATCCAGATGGTCAGCTCAGAGCCACCGATCTCGATTTCGCTGACAACGTCCTCGAAGGTTACCAGCATCGGGCTATCTCCCATCTCCCGCGTGGATGCGCGTTCATTTCATGCCCGCCTTGCGCCGGGGATCGTAGTCGTGGCTGGCGGACCAGCGTTCGACAAAATCTTTTAGTTCCGTATCCGGCTTTTCCGGCAGGGTAACCTTCAGGCGCACGTATTGATCGCCCTTGCCGCCGGACTTGCGATTGGCGATGCCCTTACCCTTAAGGCGCAACGTGGTGCCGGTATTCGACCCTGGCGGGATTTTCATCGCCACCTTGCCGTGCACGGTAGGCACGTCGACCGTGGCGCCAAGCACTGCCTCTTGCAGGCTGACGGGCAACTCCAGGTGCACGTCGTCGTCCTTGCGCGTGAGATAGGCGTGTGGCGCGATGTGCACTTCCACGTAGGCATCGCCCGGCGCCCCGCCGTTCGCTCCAGGCATACCCTGGCCCTTCAGGCGCAGGGTTTGCCGGTCCTGAGTCCCGGCCGGAATCGACATGTTCAGCGCCTTGCCGTCGGACAGGCGAATGCGCTTTTTCGCACCGGCCGCGGCATCAAGGAAATCGATGGGCGCCGTATACGAGACATCGGCGCCGCGCTGCTTGACAGTGCGGCCGCCGCGACCTCCCCCGGGGCCGCCGCGGGCTCCCCGGCCGCCCCGACCCCCGAACAGGTCGGAGAGGATGTCCTCCACGTTGACGTCCTGACCGAAGTCGAAGGGGCGATATTTGCTGCCGTGCGCCTGTCCCGCCTGCTCCTGGTAGAAGCCGCCCTGCCATCCTTTTTGCTGACCGCTGGCATCGATCTCACCCTGGTCGAACTGCTTGCGCTTCTTGGTGTCGCCCAGGATGGAGTAGGCGTGGGAGACATCCTTGAACTGCGTTTCGATCTTCGCGTTGCCCGGATTGAGGTCGGGATGCAGTTTTTTGGCAAGCTGCCGGTAGGCACGCTTGATGTCCGCGGCGCTGGCGTCGCGGGCAACTCCGAGAGTCTTATACGGATCCTTCATGACCGACTAGTTTGGCGCAATCGCGGGCAAAAACAAGAGCGCGCGGAGGATAGGTCTATCCCCCGCGCAACACGTCTCGCTGCCTGGTCTGCGGTCGCAGGTCCCTTGGTTATTGAATTTCCCAGGACCCGTCCGGCTGGCGGCAGGCCACGCCATAGGCTTGCTCCGTCTGGCCACCGATGACAACGTCCTGCTGAAACTCGCGGCAGTATTCGCCGGCGTTCGACGTACCGTCGCGGGTCGGCGTGACGGTGCCGCTGTTGCCCGTATTCGGGTTATTCCAAGCGATCGTCTGGCCAACCGGGGCGGAGGTCGCCTGAGTATATGCCTGATGGGCTTTCTGCTTATCAACTTCGTCCATGGATCGGCCAATCTCGCTGCCGACCAGGGCGCCGATCAGAACGCCGGCGGCGGTGGCCGCAAGCTTACCCGAGCCCTTGCCGACGCTTGAGCCGGCCCAGCCGCCAAGGGCAGCGCCGCCGAGACCGCCAAAAATCTGTTTGTTGCCATACTGGCCATTCTGAGCGCAGGCCGAGAGGCCAACAGCAAGGGCGAGGGCGGCGAGCACGATCTTAACTCTCATGGTCATATGCCTCATTATGAAGTGGTCAGACGCGCACAATCGAAAATTGGCGTTCGCAGTTTTGTACGAGGAGATTAAGAAATTCATCCCCGTAGCCGTGATTACCTAGCGACACCGGGATTTTTTAGCAAGGGCCGGCTTGAATCGCGAAAAAGCCCCGATTTCCGGGATTCCAGCTCCACGGGTTGGCCGATCCCAGTCTTTCCCCTTGGCCGCCGTCGCGATATCGTGCGGTCACGTGACCCATGAAGCATCAGAAAATCGGCAATATTAAGGCGATGTTCCGCAAACTCCCTCCGGATGACCCCCTTGAGGTCTTCACTTCGTGGCTGGCCGAGGCCGAGGCCGGCGAGCCCCGGGATGCCACCGCCATGACCTTGGCGACGGTGGCCGAGGATGGCATGCCCTCGGCCCGCATGGTCCTGCTCAAGGGTGTCGATGCGCGCGGTTTCGTCTTTTACACCAATCTGGAAAGCCGCAAGGGTTGCCAGCTTTTGGCGCACCCCAAGGCGGCGCTGCTCTTTCACTGGAAATCGATGAACCGCCAGATTCGCCTCGAAGGCGAGGTCGAGCCGGTTACAGAGGCCGAGGCGGATGCCTATTTCGCCTCGCGCCCGCGCGACAGCCGCATCGGTGCCTGGGCCAGCGCTCAGTCGCGCCCCTTGGCCGGCCGCTTCGAGTTGGAGAAAAAGGTCGCGGAATACGCGCTGAAATACGCCGTTGGTGAGGTGCCGCGTCCGCCCTACTGGTCGGGGTTTCGGCTAAAGCCGCGGCAAATCGAATTTTGGCAGGACGGAGCCTTCCGCCTGCACGACCGTCTCGTTTATTATCGCGATGGCGACTCCTGGCGGACGGAACGGCTCTACCCCTGACTCTTTGCCTTCAGGCGTTGTATCGGAGGCGATCCTGAGCGAACACGGCAGCGAATATCCGGACGCGAATTCAAGCATGCCGTCGGTGGAGGCGGCACGGCTTATGCGTGCCGCGACGTATGCCTCGGTGGCGGTGGCGGCGACCTTGATTGCCGTCAAGATCGTAGCCTGGGTCGTCACCGACTCGGTCAGCTTGCTTTCGACGTTGATCGACTCGTTGCTCGATCTGGCGGCCTCTTTGGTCAATTTGCTGGCCGTGCGACACGCCTTGACGCCGCCTGACCGGGAGCACCGTTTCGGTCACGGCAAGGCCGAGCCGCTGGCCGCTCTGGGCCAATCGACGTTCATTGCCGGGTCGGCGATTTTTCTGGTGATCGAGGCGATTCACCGGCTCTACAACCCGCGGCTTCTGGAGCACGGCAACGTGGGTATCGGCGTCATGATTTTTGCCATCGTGATCACCTTTGCCCTGACCCGTTTCCAGGCGCACGTGGTGCGCAAGACCGGCTCGCTGGCGATCAAGGCGGACTCGATGCACTACTTCAGCGACCTCCTGGTCAATGCCGCCGTGATTATTGCCTTCATTCTGGTGACCGAGTTCGGCTGGTTGCATGCCGATCCGCTCATCGGTTTGGCGATTGCCGCTTACATCCTGAGGTGCGCCTGGACGATCGCCAAGGGTGCCTACGATATGCTGATGGATCGGGAGTTGCCGGATGCCGAGCGGGCGCGCATCGAGGAGATTGTTCTCGGACACCCCGATGTGGTCGCGCTGCACGACCTTCGGACCCGCGCATCCGGTCCGCTGACCTTCATCCAGGTGCACCTCGAGATGGACGGGGACATGAGTCTTTATAGGGCTCACGTGATATCCGACAGTGTTGAAGCCCAACTGCGCGAGGCGTTTCCCGGCGCCGAGGTCATCATTCACCAGGACCCGCACGGCATCGAGGAAAACCGCGCCAGCTTCGCCTGACGTTGGGCCTATCTTCCCTTGTTGACTCATGTCAATGTCCGGCGCGCGAACGCCTGCCAACCTGCATCCAGATAGCTGGTGTGCAGCGAATGGAGGGAATCATGTCTATGGCGGCAATTCTGGCGGTAATCGACGGTGGACCGGGAAGCGAGTCAGCACTGGAGTCCGCCGTGCAACTCGGTCGCGCGCTCCAATCGCAGGTCGACTTGCTGCACGTTGAGACGGATGCGGAAAGCTCGCTGCCGGTGATGGGCGAGGGGATGTCCGGGGCGGCCGTCGAACAGATTTTGCAAAGCCTGCGCGCGGAGGCGGAGGCTCGCTTGGCCGAGGCTCGGCGCTTATTCGAGCAACACCGCACCGCCGGCAAGCTGCCCGTGGTCGAGCCGGATTCCGCCCCGGTGGCGGGTCAATTCGCGGTCTGCTTTCGTCATGTCACCGGCCGCGAACCGGACGAGGTGCTGCGCCGCGCCAGGCTGTCGGATCTGACGGTTTTTGGGCAATCGGGACAGAGGGGGGCCGGGCCGGAAGGCGACGGCGGGACCTCGGTGACCTTCGAAGGCACTCTCTTCGATAGCGGTCGGCCGGTCTTGCTGATGCCGCCAGCGCCCGTCAAAGACCTCGGATCGACAGCGGCCGTGGCGTGGGACGGCTCGCGCGAAGCGGCCCGCGCGGTTCACGCGGCTTTACCGCTTCTGCGCCAGGCCAAGCGCGTCGTCGTTGTCACAGCACGACAATCAGAGGACGATATAGAGCCGAGCGAACTCGTCCGTTATCTGGCCGGGCACGGCATTAAGGCTCGTACGTGGGCCTTTACCCCCGGATCCGGCGCACTGGGAGAGGAGATCTTGGCGGAAGCGGCAAAGGCGGAGGCCAACTTGCTGGTCATGGGCGGCTATGGCCACAGCCGCCTGCGCGAGCTGGTCCTCGGCGGTGTGACCCGCAGCGTCCTATCCAAGGCCACGATCCCCGTGTTCATGATGCATTGAACGGCGCGGCGGGGGGTACCCGCTTGCACTGTGGCCCATTCCAAGCCATGTCCTAAAGAGATACACTTTCGGGGATGTGTCTCCCCGGAGCCGGGAAGGATTGAGGAAATACCCATGACGTTGAGCATCATACGATTGGAGCTCGCCCGTGATCAGGAGTACCCGGACGGGAGCAGCACCAAAGGTTACGAGTTCGTTTTGCCCCTCACGGTCGAAGGCCATATCGACGCGGAGGCCTGGCGCCAAAACAAGAAACGCTGCCGGGTTCGCCGTTTCTGGGAAGACGAGCCGGACGAGCAAGGGCACGTCATCCATCGCCCCGGCGGCACCTGGGCCTTTCACTACGACTTGCAGGGCGACCCGGACGAGGATGAACCGGGCTTCAAGTTCGACAGCCATGCTTTCCATCCTGGCGAATATGTCTCGCTGCGCGAGCAGGATGGCGAGATGCGCACTTTCCGCGTCGTGACCGTCAAGCCGGCGCCGGCCCCATAGACCGGCATGTCGGGAAAGAGTAAAAATCCGTCGACAGTCATCTTAACTGGGGCAAGCCGGGGCATCGGCCATGCCACGGTCAGACGGTTCAGCGAGGAGGGCTGGCGGATCATCACCTGCTCGCGCGACGACGTACCGCAGGAATGCAAACGCGACCCGAACTGGACGCACCATATCACCGCCGATCTAACGCGCCAGGACAGCGTCGAGGCGTTCGTCGCCCAGACCAACGAAATTCTCGGCGAACTACCTCTCGGCGCCCTGGTCAACAATGCCGCCGTATCGCCGAAGACGGCGTTCAAGGAGCGTCTGGGTTGCTTGAACGGGGATGTCGCCACGTGGCGCGAAGTCTTCGAGCTTAATTTCTTCACGCCGCTGATCCTGGCGCGCGGCTTTGCCACGGCCTTGCGTCGCGGGCAGGGGTGCATCGTCAACATAACCTCGATCGCCGGACACGCGATTCACCCCTTCGCCGGCTCGGCCTATTCGACCTCCAAGGCGGCGCTGTCGGCGCTGACTCGTGAGATGGCGGTGGAGTTCGCCGGGCTGGGTGTGCGTGTCAATGCGGTCGCGCCCGGCGAGATCGAGACGGAGATGGTCGGCGAGGAGTACGAGGCCCTGATCCCGCGCATCCCCATGCACCGCATGGGCCGCCCGGAGGAGGTTGCCTCGGCCGTCTACCAGCTTTGCGCTCCCGATTTCGGCTATGTCACCGGCACCGAGATCTTCGTCACCGGCGGCCAGCACCTGTATTGACGGCGGGGTAACAATGAAATTTCTGATCTTTCAGCATCTAGCCGTCGAGCATCCTGGCATCCTGCGTGATTTCTGGACCGCCGCCGGAATTACCTGGGACGCTGTCGAGCTTGACGAGGGCGAGGCGATACCGTCGAACCTTGACGACTATGACGCCCTGGTTGCCATGGGCGGCCCGATGGATGTGTGGGAAGAAGACGAACACCCGTGGCTGAAAGCCGAAAAAGCGGTGATCCGTGACTGGGTCGTCACGCAGGAAAAACCGTTCCTGGGCATTTGCCTCGGCCATCAGCTTCTGGCAGAGGCCATCGGCGGCACCGTTGGGCGCATGACAACCCCCGAGGTTGGTATCATGCGCATGTCGCGTACCACGGCGGCGCAAGACGACGCGATCATGAGCCGCTTGCCGGCGGAATTCGACGGCTTTCAGTGGCACGGCGCCGAGGTCCAGACTCTGCCGCCCGGCAGCGAAATCTTGGCAACGAATGAGTACAGCCCCGTTCAAGCTTTTCGCTGGGGGTCGAACGCCTATGGCTTCCAATACCATGTCGAATTGACGGAAACGACGGTGGCCGATTGGGCCGACGTTCCCGCTTACAAAACGTCACTGGAAGCGGTCATGGGTCCGGGCGCCTGCCCGCGGCTTGAGCAAAATGTTTCAGCGCAACTGGCCAAGTTCAATGAAGCCGCGAAGCAACTCAGCGATGGATTTCTGGAGCTTGTGCGCGGAAAGGCCCGTCGGGTCGCCTAACGCATCCGCTGATCCGTGGCCGCAGGAAACGCTTTATTAGCCCAAGCTCTTTTGTAGATCGTGGAACCAGTCCAGGCGTTCGCGGGTTTGGACGATTTCGTGTGCCAGCCATTGGTTCAGGTGCCCGGGCGCGGCTGTATGGTGGGCGTGCAGTTCGGTTAGGCGCACCAGTTGCCGCTCGCACATTTCAGCCAGCATCTCAACCTGCAGGCGGCGATCCTTGGGATCGAGAAGATGCAGGAAGCGCATCTTCAGGGTGATGATCAGCTTGTTGATGTCGCTGACCGGCTGCCGCACGTTGGAATTGAGCAACCGGGTCAGTTCCGCCCGGCCTGCCTGGGTGATGCGCAAGCGGGCGTCTTCCGCCATGCCGCCACCATCGGCGGTTTCCACCAAACCCTCGACCTTCAGGACCTCGATGGGCGTGCCCACCAGATCGAGAGAAGGGCCAACGACATGGCCGGTGAAATGGCGTACCTCACCCGCCAACTGGGCGTAGATCGTCTCGCCATCCGCCAGAATCCCGAGCGCCAAAAGGCGGATCGCCTCGCTCGGAATAAGACTGTTGTCGCGATACATGGGCCAAACCTTAGGTTGCTTGCGCTACCCTAACTTATGGCGAAGCCGAAAGTCTATCCAGGTCGGCTCGTGCCGACTCAGGCGGCCGCCCTGGCGAGATCCAGCTCGTTCCAGACCTGGGAGAGAGCAGCGACCAGGCGGTCGATGTCGGCATCCGTGTGCACGGGCGAGGGGGTGAGGCGCAGGCGCTCGGAGCCCCGGGCAACCGTGGGATAGTTGATGGGCTGCACGTAGATGTTGTGTTGAGCCAGGAGTCGGTCGGTCACCTGGCGGCAGCGCACCGGATCGCCCACCAGCACGGGCACGATATGGCTGACCGAGGGCATCACCGGCAGGCCGGCGGCCAGCAGCTTGCGCTTGGTGGTGGCGGCGCGCTCCTGATGCCGCTCGCGCTCGGCGGTGCTGTCCTTCAGATAGCGGACGCTGGTCAGCGCCCCGGCGGCCAGGGACGGCGCCAGGGCGGTGGTGAAGATGAAGCTGGAGGCATAGGAGCGGATGAAATCCACCAGCGCCGCCGAGGCAGCGATATAGCCGCCCATCACCCCGAACGCCTTGGCCAAGGTGCCCTCGATGACGGTCAGGCGGTGGGCCACCCGGTCGCGCTCGGAGATACCGCCGCCGTGCGCGCCATAGAGGCCAACCGCGTGCACCTCGTCCAGATAGGTCATGGCGCCGTGCTCGTCGGCTACGTCGCATAATTCGGCAATCGGGGCGATATCGCCGTCCATGGAGTAGACGGACTCGAAGGCCACGATCTTTGGCCGCGCCGGATCGATTTTCGCCAACTGACGGGCCAGATCCTCCGGGTCGTTGTGGCGGAAGATGCATTTATCCGCCCGGCTATGGCGGATACCCTCAATCATCGAAGCATGGTTCATGGCATCGGAGAACACCATGCACTCGGGCAGCTTGGCGGCCAAGGTCGCCAGGGTGGCCATGTTCGAGACATAGCCCGAGGTAAAGAGAAGGGCTGCTTCCTTACCGTGCAGCGCCGCGAGCTCACGCTCCAGCAGCACATGATAGTGATTGGTCCCGGCGATGTTGCGGGTGCCTCCGGCACCGGCGCCGCAGGCGTCCAGCGCCTCGTGCATGGCGCCCAACACCTTCGGGTGCTGGCCCATGCCCAGATAGTCGTTGGAGCACCAGACCGTGACCTCGCCCACACCCTCCGGCCCGTGCCGCTTGGCGCGGGGGAAACTCCCAGCGCAGCGTTCCAAATCGGCGAAGATCCGATACCGGCCTTCCTCCTGCAACGCCGCGATCGCCTTGGCGAAAATACCTTCGTAATCCATCGTTTGCTCTTCCCTCCAAGGTGGGGCTCGGTCTTGGGGTCTTCAACCGGAAGTCTATAGAATGCAGTTTCCGGTTAACTATCGCCTAACGGGCCGTTGTACCACCCTGATCCAAGTCAATTTTGCCGGTGTCAGGCGACCGAGGCCAAGCCTTCCTCGCCGACCCAGGCCGCAGTCTCCTCCAGGGCGGTACCAAAGCGGCTCAGCATAGCATCAATCTGCTCTTCGGTAATAATCAGGGGCGGACAAAATGCCACCGAATCCATCAAATTGCGGACAATTAAGCCGTGGGCCTGCGCTCGCTGGGCTATGTAGCCGCCGACCCGGCCCGGCGGATCGAAGGGGGTCCGGGCATTGCGGTCGGCGACCAGTTCAACGGCGGCGATCAGGCCGGTACCCCGGATTTCGCCGACCAACGGGTGGTCGGCAAAGCGGCGCAGGCCGTCTTGCAGGCGCGGGGCTACCGTCCGAACGTGGCCAACGATGTTTCTCTCCTCGTAAATCTTCAAGGTCTCCAGGGCGACCGCCGCGGGCACCGGATGGCCGCTGTATGTAAAACCGTGGCCAAAGGCGCCAATCTTGGCGCTATTGTCGGCGATACCCTGATAGACCGGGTCGGACAAGAGGACCGCCGATATGGGCAGATAAGATGAGCTAAGTGCCTTGGCGACCACAATCATATCCGGCTTTATGTCATAAGTTTGACACCCGAACATGTTGCCGGTGCGCGCAAAGCCGCAGATCACCTCGTCGGCGATGAGCAGCACGTCATACTTCTTCAGAACGGCCTGGATCTTTTTCCAATAGGTCTTCGGCGGTACGATGACCCCACCGGCACCCATGATGGGTTCGCCGATGAAGGCCGCCACCGTATCCGGACCTTCGTCCTGGATCATTTGCTCCAAATCCGCCGCCATGCGGGTCGCGAAATCCTCCTCGCTCTCGCCCGGTTGTCCAAAGCGGTAATAGTGCGGGCAGGAGGTATGCAGGATGTTCTTGATCGGCAGATCGAAATCCCGGTGATTGGCGGGCAGGCCGGTCAGGCTGGCGGCGGCGATGGTAACCCCGTGGTAGGCTTTGACACGGCTGATGATCTTCTTCTTGTCCGGCCGGCCGATGGCGTTGTTGTAGTACCAGACCAGCTTGACTGCGGTATCCGTTGCCTCGGAGCCGGAGTTGGCGAAAAAGACCTTCGACATCTTCACCGGCGCGATCTGCAGCAGCTTTTCGGCCAGATCGATGGTTGGCGACGGCACCTTGTGAGCGAAGCTGTGATAGTACGGCAGCTTGCGCATCTGCGCGGCGGCAGCCTCGACCAACCGCTCTTCGCCGAAGCCAAGAGACGTCGACCACAGACCGGCCAGCCCTTCGATGTATTCAACACCGGCGTCGTCGTAGACGTAGATGCCCTTACCTTCGGTAAGCACCAGCGGCCCCTCCGACTCGTGTTTGCGGGCGTTGGTGTAGGGATGCAGGTGGCTGGCAATGTCGCGGGCAGCAGCCGAGTTTGGCCGTACGCTCATGGCGGTCTCCACAAAGATCAGATGGCAATGTCGCAGTGCCGCCCAGCCTACTCCCGCCGCCCCTGCCTCGGCAAGATGGGGTGGCGTGAATCTGGCCAAACGGTTCTAGGGTCAGGCGGCGGTCAAGCAGCGGCGGTGACGCAGCAGTTGCGCCCGGCCTCCTTTGCGGCATAGAGCGCCTTGTCGGCTCGCGCGAGCAGGTTATCCAGGGTCTCGGCGTCGGTTCGGCAAACGGCAACGCCGATGCTGGCCGCCACCTGAATGCGTCGGCCTTCAGACTCGATAGGAGTCGAGCAAGCCGCATCTCTGAGCCGCTCGGCAACCATCTCCGCCGTGGCGCAGTCGACGTCGGCGAGGAGCACCGCGAATTCTTCTCCGCCAAGTCGGCCAAGGCAATCATGGCCGCGGATAGTGGCGTGCCATCTCGTCACCAGGTCCTTGAGGACCGTGTCGCCGGCCGAATGCCCGTGTTGGTCGTTAATCAGTTTGAAGTGGTCGACGTCCAGGAGCAGCATTGCGGTCGTGGTGTTGGAGCGCCCCGCCCGGCGCTTCTCGATCCCAGCCAGCTCCATGAATCCTCGCCGGTTCAACGCCCCGGTCAAGCTATCAACCGACGCCAGCTCGGTGAGTTCGAGCTGCTGCCGCTTCAATTCAGTTATATCGACGCGAAAGCCAACGATGTCGCCATCGCCGGTGCGCCGCTCCTCGATACGAAGCCAGCGGCCGTTGCTCAGTTCTTGTTCTATTGGTTCGTCTGGATTGCGGTGCTTCTCCAAGCGCTCGGCAATCCAAGCCTCCTCTCTGCCGGTTGCCTGCGGGTATTGCCCGCGCGCGACTCCGCGCCGAATTATCTCCTCGAACGTGACCCCTGGCACCAAAAGATCGGCGCTCTCCGGATACAGGTCGGAATACCTGCGATTGCACATCACAAGGCGGTCGTCGGAATCATATAATGCGAATCCGTTGGGCTGTGCCTCGACGGCATCGGCCAGTCGTCGCTCCGCGCGAGTTGCCTTGGCTGCCGAGATGCGTTGCTCCAACTCGCTTTGCGCAATGGCGGCTAGATCCCGCAGTTGGCCAATTTGCTCTTTGGTCAGTCGCCTGGGCTTCCGATCAATGGTGCATAAGGTTCCCAGACTGTATCCGTCGGGCGTGCGGAGCTGAGCTCCGGCATAGAAGCGAATTCTGGGTTCGCCAATGACCAGCGGGTTGTCGGCGAAGCGATGATCCGTCGTCGTGTCCTCGACGACCATGACATCGTTTTCGCAGATGGCGTGTGCACAGAAAGCGACGTCTCTCGGGGTCTCGGGTGCATCCAGGCCAAAGCGAGACTTAAACCACTGCCTGTCCGCATCGACCAAGGAAACCAGTGCAATCGGCATATTCAATAGGTGCGCGGCAAGGCGCGTGATGCGATCGAACGACTCCTCGGCGGCCGTGTCGAGGACGCCATAATCCGCCAGGCGTGACAGGCGCGCGGCCTCGTTTTTCGGTGTCGGAGGTGCACTCACGGGACCACAGCTTCTTGTGAATTTCGCGCAATTCTCGCCTCGGAGAGTGAAGCAGGGGTCCTGATTAATAGTTAATCGAGAGTTGTAAAATCAGTTGGGATTTACCCATATAGGTAGAAGTGGCAATCGCCCCAAACCGAGCTCCTCCCGGTAAGTTCCTTGTTTGCTCGGGCTTAGGCGTATTAGCATGGGCGCGAACGATCGCCGTGGGCTGGCAGGACTGGTTTGCGGGCAGTTGGCGCTATCGGTTTGGTGCTGAAAAAACTAAAGAGAATCAATAACCTGACAGGGAGATTGTAATGCAGTTCCGGAAGATTTTATTGGCGGCGGTGGCTACGACCGCCCTGGCCTTTGTGCCGGGCGCGGATGCCAAGACGTTCCGCTATGCCTTTCAGGGCGACGCGCAGTCGCTCGACCCGCATGGTCTGAACGAGACCTTTACCCTTGGTTTCCTCAGCACGGTCTACGAGACCCTTACCGCCTATGACGGCGATATGAACCTGGTTCCGCAGCTTGCCACGTCTTGGGAAGTGACGTCGCCGACGGTCTGGCGGTTCAATCTTCGTAAGGGCGTAAAATTCCACGACGGTGGCGATTTAACGGCCGACGACGTGATCTTTACCTGGAAGCGTACCCTGACCGAGGGATCGGATCAGAAAGTGCGCGGCGGGTTGATCAGTGACGTCCGCAAGGTCGACGAGCATACCGTTGATATCGAGACGGCCACGCCAACCCCGACGTTGGCGCGCGAGCTGACCAACATCTACATCATGGACAAAGAGTGGGCCGAGAAGAACGATGCCGTTGAAGCGGCCAGCCCGAAAACGGCCGGACGCGAGAACGCCTATGCGTCGCAGAATGAGAATGGGACCGGCCCGTTCACGGTCGCCGAGCGTGAGCCGGACGTAAAGACCATCTTCAAGCGCTTCGACAAGCATTGGGGTAACCTGAAGACCAACGTGACCGAGGTGATCTTCACCCCGATCTCGCAGGATGCCACGCGTGTTGCCGCGCTGATCTCGGGCGAGTTGGACCTGGTGTATCCGGTTCCGGTGCAGGATTGGGATCGGATCAACAGTGCGCCCGGTGCCAAGGCCCTGGCCGGTCCGGAAGCCCGGACCATTTTCCTCGGCATGGATCAGTGGCGCGACGAATTGTTGTATTCGAGCGTCAAGGGCAAGAATCCCTTCAAGGACGCGCGCGTCCGTGCAGCCTTTGCGCATGCCATCGATCTGGATGCGATCAAGGCGAAGGTGATGCGTGGGGCATCGACCCCGTCGGGTTTGATGCTGGCGCCGCAGATTGCTGGCTACAGCAAAGACCTGAACAACCCGTACGCCTATGACCCCGACAAATCCAAGAAGCTGTTGGCGGAGGCCGGTTATGGTGACGGCTTCTCGTTGACCCTGGATTGCCCGAACAACCGTTACGTCAACGACGAGAAAATCTGTCAGGCGGCGGCGGGCATGCTGGCGAAGGTCGGCATCAAGGTCGATGTCTTCGCCCAGCCCAAGTCCAAGTACTTTGCCAAGGTGTCCACGCAAAACGACAACGACACCAGCATGTACTTGCTGGGGTGGACGCCGGGCAGCATGGATGTCTCCAATGTTCTGGACAATCTGATCGTCTGCATGGACAAAGAGGCCAACAAGGGTCAGTTCAACTACGGTCGCTATTGCAATGAGAAGATCACTCCAATTGCGAACCAAGTCCGCGAGGAGACCGATCCGGCAAAGCGTCAGGCCCTGGTCGATTCAGCCTTCAAGATACTGCAAGACGATGTCGGCTATCTGCCGCTGCACCAGCAGCCGTTGTCGTGGGGTGTCCGCGACGGCGTCACGGTAGCGCAACGGGCCGACAACGTGCTCGATATACGCTCGGTCGTATTGCCGTAAGCTAAAGTAAGACGTGTCATTGCGGCCCTCATCTCGCTAACAAGCGGGTGAGGGCCGTGATTTTCCTTAACAGACCCTCACGTATACCTGAACTGCACGCCTGATTTGGGAAGCTTCGTATCATGATTGCTTTCATCATCCGCCGATTGCTCCAATCGGTTGCGGTGATGCTCGTCGTCGGGTTGATCGCGTTCTCGCTGTTCCGCTACGTCGGCAACCCGGTCGATAACCTGGTCGGCCAAGACACGACCCTGGAAGAGCGCATTGCCTTGAAAGAGGGATTGGGCTTGAACGATCCGTTCTTCGTTCAGTTCGGTCGATTCGTGGTCAATGCGACGCAGGGCGATTTCGGTTTTTCCTATCGCCATCGCCGGCCGGTCGAGTACCTGATTGCGGAACGCATGCCGGCGACCTTGGAGCTTAGCGCCGTCGCCGCCCTTATGGCGTTGCTGATCGGCATACCCATGGGCGTCTATACCGGCCTGCGCCGGGACGGTGTGCTCTCCAAGGTGTTCATGGCCCTTTCTCTGATTGGCGTGTCGCTGCCGACATTTTTGATCGGCATCCTGCTGATTCTTCTCTTCGGTGTCGTTCTGCGTTGGTTGCCGACGTTCGGCCGCGGCGAGGTCGTGGATATCGGCTGGTGGTCGACGGGCTTGCTCACCACCTCCGGGATCAAGGCCCTGCTCATGCCGGCCTTTACCCTGGCGTTGTTTCAGATGACCTTGATCATGCGCCTGGTCCGATCCGAGATGCTCGAGGTGCTGCGAACCGACTACATAAAGTTCGCCCGCGCCCGCGGTCTGTCCAATCGGGCGATTAACTTCGGTCATGCCCTGAAGAACACCCTGGTGCCGGTCATTACCATCACCGGACTACAGCTTGGTTCGATCATCGCCTTCGCCATCATCACCGAGAGCGTTTTTCAGTGGCCGGGCATGGGCCTGCTTTTCATTCAGGCGATTAGCGAAGTCGATATTCCCGTCATGGCGGCGTACCTGTGCATGATCGCGTTTTTCTTCGTGGTCATTAACCTGATCGTCGATCTGCTCTATTACGCGGTCGACCCGCGTCTGCGCGTTGATGTCGGGTCGCGCGGTGGACTCGGGTAGGGGATGGATCCGTTGAGTCTGCGCGAAAATGTCTCCGATACCTATGTCCGGTTCCGCGATAGCGACATTTATTACAGCTTCCGCCGTTCGCCGCTGACCATTGTCGCGGCCGTGATCACCGTCGTCTTTGTTGGTGCCGCTGTCTTTGCGCCCTGGGTGGCGCCACACCATCCGTTCGACCTGACGACCATCGATTTGCTCGATGCCTTTACGCCGCCGGTCTGGGCCGAGGGCGGTGATTCGCGCTTCCTGCTCGGCACCGACGATCAGGGCCGCGATATGCTCTCGACCATCATGTTCGGGGCCCGCATCTCGCTGGGCGTCGGTTTCGCCTCGGTCATATTTGCCATGGTTATCGGTGTTTCTCTCGGATTGCTCAGCGGTTACGTGGGTGGCACCACCGATTCGATCATTATGCGCATCGCCGATATCCAACTTTCTTTTCCGGCGATCCTGATTGCCCTGCTGATCGACGGTGTGGTTCGGGGGATTCTGCCGCGAGACATGCACGACGAAGTGGCCGTCTATGTCCTGATTTTTGCCATCGGAGTCTCAGGTTGGGTGCAGTACGCTCGGACGGTGCGCGGTTCAACCATGGTCGAGAAAAACAAGGAATACGTTCAGGCGGCGCGGGTCATGGGGGTGATGCCCTGGCTGATCATGCTGCGTCACGTGCTGCCCAACGCCATGGGCCCGGTGTTGGTGATCGGGACCATCCATCTGGCGGTGGCGATCATTACCGAGGCAACGTTATCGTTCCTGGGCGTCGGCGTGCCACCGACCTCGCCGTCCCTCGGGACGCTGATCCGCGTCGGCAACGACTTCCTGTTTTCCGGCGAGTGGTGGATTACGGTCTTCCCCGGCATCGGCCTGGCCGTGCTGGTGTTGGCGGTCAATCTTCTCGGCGACTGGCTGCGCGACGCCTTAAACCCAAAATTACGCTAGTTTTTTTCCCATCGGCTATTTGACGCAGGTCAATGCCGGCCAGGACCAATTCCGGTCATGTAGTCCCATCTTCGGTGACCGCAGGGCGGGAGAATTGGCATATGACCCTCAAGAACCTTCTCGTTCATCTCGATGACAGCCCGGCATGCGCCGGCCGTCTTGCCGTGGCGATCGATCTGGCGCAGGCCTATGAGGCGCACCTGACTGGGCTCCATGTGGCCGTCGATCCGGTCTTGCCCGGTGGCGTTCGCGGCGAGATTCCGGTGCGCTTCCTGGCAGCTCTCGAAGAACAGACGGAGGAGCGTGCGCAGGCCGTGATGGCGCGCTTTACCGAGGCCGTGGAAAAGAACGGTTTGACCGCCGACAGTCGCACCGCACGTGGTTCGGTGGTTCAGGTCGCGGAGATCGTCAGTCTGCATGCGCGCTATACGGATTTGGTTGTCCTCGGACAACCGGATCCGGACCTGGCGCGGGACGCCAATGGTCACCTTGCGGAGAACGTCATTATGTCATCGGGACGGCCGGCGCTGGTGGTTCCGTATATCGGTGCCGGCAAGCGCCTGGGACGGCGGGTGCTGGTCGCCTGGGACGCCGGGCGAGAGGCGGCGCGGGCGGTCAACGACGCCCTGCCGTTTCTAAGGCGCGCGGAAAAGGTGGCCGTTCTGGTTCTTAGCCCGCACAAAGGCGACCACGGCCCCGAGCCGGGCGCCGACATCGCTTTGCACCTGGCGCGCCACGGCGTCCGGGCCGAGGCACAGCATTTGTCCGCTGGCGAACTCAGCGTTGCCAATGCGCTGCTCTCACGCTTGGTCGATTTGGATATCGATCTTCTGGTCATGGGCGCCTACGGTCACTCACGGCTGCGCGAATGGGTGCTCGGCGGGGTAACGCGCGAAATCTTCAAGCAAATGACCGTACCGGTTCTCATGTCGCATTGAGCGTTTGCATGTGGAGCGCTAGACCATTCTTCGAGACGCGCCCCTGTCTCCCCTGGTGTCATTGCCGGGCTTGACCCGGCAATCCATCGAGGTCGAAGGAGAAGAAAAAAGGAAAAAAGAAAAAAGGGGACGCTACCCTTTTTTCACTGGTATCTGTCATGTTAGATTGCCCGCATGCCCCGCCTTGCCCGAACCGTCTGCGCTGGCCTGCCCCATCACATTACCCAACGGGGCAATCGTCGTGAGGACGTATTCTTTACCGATGAAGATCGCCACACCTATCTGGCGTGGCTGAAGGACTACGCCGACAGATACAAAGTGGATATTCTCGCGTACTGCCTGATGACCAACCACGTTCACCTCGTCGCGGTGCCGGCAAACGAAGATAGCCTACGGCGCGCGCTTAAACCGCTGCACATGCGGTATGCCCAGCGCGTCAACCGCGCCCGAAGCTGGAAAGGACACCTTTGGCAAGGCCGGTTCTTCTCATCGGCGCTCGATGAGTCTTATCTCTGGGCGGCTATTCGCTATGTCGAGCGCAATCCGGTGCGGGCCAGGATGGTGCGAAAGGGAGAGAACTATCGCTGGTCGAGCGCGGGCGCGCACTGCGGATTGCGGCCCGACGTGACGCTGACCGGCAAGCCCGCCTGGCGCCGGCAATTCGAGAGTATCGGAGATTGGTCCGCTTGGCTTGCCGAGGGCGATGACTCGGACGAACTCGACCTACTGCGGCGCAATGCAGACAAGGGCCTGCCCTGCGGTTCGGAGAAATTTGTCCAAAAGCTAGAGAAGTTGACGGGGCGCGCGCTAAAGTACCGACCACGGGGGCGACCAAAGAAGGAAATCGAGAAGGCTAAAAAAGGGTAGCGTCCCCTTTTCCCTATCCCCTTTTCCTTCACAGAAAAGGAAAGAAAAGGGGACGCTACCCTTTAGCAGAAGCAGAAAAGGGGACGCTACCCTTTTATGGAAGTTTTTCGGCAACCCGCTAAGCCTTAATCGCTCGTGGATCGAGGGCATCCTGCAGGCCATCGCCCAGAAAGTTGAAAGCGATCACGGTCACGAAGATCAGCAGGCCCGGATAGACCGCCAGCACCGGCGCATCCCAGATCAGTTCCTGGGCATTCGTCAGCATATTTCCCCAACTCGGCACCGGTGGTTGGATGCCCAGGCCGAGGAAGCTCAAAACCGACTCCAGAAGAATGATGTTGCCGATCGACAGCGTGGTGGCCACGATCACCGGTGAAACCACATTGGGCAGGATGTGCACCAACATGATGCGCGCGTGGCTGGCGCCCAGCGCTTCGGCGGCGCGGACAAACTCGCGCGCCTTGGTGGCCAGCGTGGCGCCGCGCACCAGCCGCGCGACCGTCGTCCAACCGACCAAGGCGATCAGGCCGACGATTCGGTAGAGGCTGGCATTCTCCGAGGTCACCAGACCGTCCGGCAGGCCCAACTTGCTCAAGTCGACCGCCGCCAGGACAATGAGCAGC
>JAJFGP010000005.1 GCA_021776055.1 Kiloniellaceae bacterium
TCGATGGCTTGCAACAGGACGTGGTTGTGGTGGAAAGCATTTGGCCCAACAACGCCTTCGAGGAGGGAATGGGCATCAATACCCTGATCAGTGCCGATGCCGGTTTGCCGCGTGGCGGTGCCGTTTTTCACGATACGGCGATATGGGTTCGACCGGCCTAGCCGCCCCTTCCGGGGACGTAACCGCCGGTGGTGGCTCACGCCCCCCCGGCGGGGGTCGGGTGATCGTTCTTGGGAACGAGAAAGGCGGGTCGGGCAAGTCGACGACGGCGATGCATGTGATCGTAGCACTGCTGGCGCGCGGCTTCCGGGTGGGCAGCATCGATCTGGATGCGCGGCAAGGAACCCTATCGCGAATGCTGGAGAACCGGGCGGCGTATGGGACGGCCAGCGGCCGCGCCTTGTCTCTGCCGGAGCACCGGCGGGTGGCCCGGGTCGAGGCGGCGACACGGGCCGAGGCGGAGGCGGCGGAGCGGGTGGCCCTGGATGCGGCCTTGCGCGATCTTCGGGGCTTGGACTTCGTGGTCATCGATACGCCGGGCAGCGACAGCTTTCTCTCACGCCTGGGCCATGCCAGCGCCGATGTGCTGATCACACCCCTGAACGACAGTTATCTGGACCTGGATCTATTGGCGCGTCTCGACGTGCAGGGGCGCCAGGTGCTGGGGCCGAGCCTGTATAGCCAGATGGTCTGGGAACAGCGTCAGCAGCGGGCCCTGGCGGGCCGGGCGCCGATGGAATGGATCGTCATGCGCAACCGGCTGAGCCATATCGATGCCCGCAACAAGCGCGACATCGGCCGCCTGCTGGAGCTGCTCGGGGCGCGCATCGGCTTTCGCCTGGCGCCGGGCTTCGGCGAGCGGGTGATCTTCCGCGAGCTCTTCCCCAAGGGCCTCACCCTTCTCGATCTGCCGGACGGCAAGGCCGAGGGCATCTCGCTGACCATGAGCCACATCGCCGCGCGGCAAGAACTGCGCGCCCTGCTGCAAGCCATTGCCCTGCCCTTAGGCAACAACCTTCCGGGCGATGACGCTACCAAATCTAGTTCAGAGCTTGCCCGCCAGCCTAAACAACAACCGACCGGCTCGTCAGGCCGCTCGAAATCTTTCTAGAAACCGATCGACTTCTTCACTCAGGGACTGGGCCTGCTGGGTTAGTTTGCCGGCGGAGGACAAGACATCTTCCGCGGCGATTCCTGTTTGCTGCGAGGCACCGGAAATCTCGGCGACGTTTTCCGACACCTCCTTTGTCCCTTCGGCGGCGCGCTGCACGTTACCGCTGATTTCCGCGGTCGCCGCCGACTGTTCTTCGATCGCCGAAGCGATGGCGGTGGAAATTTCGCTGATCGAATCGATGCTCGTACCTATGCGATCCGTTGCATTGGCCGTCTGCTTGCTGGCATCCTGAATACCGCGAATTTTTTCACCGATGTCCTTAGTGGCATTCTCTGTCTGTTCAGCAAGGCTCTTCACTTCGGCGGCGACGACGGCAAAGCCCTTGCCCGCGTCGCCGGCGCGCGCCGCTTCGATAGTCGCATTCAGGGCCAGCAAGTTGGTTTGGCCAGCAATACCGCGAATAAACTCGACCACTTTATCAATCTGTTCCGCCGCGTCCGCCAATCCCCTGACTGCTTCATTGACCCCGTCCATGCCGTCGACCGCGCCGCTGGTGGCCTTCGTCGATTCATTGACCTGGCTGCCGATCTCGCTAATCGACGCGGAGAGCTCTTCGGTCGCCGCGGCAACCGTCTGCACGTTTTGCGTCGCCGCATCCGCCGCCGTGGCCACCGCGAGGCTTTGCTGGTGCGCGTTCCCGGCGAGCTTCGCCATCTCGTTCGCCGTCGTCTCCATCTGCGACGCCGCGGCGGAGACTTCTTGCACCACCGCCCCCACCTTCGAGCCAAAGCCCTCGGCGATCTCAATGCGCTGCTTGGTGGCCGTCTCCGCCGCGGCAGCCTGATGGGCCTTTTTCTCCATATCTTCCCGCGCCGTATTGATGGTCATGGCGCCACGGCGGAAGTCCCCCAACATTCCGCGCAAAACGAAACTCCGGAAGAATTTCCCCTCGCTAGCGTAGGTCAGCGACGTACCCGCCTCGCGCACGAACGCATCGGTCAGATCGAGCATCCGATTGATCGCCAACAGCATCTCACCAATCTCGCCATAGGCCTCGATCTCGGTAGCTCTTGCCTCCAGGTTGCCTTTGGCTGCCTCGTTGCAGACGGCCTGCGCCTTTTGAAAGGCCGCCTCATAGAGGGCAACCTTGGCGGCAAGATCTGGGGTCCCGCCCCCTTGTGACTCGTCGTTCGGATGCGTTTCCGAAACCATTGCACCGTCCTCGTTTGGTTCAGAGATCAGAGGGAAAAGATGAATTCGTCGTAGCCCACGCCCTGTTCCTTCAGCAGGCTGACCAGCATGTCGAAAGCCGACATCATCCCGACCTTGCGGTCGTTATGCCGCTCCTCCTCAGCCAGAAGCTGGCGATAAACCGGCTCGACCTTGGCAATCGCCTCGGGCCGCGGCAGACGCCGGTTGGAGTGGTAGCCGATGATATTGTGCTTGTCATCGAAGCTTGGCGTGACGTGCGCGAACACCCAATAGTAGTCGCCGTTCTTCGCCATATTCTTGACGTAGGCGAAGATCTCGTTGCCGGCTTCCACCGTGTCCCAGAGCAGCTTGAAGACACACCGGGGCATATCGGGATGGCGCAGAATGCTATGCGCCTCGCCCAGCAGCTCGCTCTCGGTATAAAGCCCAACCCGTTGAAAAACCTCGTTAGCGTAGGTAATCCGGCCCTTGGGGTCGGTCTTGCTGACGATGATCTCATCCTCGCCAAAGGTCCGCTCGGTATTTGTCGGCGTTGCCGCATACTTGGTCATGTACGACCCCTTCCTCGATGCCGCCCGCCAGAGGCGAGCGCACACAATCTGCATACAACCGTATGTCAAGTAGGGTTAATATTAGGTTGCTAACGGAGCAGCGACCGCCGCACCGGAAATGCCTATTCGGCTATTCCCACTCGATGGTGCCGGGCGGCTTGGAAGTGACGTCGTAGACGACTCGATTGATGCCGCGCACCTCGTTGATGATGCGGGTGGCTACGCCGGCGACGAATTCGTGGTCGAAGGGGTAGCTCTCGGCGGTCATGCCGTCCGTGGAGGTAACCGCGCGCAGGGCGCACACGTAGTCGTAGGAGCGCGCGTCCCCCATGACCCCCACGGTCCGGACCGGCAGTAGCACGGCGAAGGCCTGCCAGATGGCGTCGTAGAGGCCGGCCTTGCGAATCTCGTCCAGGTAGACGGCATCGGCCTGGCGCAGGATATCGCACCTCTCGGGCGTTACCTCCCCGGGAATGCGGATCGCCAGGCCCGGGCCGGGAAACGGATGGCGGCCGACCAGGCTGTCGGGCATACCCAATTCGCGGCCAAGATCCCGCACCTCGTCCTTGAACAGCTCGCGCAACGGTTCGACCAAGGCCAGATTCATACGCTCCGGCAGGCCACCCACGTTGTGATGGGACTTGATGGTCACCGACGGGCCGCCGGTGGCCGACACCGATTCGATGACATCCGGGTACAGCGTGCCCTGGGCCAGAAAGGTGGCATCGAGCTTTTGCGCATCCGCCTCGAATACCTCGATAAAGGTGGCGCCGATGATCTTCCGCTTTTGCTCCGGGTCGCTTACACCGCGCAACTTGCCCAGGAACAGATCGGCGGCGTCCCGGTGGATCAGCGGAATGTTGTAGTGATCACGGAAAAGCGTGACCACCTGCTCCGCCTCGCCAGCGCGCAGGAGGCCATGATCGACGAAGATGCAAGTGAGCTGTTCGCCGATGGCTTCGTGGATAAGCACCGCTGCCACCGAGGAATCGACGCCGCCGGAAAGACCGCAGACCACCCGGCCCTGCCCCACTTGCTCGCGGATGCGGTCGACGGCCTGCTTGCGGAAAGCCGCCATGGTCCAGTTACCGCCACACCCGGCAACCTTATGAGCAAAATTCGCCAACAGCTTGCCGCCGTCGGGTGTGTGCACCACCTCGGGATGGAACATCAGGCCGTAGAAGCGCCGTTCATCGTCCGCAAACATGGCGAACGGCGCCCCTTCCGAGGTGCCGACAGCACGGAACCCGGGCGGCAGGCGCACCACCCGGTCGCCATGGCTCATCCACACCTGATGTTGTTCGCCGCTATGCCAGAGGCCCTCGGTCAGGGCGCAGTCGTCGGTCACATGAACCATGGCGCGGCCGAATTCATGATGGTCGGAGGTGGCAACTTCACCGCCCAAATGCGCGCACATGGCCTGTTGGCCATAGCAGATGCCAAGCACCGGCACCCCCAACTCGAAGACCACCGCGGGTGGGCGCGGTGTTTCCGCCGCGATCACCGAGGCCGGTCCACCGGAAAGAACGATGCCCTGAGCCCCAAAGTTGGCGATCTTCGCCGGGTCGCTGTTGAACGGCAGAATCTCGCAATAGACCCCGGCCTCGCGGATACGGCGTGCGATCAGCTGCGTGACTTGGGAGCCGAAATCGAGAATCAAAATGCGATCCGTCATCGGCGGTTTCTACAGGGACGTTGCCGAACAAGTCCAGTCGTCATTGCCGCTGCCCTCCCTCAGTCTGCGCGGCCAGCCAACCGCCCAGATCGGACCAGCCATAGGCGGTCTCATCCAGAATCATGCCTGAGAACGGCTCGCGCCGCTCGGCCAGGCGCTTGCCGCCCATCGTTTCATAGAAAAAGCGTGCCGGATTCGCGCTAAGCACCCAGATCGTCGCTTCGTTCAGGCCGTGCCCATGCAGGCTGCCAAACAACCCGCCAAGTAGGGAGCGGCCGATGCGCCGCCCCTGCCAGTCGTTAGCCACATACAGGGTGAAGACCTCGCCCATGGCTTCACCGCGCCGCGCCCGCCCGCAATTGCCAAAGCCGACGATCCCCGCACCGCCGGCATCCTCGGCAACCAAGACCGTATCGGCACCGCGGGCGCGGCGGATGCTCGCCTCCCACAACGACGCTTGGTGCGGTTCGGTCATGTTGAGCAGGTAATCCTCGGGCACGATCCCGGGGTATGCCGCGCGCCAGGTCTCCACATGCACGCGGGCGATTCCAGCGGCATCCGCAATTCCCGCAACACGCACCGTTACCAAATCGCTCATTCCCCGCCCCCACGGCGCTCCATCACGGCGGCGAAGAAACCGTCGCAACCATGCCGCGATGGGGTGAGGAAAAGATACGGGCCGTCAACCGGCGGGGTCGGCGGCGCGCCCTGTGGCACCAGAGTTTCAGCCCACATGGCCGACGCCGGCACAACGGCAAAGTCCGGCCGTCGGGCGAGAAACGACTCTATCTGCCGTGCGTTCTCCGCCGGTAAAAATGAGCACGTCGCGTAAATCAATCGCCCATGTGGCCGAACTAATTTCGCCCCGGTATCAATAGCTTCAGCTTGCATTTCCAGGTAACGCGCGAAGTCGCCCGATGTCAGATGCCAACGTGCATCCGGCTGCCGGCGCCAGGCGCCACTGCCCGAACAGGGGGCATCCACCAGAACCCGGTCAAAACTATCCGCGTGCGCCGTCAACCAGGTTGCGTCGTCGAGGGGCCGGCGCTCTACAAACGTATCGGCACCAGCCCGGCGCAGACGCGGCACCGCCCGTTGCAAACGGGCCGCATCCACGTCCAAGGCTACCAGGCGCCCGCTGCCGCCCATCTCGGCGGCCAGTGCCAGGGTCTTGCCACCGGCCCCGGCGCACACGTCGGCCACGGCCTGACCCGGCCGGGCATCGGCGAGCAAGGCAACGATCTGCGATCCCTCGTCTTGCAACTCCACCAACCCCTCGCGAAAGGCCCGCATGGCGCTGAGGTTGGGACGACCGGCCAAGCGTAGGCCGATTGGCGAGATGGGCGTCGGCACGGCCGCGACACCCTCTTCCGCCAAGGACGCTTGCGCCGCGGCACGGTCACCCTTCAGGCGGTTGACGCGCAAATCGACCGTCGCCTCGTCCGTCAGCGCCGCTAACTCCGCCTCCGTCGATTCGCCAAAGGCTTCGGCCAAGTTCGGATACAACCACGCCGGCACTTCGGCGCGCACCGCCGGCGGTTGCTCTGGATGATCGAAACGTTCGCCGGCCAGTCGCGCTAGCGCGACGTGCTCGTCGGCGCCGAGCGGCGCCGGGTGATAGCGACTCCCGTCGCACAGGGCGGCAACCTCCGCCGCGCCCAAGCCATCAGCCAGGACCAGGACCGCGAGCACCGAGCGGCGTGGAGCCGGCTCCAGGCCAGCCCGCGTCAGCCACCAGTCGAGGCGCGCACGCCGGCGTAGCACACCGTAGATGCGGTCGCTGATCGCCCGCCGGTCCTTCGAGCCGATATAGCGATGGCCCCGCATATAGGCGCCCACAATTTGATCGGCGGGCTGATCGGCCGCTCCGATCTTACCGAGCAGATCGATTGCGGCCTCGATGCGGGCTCCAGGGGTCATGACGGCGGATTCACAGACAGAGGCGCCGGGGCGCCCGCCGGCACCCTACATATCCGGCCGGTAATTCGGCGATTCGCGGGTAATGGAAACGTCGTGTACATGGCTCTCCCGCAGGCCGGCGCCGGTAATGCGCAAGAACCGGCAGTTGCGCTGCATCTCGGCGATGGTGCCGTTGCCGGTATAGCCCATGGCGGCGCGCAGGCCGCCGACGAGTTGATGGATCACAGCGCGGGCCGGTCCTTTATAGGGAACCCGCCCCTCGACACCCTCGGGCACCAGCTTGAGCTGGTCGGCGATATCTTGTTGGAAATAGCGGTCGGCCGAGCCGCGCGCCATGGCGCCCAGTGAGCCCATGCCGCGGTAGGACTTGTACGAGCGGCCCTGGTAGAGGAACACCTCGCCCGGTGCCTCCTCGGTGCCGGCCATCAGCGTGCCGACCATGGCACAGTCCGCACCCACGGCAATCGCCTTGGCCAGATCGCCCGAGAACTTGATGCCGCCGTCGGCGATGACGGGAATGCCGCTCTTTCTGCAAGCCTCGACCGTATCGGCCAGGGCCGTTAGCTGCGGCACACCCACGCCGGCGACCATGCGCGTGGTGCAGATCGAGCCGGGTCCGATGCCCACCTTCACCGCGTCCGCGCCGGCATCGACCAAAGCCTTTGCCCCGTCGGCGGTGGCCACGTTGCCAGCGATCAGTTGGACGGCATTGGATAGGCGCTTGACCGCGTTCACGGCGGCAATCACGCCCTTCGAATGACCATGCGCGGTATCGACAACGATGATATCTGCCTGGGCCTCGAGCAGCGCCTCGGCGCGTGCCAGACCATCGGGACCGACACCGGTCGCCGCCGCGACCCGCAGGCGCCCCTTATCGTCCTTACAAGCATCCGGGAAGGCCTGCGCTTTCTCGATGTCCTTTACGGTGATCAAACCGATACAGCGGTACTGCGCGTCCACCACCAGCAGCTTTTCGATGCGATACTGATGCAGGAGGCGACGCGCCTCCGGCAGATCGACCCCTTCGCGAACGGTGACCAGGTTTTCCCGGGTCATCAGTTCGCTGACCGGTTGGCGCATATTCTCGGCAAAGCGCACATCCCGGTTGGTCACGATACCGACCAGCTTGCCACCTGCCTTTTCGACCACCGGAATGCCGGAGATGCGATAGCCGGTCATCAACTCAAGCGCATCGGCCAGCGGCTGCTCCGGATGGATGGTAACCGGGTTCACCACCATGCCGCTTTCGAACTTCTTGACCGTTCGCACCTCGGTGGCCTGGGCGGCGATATCCAGATTCTTGTGGATCACACCCATGCCACCCGCTTGCGCCATGACAATGGCCAGCCGGCTTTCGGTGACCGTATCCATGGCCGAGGACAGCAACGGAATGCCCAGTTCGATGGACGCTGTCAGGCGGGTGCGGGTGTTGGTCTGATTGGGCAGGACGGCGGATTCAGCGGGCTCCAGGAGAACGTCATCAAACGTCAGTGCCTCGCGTATATCCATGCCAATCCCCTAGTCAATGATTGGCGCCGCATCATACACATTGCCCCCCTATTGCCAAGCGGATTGCTCTCAACCGCCGCTGTCCGGGGGGCGGAAGCCGGTGGCTACCAGGTAAAGCTCCGCCGACTCGGCACGGCTGGCCGGCGGCTTTACATGACGGACTTTGGCGAAAGCCTTTTTCAGGCGCGCCAGCAGCTCGGGCTCGGTGCCGCCCTGAAGCACCTTGGCGACAAAAGCACCACCCGGCGCCAGCACGCTTTCGGCAAAATCCAGAGCCACCTCGACCAGGCCCATGACCCGTAAATGATCGGTTTGCGCATGGCCAGTGGCCGGCGCCGCCATGTCGGAGAGGACCACATCCGCCGCCCCGTCCAACGCCTCGCGCACCCGGGCCCGTGCCTCGTCCGTCCGCGCGTCGCCCAGCAGGGTTACGGCCCCCGGCACCGGCTCCATCTCGTTGATATCCATGGCCACGACACAGCCCTTGCTCCCGGCGCGCTCGACCGCCACCTGGGTCCACCCGCCCGGCGCCGCACCCAGATCGACGATACGGCCACCGCGCTTCAGAAACCGGGCCTTATCGTCGAGTTGGGCCAGCTTGAAGGCGGCGCGCGAGCGATAGCCGGCGCGCTTCGCCTCGGCCACGAAGGGATCGTTGAGTTGTCGTTGCAGCCAGCGAGTCGAAGAATCGGTGCGTTTTTTGGCTGTCTTGACCCGTGCCTTTAGGGTGCGGCCAGCGCCGGTCCCCTTGGCTGGACCTCCTTTACCCGGCCCACGCCGCCGACCGGTATCGCTCATGCCTGCCGCGGCGCGGCGAACTCGGGCCGGGGCATCATGGTCAGCAGCATGCCCTCGCGCAGGCCGCGGTCGGCGACCCGCAGACGGCCGACCGGCCAGGTGCCGCAAACCGCCTCGAGAATGGCACAGCCGGCAATTACCAAATCGGCGCGGTCGTGGCCGATGCAGGGGTGCGCGGCGCGGCGCTGGTAGCTCATGGCGGCGATACGCCGGCTGATGCGGCGCACGGTCTCGAAATCCAAGTAACAGCCGTCGACGCGGGCGCGGTCATAGCGCGGCAGATCCTGGTGCACACCAGCCAGCGTGGTAACGGTCCCGGAGGTTCCCAGCATCTGCAACCGGCCATCGGCGACCAGTTCACCCAGCCGGTGCGCGGCCTCGAAGGGCGCTAGGGCCTCGCTTACCTCCGCGATCATGGTGTCGTAAATACGCGCCGTTACCTCGCGGCCACCGTGCCGCTCGGCCAGGGTAACGACACCAATGGGAATGGAGTGCCAGCCGCCCACTTCGGGCACGGCATTCCGTACGCCAGCGCCATTTCCGGCCTTGCACTTGGGCGGCGCCTTCATCCACCCCAGTTCCGTGCTGCCGCCGCCAATGTCGAAGACAAGGGCATGGGACATGCCGGAATCGAGCAGGGGCGCACAGCCACGCACGGCCAGCGAGGCCTCCTCGTCATTGGAAATGATCTCGAGCTCGAGGCCGGTTTCACCCCGGACCCGGTCCAGGAAAGCGGTGCAGTTGCTTGCCCGCCGGCAGGCCTCGGTGGCCACGGCACGCGTTTGCGTCGCGCCGCGATGGCGTATCTTGCCGGCGCAGATGCGCAGGGCCTGAACGGTGCGGGTCATGGCCGCCTCGGAGAGGCGTCCGCTGCGGCTTACCCCCTCGCCCAAACGGACGATGCGGGAAAAGGCGTCGATGACCTGAAAGCCGTCGGCGGCCGGGCGCGCGATGAGCAAGCGGCAATTGTTGGTGCCCAGATCGAGCGCCGCATACACCCCGTTTCCAACCGCACCACAACCGCTGCCGCGGCGCGAACGAGGCTCGCCAGCCGCTGCCGAATAGGTCAAACGCACCCCCTCTCGTCACGCACGGGCATGCGCACCCGCACGCCCGGTTTCGTAGCAATCTTAACCATTTTGCCGCACGGTGCGCCAGCCCACGTGCAGCGATGCTCGGCAAAGAGGCCGAAAGCGGTTGAAATACCCGCCGCCAAGGGACTACATAACGCGGCAGACGCCGCACCCAGGCGCCCGGCACCGATCCCGTTGGGGGATAGTTTAGCGGTAGAACTCTCGGCTCTGACCCGAGCGACCCTGGTTCGAATCCAGGTCCCCCAGCCACTGCACCTAAGCGTTGTTTCTAAGGTACGCGCGCAGAGCGGCGAGGCCTTCTTCGATATCCTTGCGGCCGAATCCGATGCGAAAGCGGTCGGTGGGGGTCTCCATGAGTTCCGATTTGTAGATTTTTGGCGGCAATAGAAAAACGCCGGTCTTTTCTACCAAATCCTCGCAGAATTCATCTGCACTGCCTCTGCCCGTGTATTTCGGAAATCCGACGCAGCCGCCGTCCGGCCGGACCCATTCGAACAGATTTTCGAATTCGCCGAAGAAATCTCCAAGCGCTGCGGCATTCTTACTGACCAACGCCCGACTGCGGCCAAGAATTTTGTCGCGCGCCTTCAGCGCGATAAGGGCGAGGTACTCACCGGGCACGGAATTGCAGATCGACAGGTAATGCTTATAGCGCTCCATTTGCTGTAGCACGGCTTGGTCCTTGGCCACGATCCAGCCGATGCGCAACCCTGGCAACCCATACGCCTTCGACATGACATTCAACGACAGGCCACGCTCATAAACATCCGCTACCTGCGGCAGCCGGATCGCCGGATCGCGCTCGACACCACGATAGACCTCGTCGGAGAACAGCCATATGCCATGTTCGCGGCACAGCGCGACGAGCGCATCGAAGCGACTTTTTTCGAGAACCGCGCCGGTTGGGTTATTCGGGAAGTTTATCGATATCAGCTTGGTATTGGGCCGGACGGCACGCCTGATCTCGTCGATATCAAGCGACCAGTTGTCGTCGGCGTTGAGCGCAACCCCCGAGACCGCGCAGATGTCCAATGGCACAGTCTCCGCGGCCTGGTAGTTGGGCACCACGACGATCGCGTGGTCATCCTTCCCGAGAAGCACGCGCATGGCGATATAGACGCCCTCCTCCGCACCGGCAAAACACAGGACGTTTTCGGGCGTGGCGGTTTCGTATGTCTTGGCGATCTCGGCCCGTAGGGCCGGCAGGCCCCAGGTCTCGCTGTACCCAAGCCAGAGGCCGTCAAACTGGGCGCGATCTTCGGGGGTCGCCATATCGAGCAGGTCCCGAAGGCTCATGCTCTCGATGTCGGACGCCGTCATGTGATAGCGGGCCGAGAACTCCCATTTCGAGAAATAGGTTTCGAGGGCGAAGTCACGCATGCCTGCTTGGCCTTTCGTTCCGGAAACAAAGTGTGATCGCACTCTAGCCCACATCTCACCCCATTGGCATTGGGTTCGCCACCCGCTAAAGCCAATATCTCGCAAGGAATGCTGCGAATTCAATCGCCTATCTGTGCGGCGTGAAAACCGGTGCCTGTGGCAGAAACCCGCCACCGGTTAACCGTTACTTTAGGTTTTTCCTTAATCATGGTTAAGACCCGGAGGATCAGGTCCCGCTTCGTGGGCCGGGCACCACGGAATTTTGGCGCGGGCATCGAGGAGCCAAGGAGACACGTGCGATGAAGAAATTAGCATGGACAGCGGCAGCGCTATTCGCCGCGGCCTTCGCCCTCGGGCCAAGCGGCACGATGGCACAGACTCAAGGACCGGCGCAGGCGCAGAAGCAATGCGACGAGCGCACCAAAGTCCTCGGCCATCTGGCCAACAAATATCAGGAAGCGCCGGTAGCTATCGGCGTGACCAGTGCCGGCGGCCTGGTGGAGGTACTCTCCACCGGCGACGGCAACACCTGGACGATCATTGTTTCCAAGCCGAACGGCGTGTCTTGCCTGTTGGCCGCGGGCGAAGGCTGGCGCGCCATCCGTTTCGACGAACACGCCGCCGACCCGCGCGCCTAATACCAGTCCCGTGCCGGTGTCCTGAATAATTTTGGGACGCCGGTGCACCTCTCCGCGACACCGGTAGGCACGCGCGCCAATAGGCGCTAGCATACGCATCCCTGGTGATGCGCATGCTGAAACTCCTCCCCCTCATCAAGCTCATCGGCACCGCGGTGCCACTGCTGTTCGCCGTGGCAGCTCCCTCGTCGGCATTCGAGGCAAGCGATCTCGAGCAGATGCGACGAAGCGGAGCCTGCCCCGGCTGCGATCTGCGGGGGATCGATCTTGCCGACATCCCCTTCGAGCGGGGCAACCTGGTCGATAGTGAGTTGCGTCAACTGGATCTCAGTGGCGCCGATTTGCGCGGGGCATTGTTGCGCCAAGCACCGTTCAGCCGCGCCATGCTGCGTGGCGCCAACCTTTCCGGTGCCGTGCTCGACCGGGCGAATCTGCGGCGCGCCGATTTGCGCGATGCCGATATGACCAGCACCAGTCTCGCAAACGCGGACCTGTCGTCCGCCCGCCTCGATGCGGCAAATCTAACTGGTGCGGTGTTGCGCCGTGCCACGCTGGACGGAACCCGTTTGAACGGTGCCGTGCTAGCCAAAGCGAACCTTGGGCGCGCGACGCTGATACGGGCCTCCCTGAATGGGGCAAATCTGACGGATGCAGGCCTGCGGGGCGCCTTTTTGAGCGAGACGGATTTGCACGGCGCAAAGCTGGACCGGACCGATCTATCGGGCGCCGACCTCAGTGCGGCACAGGGCCTAACACAGGCGCAGTTAGACCGGGCCTGCGGCAGCGAAGAGACCCACCTACCACAGTGGTTAGTTCTACGACCCTGCAACTAATCCGACAGGCGCGGCCGGTGTCACGGGCACAACCCGGATGCGGTCCTTGAGCAGCAGGAACGGCTTCTCGACCAGATAGTGCAAGACCAGCGCCGCCGCGACCGAAGCCAGGGCGAAAACCGGCAGGAAGATCAGTGCCTGCACGGCCGGCGCCAGGGTATCGAGACCGATGGCCGCATCCAGGGTCTGGCGGATGCCTGGAAGCAGCGTGAGGTGGATAAGGTAGAGGCTGAAGGAAATTCGCGCCAAAACCAGCAGCCACCACTGCCGCAGGAAGCCGCCGGGGCCTCCACCCAGAGCCGCGCCGAGCACAACGCCGCCCATGCCGACCGACAGGACCGTTTGCAGCCCGGATTTCGCGAAAAAGCCAACACCGTCGTCGAGCAGCGGTGCCACCGCGAGCAGCCCGGCAATTGGCGCCAGCCCGCCCCAGAACAGCCAGTTTCCCGCAAGCCCCGCCAGGCGCGCCCGATCACGGTAGAGCAAGGCACATAGAGTGCCTACGGCCAGCCCATCAAAGCTGACGTGGAACGGGCTGCGGAAGACCGGGAAGAATTCATCGTAAGTGGTGATCTCCGGGTGTGTCAGATATGTGAGGCACCGCAGGCCCAAGGGCACGAACGCTAGCGACGCCATCGCCGCATACTGCCAGGCGGGTCGCCGCAGCTTGAGCAGCAACACAAGAAGCAGCGGCGCCAACAGATAAAATTTCTCCTCCACGCCCAGGGACCAGAACGGAACGACGATGTTCGCGGGCAGATAGTCCTGGAAGAACAGCATGTGATAGGCGATACGCAGGCCCAACGCTTCCGAACCCGGCGAATAGGCGGGGATCCATCCCAATGCCGCGATAAATAGCACGGCATAGTATGCCGGCACGATACGCAGGGCCCGCTTGATCAGATAGTCGCGCACACCCGTGTTGCCGAAGCCGCCGCCCCAGCGGCGCAGAATATGGTGGGCAATCAAGAACCCGCTGAGCACAAAGAAAAGATCGACGCCGATCCATCCGTTGAGCAACGGAACGGCGGCGTCCCAACCGGCAACGGGAAACAGGGGGGCGGCCTCCTGCCAGAAGGGCCGAATGCCGTGGCGGGCCAACACCAGCAAGATGGCAAAGGCGCGCAGGCCATCCAACTCGGCGATGGCGTCCCGGCCGCGAGTGAAGGCTAGGTAGCCGCGCACCGCCCGATCCTATTCGGCGATGCCGAGGGTCTTCTGCAAGGGCTTCTTGCGGACCTTCCAGATCACCGAGTCGACGATGTAGTGGTGGAAGTTGATCGCCTGGTAGACCACCAATGCCGGCAACAGCAGTGCCGCCGTGTTGTCCAAGGTCACGTAGGCGACCGTCGAGATGCCGATGCACACACCGAAGTAAACCCAACTTTTCTGTGGCTGGCTAATGCGCGACAGGAACTGCGCCTTTGGATCGATACCATCGCGGAATCGGTTCGTGTTGAACAACCAGACGAAGACGACGTACTGGGCATTGTGCCAGATGTTGACCACGAGCCAGCCGTAGGTGATGTCCTCGATCAGGACGTAGGCAACGCCAAAGACTAGGAAATGCGTGACCATGTACAGGCTGTGGGCTACCGCTAGTTGACCGCGCCACCAAGCCAGCGCCCGGCTCGCAAACCACCCGGCCAGGGCCAGCATCGCCGCGACCTCGGCAATGTCCACGGCCAACTCCGGGACCGGTATGACCCGCAATTCGAAGCCCAGGAATACCCCCGGGTCCTGAAACGACCGGTACAGGATCCCCCACACCGGAACTGCCCAGAACATCACCTTGGAGAACCACTCGCCGTCGGCGACAAGCCCGCCGGACTTCCGCCGGTAGATTTGGGAGACGCCCCAGCTTTGCCGGGTGTAATGGAACCACTGCCAATACAGGTAGACGCTGGCCAGGGCCCAGAGGCCGATCCCATAGCCCAGCGCCAACACACCACCGAAGACCAAGAACGGCAGCCAGAGCACCAGGAACCGATGGGTACGAAAGCTCTCTTTGTCGAAGCAGAGCCGCGTGAACGTGGCGATAACATGGTGATAGCCCAGGAGCCACAGATCGGCGATTAGGATGGGCACGAACAGCGAGGGGTTCCAGACCACCACCGTCCCTGAAACAAGCGCCAACGCCGCAATGCCGACAATGAAATGCAGATCGAAACTGCGGTCTCTAAGCCAGCCCGGTGACAGGCTGTAGGACTCCGCCGTTAGCGCCATCGCGCGCTTCTCCTGCCTGGACATCGCAAAGGATCCGGCCCCACCTGCCGGAATCCTGAATCCTAGCGCGGAAACACTAAATCGCCGTTAAGGTTTTGTGCATTTTGCATTGGACAATATTGTAGTAAAAACAATATATTAACGTCTATTTTGGAGATTTTTGTTGAAGAAAAAATACGATCCCTCAGCGGCGGCGACCCCGGCCCTCCAACAAGGCTCGCAGTCCGATGAAGGCCGGGTCAGGATGAACAATGACGCGCACCGGGATGGCCGCTAGGTAGGCACGGAATCGACCCTTGTTTTCGAAACGATCGCGGAAGGCCGATGCCGCCAAGTAGGGGACAAAACGCGGCACCATGCCCCCCGCCAGGTAGACACCGCCACGCGCGCCCAGGGTCAGTGCCAGGTTACCCGCCACCGTGCCCAACATGGCGCAGAACGTTGCCAGCGCTGCGCCGCAAATCCGGCACGACCCAGCCACGGCCCTCTCCGTGATCTGTGCCGGGTCCAACGCCTCAACCGGTCGATCGTCCAATGCGGCGATGGCCTGATAGAGATTGACCAGCCCGTCGCCAGAGAGCACCCGTTCGACCGACACGTGGCCGAAGCGCCCGCGCAGGTGTTCAAGAATCGCGCTCTCCCGTGCGTCGCTGGGCGCCATGGTCACATGACCGCCCTCCGTCACCAACACCTGCGGCCCGGCGGGCCCCGGCACCAATCCAGCGACGCCCAGCCCGGTGCCAGGCCCAAGAACGGCAACCGGTGCCTCAGGCGCTGCACGACGGCCACCTATGACGACAGTGTGTGTCTTGGACAAATGCGGCACGGCCCGAGCGACCGCGGCGAAATCGTTGACCAGGATCACGTCCTTGAATTTGAACGTGGCACGCAGAGCGGCGGTGGAGATGCGCCATGGGCTATTGGTCAAGCTGACCTTCCCACCGGCCACCGGCCCGGCGGCAGCCACCGCCATCCGTTTGGGCGCAGGGCCACTATCCACGCTTGCAAGGTAAGCGCGAAGAGCTGAGCTTAGGCTCGGATAGTCGGCAACCCGGACCTGCCGGCGCGCACCGATGCGGCCATCGCGCAACCGGGCGAAGCGCGCGTTGGTACCACCAATGTCCGCCAGGATCGCCGTGCCCCGCGCCATCGTCGCCTCACGCCGCCGACTTGATCGGGACCGTCTCAAGCGCCGCGGTGAAGGACCGCTGCCACGCGGCGACGTCGTATCGTTGTAGCCATTCGAACATCGCCTGCCAACGTTCGTGCCGCTCTGCTAGCGGCATGATCAGCGCCCCCCGCATGGCATCCGCCACATTCTCCACATCGTAGGGATTGACGATCAGGGCACCGGTCAACTCCTCCGCCGCGCCGGCGAAACGGGAGAGAACTAGGACACCCGGATCCTCCGGCTTTTGCGCCGCCACGTATTCTTTGGCCACCAGGTTCATGCCGTCACGCAACGGCGTAACCAGACCGACATGACTGAGCCGGTAGAACCCGGCCAGCGTGCGCCGCGTAAAGCCCTTGTTCAGATAGCGGATGGGCATCCAGTCGAACTCGGCATAAGCGCCGTTCACATGGCCGACGATCGTCTCGAGCTGTTGGCGAATTTCGATGTACTCGGGCACATCGGCGCGGGACGGCGGGGCGATCTGCAAGGTGGTCACACGGCCGCGCAAATCCGGATTCGTTTTGAACAGATGATCGACCGCCTCCATGCGCGCGACCAGGCCTTTGGAATAATCGAGCCGGTCGACGCCAATGACCATTTTCCGGCCTTGCAGGCTCTCGGTCAGGCGTCGGTTCTGGCGGGAGGTCTCGGCCTCTGCCGCATAGGCGGCGACGGTGTCGGTATCAATACCGATGGGGAACGCGGCCGTGCGTAGCACACGCCCGTACGCATTGATGGTGCCGTCGTCGTGCACATCGCCGCCGGCTTCCAGCTCGATGTATTCCCAGAACGCCCGCAGGTCACGGGTGGTCTGAAAGCCGATCAGATCGTAGGCGCAAAGCGCGCGCACGATGCTTCGATGGTTCGGCAGCGCCAAAAGGATCTCCAGCGCCGGCCAAGGAATATGTAGAAAGAAGCCCATCCGCAGCTGGCAACCGATGGCGCGCAACTGCTCGGCCATCGGGATCAGATGATAGTCGTGCACCCAGACCTGATCTTCCGGCTGTAACAACGGCGCCAGCTTGCTGGCGAAGAGATGGTTGACCCGTTGGTATCCGGCCAGGTTGCGGCGGGTGAACTCGGTCAGATCCAGACGATAATGGAACAACGGCCACAGCGTGCTGTTGGCATAGCCGTTGTAATACTCGTCGTGATCGCGTTGCGACAGATCGACAAGAGCATAGGTCACACGGCCCACATCGAAGATGTCGGGCGGACCGGGCTCGTGGTCAAAGACACGGCCGCTCCAACCGAACCAGACACCGCCTCGTTCCTGCATTGCCGCCTTGACCGCCACGGCAAGCCCACCCTCGCCGCCCGACTTGCTGCTTTTCGCCGGCGTCACCCGGTTGGAAACGATGATCAGGCGGCTCAAAACGCCTCCTCCCAAGACTTCGACAAACGCATCGCCGAGTTGATTAGGCCGACCATCGAATAGGTCTGCGGAAAATTGCCCCACAGCTCGCCGGTTGCGGGGTCCAGATCTTCTGACAGCAGACCGTGCGGATTGCGCACCCGCAGCATGTTCTCGAACAGCTCCCGCGCCTCATCGCGACGCCCGACCGCGACAAGGGCGTCGATATACCAGAAGGTACAGACGTTGAACGAGGTCTCCGGCGTCCCGAAATCGTCCGGCGCCTCGTAGCGGAAAAGATAGGGGCCGCGACGCAGACGCTCTTCGATCTTGCTCAGCGTGCTGAGAAACCGGGGATCGGACGCGGGCAGGAATCCCATGTCGGCCATTTGCAGCAAACTGGCGTCGAGATGCTCACCGCCGAAGCTCTCGACAAAACTCTTCAACTTGGCATTCCAGGCCTGTTTTAGAATGCCTGCGTGGATGGTGTCGGCGTTGCTACGCCAATAGGTCTCGCGTTCCGGCAGGCGCAGTTGCCGGGCGATCTTGGCCAACCGGTCGCACCCGGCCCAGCACATCAGGCTGGAGTATGTGTGCACTCGCGCCCGCGTGCGCAACTCCCACAATCCGGCATCCGGTTGGTCCCAGCGCCGCACCGCCTGATCCCCCAAGGACTCCAACCGCTCAAAGAGGCTCACATCGCCGCGACGTGCCAGACGTTGATCGAAGAAGGCTTGCGTGCACGCCAAGATGACGCTGCCGTAACCGTCGTTCTGCACCTGGCTGTGCGCCTGATTGCCCACCCGCACCGGCGCCATGCCGCGATACCCGGCCAGGCTATCGACGGTGCGCTCGACAATCTTGCTCTCTTGGGTGATGCCATAGACGGGCTGCAAATAGCCGCCCTCGGCACCGGCCACCAGGTTGGTGATATAGCCAAGATATCCTTCCATGGTGCGGGTCACGCCCAGTCTATTAAGGGCGTGCACGACGAAATAGGAATCGCGAAGCCAGCAATAGCGGTAATCCCAATTACGGTCCGAACCAGGCGCCTCGGGGATCGACGTGGTGTGCGCGGCGATGATGGCGCCGCTTTCCTCGAAGCTCGATAGCTTAAGCGTGATCGCCGCGCGCATCACCGCGTCTTGCCACTCGAACGGCAGCGACAGATAGCGGCACCACTCGCGCCAGTAACGGTCGGTTTGATCCAGAAATTCGTTGGCCGCATGATCCGGCGGCTGCGTCAGACTTTCATCCGGCCCCAGGACTAGGGCGATCGGCGACTCCAGAACGAATGGCACTTCGTCCATGATATAGCTGACCGGCGCATCTGTGGTCAGACGCAGGGTATGGTCCGGCATGACATAGCGAATATGGTTGGAGCCACGTGTCCTCTCCGGCCGCTGCGCGCCATGTGCATAGGTCGGACGCAAGCGGATACGAATGCGCGGCTTGCCGGCCACCGGGCGGATCTGGCGGACCAATGTCATCGGCCGAAACACACGGCCGAACTGTTTGAAACGGGGCGCGAAATCGGTGACTTCGATGGCCCCACCCGACTCGTCGCATAGGGTCGTTACCAGCACGGCGGAATTGCGCCGATAACTCTGCTCGGACCAAGCGAAACCGAACAGTTCCACGTCGTAATAGCCTTTGCCGTCAGCCCCGACCGCGATACCGTCATCCAGCAGCGAGCAAAACACCGGATCACCATCGAAACGAGGCAAACACATCCAGGAGACACGGGCTTGCGAATCGATCAGCGCCGCGATGTTACAGTTGCCGACGATGGCTAAATTCAGACTGCTCACCCCTGCTCTCCCCCTTGCGGCGACCGAAGCAGTGCCGGCAGCGCCTGTAGCCAATCGACGACGGAGTTTACGTCCGAGAACTGGTAGGCGGCAGCACTTGCCTCAACGGCCCCGACTCGGATCGTGTACCCACCCAGGCTGTTGACCATGGCGAAGCCGTCCTCATCGGTCACATCGTCGCCGATAAAGACCGGCCGCCGCCCGGCAAACGGCGCCTCATCCATAAAGGCGGCAATGGCCATGCCCTTGTCCGCCAAGGGTGATGCGATCTCGATCACCATCTTGCCAAAAAGAATACGCACCCTCCCCTGCATTGCCTCGGCCATGTCGGTCACCAGTTGCCGCGCCGCCGCCTCCGCCGCTGGTGCGCGCCGATAGTGAAGAGCCAACGCTGGCCCCTTGTCCTCTAATAGCACGCCCGGGCGGGCGTCGGCGAACGCGCGCAAAGAGTCGCGCAGATCGCCGAGATCTACAGCGCCCTCGGCTTTGTGCAAAGCGCCTGCCGCATCGCGCCGTTCCAGGCCGTGCAGACCTGCGGTCGGCAACCGTAGCGGCGCAAACAAACAATCCAGTCCGGCGATGGTCCGGCCGCTGATCAAGGCCACGGCCCCATCGAGCGCCGGCACCACATCGCGTAGCGCTTCACGCAGCTTGGCACTTACGGCAACGGCATCGGGTGTTTCTGCGATGGGTAGCAGCGTGCCGTCCACATCCAGGAACAAAGCCCAATCAGATGCCACCTCGATCATACGGCCACTCGCCGGCTGCCAGGGAAGAGGAACGATGTCGCGGATCCTTCTCGTTGCCTCGACCTATGACTTAACCCATCGCGTAGCGATTCAGCGGCCCAGTATACGATTCGCCACGGCGCTGACCAGCCGCGGTCAATCGGACCGGGCGCCCCCGGGAGCCGCCTCTCTTGCAATTTCTCGGCGAGTGCGGCGAAATGGCGACAGCATTTCATGTCCACACCGAGCAAACCTGCTGCATCACCGCCATCGGGGCCAGGCTTCGATGCGGATTTTCGTGCCCGCTTGCACGAGCTGTTCGTCTGGCGGCGCGATGTGCGGCGGTTTCGCGGCGATCCGGTGGCGCCGGGCCTGATCGAGGAGCTGCTGGCCGATGCGACGCTGGCGCCCTCGGTGGGCTACAGCCAACCCTGGCGGTTCGTCTTGGTCGAAACGGCCGAGCGCCGGGCGGCGGTTCTGGAGAATTTTCGCCGCAGCAACCGGCAAGCCCTTTCGGCCTACGCGGGCGAGCGAGCCAAGCTCTATGCCAGCCTGAAGCTCGCCGGTCTGGTGGAGGCGCCGGTGCACCTGGCTGTCTTTTGCGAGGAAAACACCGCCGTCGGCGACGGCCTGGGCCGCCAGACCATGCCGGAAACGCTGCGCTACTCGGTGGTCATGGCCGTGTACACTCTGTGGCTGGCCGCACGGGCGCATGGTCTGGGGGTTGGCTGGATTTCCATTCTGGACGCCGAGGAAGCGCGCCGGTCCCTGGACGTGCCGGTGGATTGGTCGCTGGTCGCTTACCTCTGCATCGGATATCCGGAGGCCGAGCACGCCGAGCCGGAACTGGCCCGCGCCGGCTGGGAGCAGCGCCAAGACCCCGCCATGAGCATTCTCAAGCGGTAAACCAGCGTTTGCGGTGATTTAGGAGAGGGCGTCGAGCAGGCTGCCCAACAGCCGGTCCTCGGCCTTGATCGTCTCCAGGTTAGCCTGGTAGGCGCGAACCGCCTGAAGCTGCGTGACTACCTCTTGCTCCAGTGAGATGTTTGGCCGGGGCACTATCCCATTCACATCGGCGTCCGGATCGTTCGGCTCGTAGGAGTTGAACGAGGGTGGCACCACCGGCACCTCCCTAGCCCTGACGCCGCCGCCAGGGATCGAGGAGAGCGCGGTCTGCTTCGGCTCATAGGCGCCAGCCGCGGCATTGCTGCGGTCGGCATTCAAGCCGAGGCTGCGGATATTGGCCACGTTGTTGGCCGAAACAGCCAAGCGCTTACTCTGCGCCGCTAGGCCAGAGGCCGCAATACTGAGGACAGAACTCATAGTTCCTCCGCTGGCCCCGATGCGGGGCGATCTCGACCCCGGATTATACAAGAACCGCCCAAAACAATGCAAATATCTGTTTTTAATATGTTTTTTAGAGAAATCCCGCTGTTAGCCACCCTACCCCATATCACCCCCATATCACCCCCATGTTGTATGCATTTCGGGCATAGTTGGGATGTATATATCGTATAGATATATACTGGAATTATGTATGCCGGATGGATATATATAACCCCGAGAGGGAAATCGACCACAGGACGCTGCCATGGACACGAAAACGCTCTGCCTGGGTGTCATCAGCCTGGGCGCCGCCAGCGGCTATGAGATCAAGAAGGCTTTCGAGGAAGATGGCCTGAACCACATCTATCACACCAGCTACGGCTCGATTTATCCGGCCCTGACGGCCCTGACCAAAGAAGGTTTGGTGGTCTGCTCGGCGATGGCGCAGGAGAAGAGACCCGACAAGAAGGTCTATACGATCACCGAGGCGGGCCGCGGCGCGCTTTTGACGGCTTTGTCGGCACCACCGGCGGAAGACAAGTTTCGCTCGGACTTCCTTTTCACCATGTTTTTCGCCCATCTCTTGCCCCCGCAACATGTGGCAAAGCTCCTCGATGAACGTATCGCCTGGTACGAGGGCAACCTTGCCAAAATGGAATCCAGCCAAGGTTGCAATGCTTTCGTGCACGGCATGGGTCTGGCCGTCTACCGCAGCGCCGCCGACTATCTGAAATCGCATCGCCAGGAGTTCCTGGACCACCTATCCAGTGCCGACAAATTGGTCGCCGAATGAAGCGCTCTTACCTCATCGCCGCGGTGCTCGCGGTTGCAGCCGGTGCCTGGATTGCGTCCGGCCAGCTGGGCGATGCCGACCAGGCCAAAGAAGGCCGTAAACCGCCGGCGGACCTGTCGGCCATGGAGCGGGTCCCCACTGTGCGCGTCAACCAGCAGCAGGCCGAGCCCCGAACATCGGAAATCGTCGTACGTGGGCGGACCGAGGCCTGGCGTAAAGTGTTGGTCAAGGCTCAGACGTTCGGGCGAGTCGAAGAGGTGTTAGCCGAAAAGGGAGCCCGTGTCGTGGCCGGCGACATCATGGTCAAACTGGCGCCGGAAGACCGGCCCGCGCGCGTGAGCGAGGCACAAGCCCTTCTTGAACAGCGCGAGATCGAATACGACGCGGCGGAGCGCCTCTCGAAAAAGGGGTTCCGCGCGGAAACACAGCTTGCCGCCAGCAAGGCCGCCCTGGAAAGCGCCAGAGCCACCGCGCAGCGGGCGAAGACGGATCTCGCTAACACAATCATCAAGGCGCCCATTGACGGTATCGTCGGCGAACGCCTGGTCGAAGTCGGCGATTTTGCCGAGATGGGCGATCCCATGATGAAGATACTGGATCTCGATCCGGTATTGGCTGTCGGCAGCATCAGTGAGCGCAACCTGGTCCGGGTGCGCGTTGGCGCCGCGGCGGTGGTTCGCCTGATCACGGGTCAGACGATCGATGGCCAAATCCGATACATTGCTTCCGAGGCAGATCCGGCAACACGCACCTTCCGGATCGAGGTCGAAATTGAAAACCCGGATGCCGGTATTGCCGATGGCATCACGGCAGAGGTCCGGCTGCCGGCCGAACAAATTTTCGCTTACCGCATTTCGCCGGCCATCCTGACCTTGGCCGATGACGGTGAGGTCGGGGTGAAAATCCTCGGGCCTGACAATCTGGTGGAATTCAAGCCGGTCCAGATCATCGACGACGAGCCGGAGGGTCTTTGGGTCTCCGGCCTGCCCGAGCAAGTCACCTTCATCACTGTCGGACAGGAATTCGTGACGACAGGACAAACCGTGCAGCCGGTGGACGAGGAAACCTTGGCGCCGTTTGTCGCGGGCGATCCCTCATGAACGCCCTGATCGACGCCGCGATCGGCCGCACCCGTATGGTGCTGGTGACCCTGGTCATGGTTTTGATCGCCGGCACCTACGCCTATATCACGGTGCCGAAGGAATCGGACCCGGATATCCGCATTCCGGTGATGTACGTCAATCTCAGCCATGAAGGCATTTCGCCGGAAGATGCCGAGCGCCTGCTTGTCCGACCCATAGAAAAAGAGTTGCGTAATATCGAGGGCGTCAAGGAGATGCGCTCGACCGCACATATCGGCGGTGCCAATGTTGTGCTCGAATTCATTGCGGGCTTCGATGGCGACAAGGCGCTGGCGGACGTGCGCGAGAAAGTCGATCTGGCCAAGCCGGAATTGCCCGACGACGCGGACGAACCCACCGTACACGAGATCAATCTGAGCCTTTTCCCGGTGCTGGTTGTCGCCCTGTCCGGCGACGTGCCTGAGCGAACGTTACTGCGCCTGGCCCGCCGCCTGCGGGATGAGATCGAGGGGCTGACCAGCGTGCTCAAGGCACAGATTACGGGTAACCGCGACGAACTGGTCGAGGTTCTCGTCGACCCGATGGTTATCGAGAGCTACGGCCTGGATGCCGGTGCGATCATCGATGCGGTGTCCCGCTCGAACCGCGTGGTTGCGGCGGGTGCCATGGATACCGGACGTGGTCGTTTCGCGATCAAGTTGCCGGGTCTGTTCGAGACCGTCGACGATATTCTGAACATGCCGGTGAAAGCCAACGGTGACGCGGTCGTACGACTCGGCGATATCGCCGTTCTGCGCCCGACTTTCCGAGACCCGGAGAGTTTCGCCCGGATCAACGGTCAACCCGCCATCGCTTTGGAGGTTTCCAAGCGCACCGGCGAGAATATCATCGAGACGATCGCCCGTGTCCGCGAGGTTGTCGAAGCGGAGCGCGAAAATTGGCCGTCCGAAGTCGTCGTTACCTATAACCAAGACCGGTCCAGCGACATACGCACCATGCTGGGCGACCTGCAGAACAACGTGATGAGCGCGATATTGCTGGTCATGGTGGTGGTTGTCGCCGCCCTGGGGGTGCGATCCGCGGGCCTGGTCGGCGTGGCTATTCCAGCCTCGTTCCTCGCCGGCATCTTGGTACTCGCAACGCTCGGTTTCACCATCAACATCGTGGTCCTGTTCAGCCTCATCCTGGCGGTCGGCATGTTGGTGGACGGCGCGATCGTGGTCACCGAGTACGCCGACCGTAAGATGATCGAGGGCGAACCGCGAAAGGTCGCCTACGCCCTTGCCGCCAAACGCATGGCCTGGCCCATCACTGCATCGACCGCGACGACCCTTGCAGCGTTCCTGCCGCTAATGTTTTGGCCGGGCGTTGTCGGCGAGTTCATGAAGTTTCTACCGATCACATTGATCGCAACCCTGTGCGCCTCGCTTATCACGGCGCTCATCTTTGTACCGACGCTTGGCACTGTATTTGGAAAACCCGGCGGCGCTGTCGATGCATCGACCATGCGTGCCGTAGCCGCCGGTGACGATGGTCATCTGGGCGACCTCAAAGGGGCAACCGGCATCTATCTTCGCGTGCTCCGCTTTGCATTGCGTCGCCCCGGTAAAGTGGTGCTTCTGGCGTTTGTCACGCTTATCGCTGCGCAAGTCGCTTACGGAACATTCGGACGCGGAGTCGAGTTTTTCCCGGATGTGGAGCCGGAGAACGTAGCCTTGCAGGTGCATGCACGCGGCAACTTATCGATTTACGAACGCGATGATCTACTGCGTCAGGTGGAAAACCGTATCCTCGAGATGCAGCAAGAGACCGGCGAGTTTCATTCGATCTATTCTTTCAGTGTCTCCGAATCCGGCGTTCAGCAGGAGGAGCCGGAGGATTTGATCGGGACCATTCAGGTTGAATTCACCGATTGGTTCCTGCGCCGCCCGGCCGACCAAGTCCTGGCCGAGGTCCGTGAGCGCGTGGCTCCGTTGGCCGGCGTCTTCGTCGAGCCGCGCAAGCAGGAAGCCGGCCCCCCGGTGGGCAAGCCGGTCCAGGTGCAGATTTCTTCTGCCGATCCAGCGCTTATCGAACCAGCCGCGGCGCGCATCGCCGCGGGCCTGCAAGAGATCGGCGGGTTCGTCGATATCGAAGAAGGGAACTCGCCACCGGGCATCGAATGGGAACTACGGGTCGATCGGGCCCAGGCAGCGAAATTCGGTGCCGATGTAACACTGATCGGGTCCTATGTGCGCATGCTTACCAACGGCATGACTCTTGGAGACTATCGCCCCGACCACAGCGATGAGGAGGTCGACATCGTTGTCCGCCTGCCCGGGTCATACAGAAACATCGAGCAACTCGACCACATCCGCGTGCAAACGGAAGCCGGGTTGGTTCCGATCTCGAACTTCGTTACCAGGACGGCTCGGCCACGGACCGGCCTGCTGCACCGTGTCGGCGGGCACCGGGTGATGACGGTCAAGGCCGACGTCGCACCCGGCGTGTTGGTCAATGACAAGGTGAGCGAGATACGCGCCTGGCTGGCAAACGCCAAACTGGACCCGCGACTGCGCATCGAATTCAAAGGCGAGGACGAGGAGCAAAACGCCGCGCAAGCGTTCCTGATGAAGGCCTTCGGCGTCGCCATTTTCTTGATGGCGATCATTCTGGTCACGCAGTTCAACAGCTTCTATAGCGCCTTTCTTATTCTCTCGGCCGTGATCATGTCGACCGTCGGCGTCATGCTCGGCCTGTTGGTTACGAATCAGCCGTTCGGCATCGTCATGTCGGGCATTGGCGTCATCGCCCTGGCCGGCATCGTCGTGAATAACAACATCGTGCTGATCGACACCTATGACCGTTTAAAACGGACCGCGCCGACACCGCTAGAGGCCATCCTGCGCACGGGCGCGCAACGCCTGCGCCCGGTCCTGCTGACCACCATCACAACGATCCTGGGCTTAATGCCAATGGTCCTGGGAATGAATATCGACTTCGTGGCCCGAGAAGTCCTGATAGGCGCGCCGTCAACTCAGTGGTGGCGCCAACTCTCGACAGCTATTGTCTTTGGCCTCACGTTTGCCACGGTTCTTACCCTGATCGTGACGCCCAGCGCCCTGATGCTCCAGGCCAACGTTCGGGCCTGGCGCGCCAAACGCCGAAGCCGCAAAGACGGTGCGCCAGGGCCACACGAAATCGGCGCGGCGGAAATGCCGAGAGCAGCGGAGTAGCGACCGCGACCGGATGAGATGTTGCGGATCTCACTGATATTTGCGTACCGCGACCTCGATGTCGTGCAGTAATGCGAGGCCGATCTCGCCGCCGTCACCCGTAATTCGGTTTTTGAACACGGTCCGGACAGCATCGATGTGCGCGTCGATCAGCTTCTTCCGGTCGTTCGTGATCTGCATGTCCGGGTGCGACGTCGTCTCATACAGGGATTTGGATAACTTCGTGATGAGCGGATAGTCGAATGTCCCGCTTTGACCGCGCAATTCATGGGCAATGCGATTGATATTAGCGATATGTTTCTTGTTTGACTGGCGGTTTTCGGGATCGGCCGAAAGGGCGATTTCAGAATCGGACATCGAGCTGATGTATTTTTTGACCCAGTCGGCATAGTCGCCGACCAACGCCTGAATCCGCTTCTCCGCCGCCTGAACAATCAATGGATCGAAGTAAAGCGGCTCGGCAAAGTTTTTCCCGCCGATCTTGTGACGGATTCTATTGTTAGGCTGGAAATGGATCGCGCGCACGTCTTCGCGCAGTTCGCGCTCGTGAGAATCGGGTTTCACCACTTGGATCTGCGATCTCTCCGTGATTCGCCGCTCTTCCTCAACCAAGACTGCGCCACGCCGCCGATCCGGGCCGAAGTAACCAGGCGCTAGAACGAATTGCCGCGGATAGTTGATGATCTGGAGAACGCGGTCCGCAACGGTTTGCGCCGAGAACGGCTTGGCAAGAAATTCCGTTACGCCGGAATCGCGTGATTGCTCGACGACGAACTTGTCCGCAGCACCGGAGACCATGAGGAATGGCACAAAGCGATCGGGAACACCGTTACCGGTACGGATCCAGCGCAAAAATAGATTGCCGTCGACACTCGGCATAACAAAATCGGACAAGACCAGATCGACCGTACCCATCGAGGCCGCAATCGGATCGGTCAAACTAAGTTTGAGACGCTCGATGGCCGAAGCGCCGTCCGACTCCGTTATGACATCCATGATTCCGAATGCCTTGACCGTGGTCGATAACAAATTTCGCATAAACGAATTGTCATCGACAATAAGCACACAAAGTCGGTCCCAGTGCAGTTTTTGCATCGTTCCCTATCAAACCCAACTACGGTAAAAAAAACAGATCTCTGGATTACAAATCGTCATCGCCCTCAGCACCGGAATCGATAACGGCCTGTGCCTCTTCCATGGCCGCTTGCAACCGGCGAAACGATGTCGCCGAAACCGGAATGCTGATCATGTAGGCAAGACCGGTAATACTGAGTGTTACCCACGGTGTGCTCACCAGAAACGCGGCATACGCGCCAACAGCGATTAAGGCCAGCCCGACGTAGCTGTGCGGCAACTTGATTCTCTTGGCTGCGAACGTTGGGATATTGCTGACCATCAATGCCGAGACGGCGATCAATACGATACCGTTGACCGCGGCTGATTGCAGGAATTCACTCTCCAATTCAAAGCTTAGCGTCAAGGGCAGCAGCGCCAGACCGGCGCCAGCCGGAGCGGGCACGCCGGTGAAGAAACGGCTAGCCCACGGCGGCGGATCGGCCGTTCCCAGGGCGGTGTTGAAGCGGGCCAAGCGTAACGCACAAGCCATGACGAACACCAACGCCAAGGCCCAGCCGAGACCGCCGGTATCGCCAAGCGCCCAAACATAGACGAGGATTGCCGGTGTAACCCCGAAGTTGATGACATCCGACAACGAATCGAGCTGCGCCCCAAATTCGCTGGTTGCCCCCATCAGGCGCGCAATACGACCGTCCAGCGCGTCCAGCACCATCGCGACCACCACGGCCGCAATAGCGAATTCCCATCGGCCCATCAACGCCAAACGGATAGCGGTCATCCCGGCACACAGTGCGAGGAGTGTCAGGGCGTTCGGGATCAACCGATTGATCGTGAGTCCGGGGATGCGCCGCCGCTTGACTCCGCTCATCTTAACGCACCTCCCCTATCCGCGTCTCTTCCTTGGATGTTAGATCGGCGATCACGGTTTCACCCCCGATCATGCGCTGACCGACCGCCACCAACGGCGCCACATCGTCAGGCAGATAAACGTCGGTGCGGCTGCCGAATCGAATCAGGCCGAAACGCTCGCCGGCGCGCACGCCTTGGCCTTGCACAAGATTGCAGATGATCCGCCGCGCAATGAGGCCGGCGATTTGTACAAAGGCGATATCGCGGCCGTCCGGTGTGGTCATGCGAACTGATTGGCGCTCGTTCTGCTCGGAGGCTTTGTCCAGCGCGGCGTTGACGAACGTTCCTTTGCGATAGGCCAAGGCACTAATTGTCCCGTCCGCCGGCACACGATTGATGTGCACGTCGAAGACGCTCAGAAAAATACTGATACGTGGCCGCAAGCCGCCGCCCATGCCCAGCTCCGGCGGCGGCACCGCCGGT
>JAJFGP010000041.1 GCA_021776055.1 Kiloniellaceae bacterium
CCTGTGGCTGAACGACGAGACCTTCATCAAAATAAAGCCGACCATTATCGAGGGTCTGTTCTCGGCCGTGCTGTTTGGGGGCCTTGCCCTGGGCCGCCCCTTGCTCAAACCGCTGTTCGGCACGGCCTGGGCCATGGATCAGCAGGGGTGGCGGCGCCTGTCATTCCGCTTCGCCGTATTTTTTGCCGCCATGGCAGGGCTGAACGAGATCATCTGGCGGACCCAGAGCACGGATGTCTGGGTGCTTTTCAAGGTTTTCGGGTTGATCGGCTTGACCTTGGTCTTCGTCATAGCGCAGATACCCTTGATGACCCGCCACCGTCTGGCCGAAGATACCGCCGATACGGGCGGCGAGACGTAGAAGGTCCGCCAGAACCCCGGCCTATGTCGGCAACAAGCTGAGCGATGTCGAATACAGCAAATCCGCTCGGGTGCTTGGTGGCTACGGTGCGGGGGCGCAAAAGTCCGCGGTGTGCGCTGATGGCGCGATCTGAGCAAATTACAAAAGATCAGGATGGGGAGAAGAGGTGCCATGGCGAAGAGCGACATTGAAATCGCCCGCGAAGCCACAATGCGACCGATCGGGGAGATTGCCGGTAAGCTGGACATACCCACCGACGCGCTGCTGCAATTCGGGCCGCATAAGGCGAAGGTTTCCTTCGAATTCATCAATAGCCTGGCGAACAAACCCGACGGCAAGCTGATCCTGGTCACCGCGATCACCCCGACACCGGCGGGCGAGGGCAAGACCACCACCACGGTGGGCCTGGGCGACGGGCTGAACCGCATCGGCAAGAAGACGGCCATCTGCCTGCGCGAACCCTCGTTGGGCCCATGCTTCGGCATGAAGGGCGGGGCCGCCGGCGGCGGTTATGCCCAGGTCGTGCCGATGGAAGATATCAACCTGCACTTCACCGGCGATTTCCATGCCATCGGTATCGCCCACAACCTGCTCTCGGCGCTGATCGACAATCACATCTATTGGGGTAACGAGCTTGGCTTCGATACCCGCCGGGTGGCCTGGCGCCGGGTGGTGGACATGAACGACCGGGCCTTGCGCTCCATCGTAAATTCCCTCGGTGGTGTGGCCAACGGTTTCTCCCGCGAGGACGGCTTCGACATCACGGTTGCCTCCGAGGTCATGGCGATCTTCTGCCTGGCCACGGACCTGAAAGACCTGGAAGAACGCCTAGGCAAGATCGTGGTCGGGCAAACCCGCGACCGCAAGCCTATTACCGCCCGCGATCTCAAGGCGCCGGGGCCCATGAGCGTGCTGTTGAAGGATGCCATTGCCCCCAATCTGGTGCAGACCCTGGAAAACAACCCGGCCTTCATCCACGGCGGCCCGTTCGCCAACATCGCCCATGGCTGTAATTCGGTGATCGCCACCAAGACCGCCCTGAAGTTGGCCGATTACGTAGTCACCGAGGCGGGCTTCGGGGCGGATCTAGGGGCGGAGAAGTTCTTCGATATCAAATGCCGCAAGGCCGGCCTGAGCCCGAGCGCCGTGGTCGTCGTTGCCACGGTGCGTGCCTTGAAGATGCATGGCGGCGTGACAAAGGACGACTTGGGGCAAGAGAATGTGGCGGCGGTCACCGCTGGTTGCAGCAACCTGGCCCGTCATATCGCCAACGTGTCCTCCTTCGGCGTGCCGGTGGTGGTCGCCGTCAACCGCTTCGTCAAAGATACCGAAGCCGAGGTGGCAGCGGTGCAAGCGGCCGCGGAAGCGGTCGGTGCCAAGGTTATCGTCTGCAACCATTGGGCCGATGGCGGGGCCGGGACCGAGGAATTGGCTAAGCACGTGGTAGACTTGGCCGATTCGGGCCAAGCCAAATTCAAGCCACTTTACCCGGATGAGATGCCGTTACGCGGTAAGGTCGAAACCATCGTCAAGTCGATCTACGGCGGCGACGGGATCGTCTGCGACGATGTCATCGAGAAACGTTTCGCGGAGTTGCAGAAGGACTTTGGCCATCTTCCGGTCTGCATGGCCAAGACTCAGTACAGCTTCTCCACGGATCCGAATCTAAAGGGCGCCCCCTCGGGCTTTACCGTGCCGATCCGCGAGTTACGTCTCTCTGCGGGAGCGGAGTTCGTCGTCGCCGTCACCGGGGCCATCATGACCATGCCCGGCCTACCCCGCGTGCCCGCCGCCAACAGCATTCACCTCAACGATCAAGGACAGATCGAAGGGCTGTTTTAGCGAGGAACAAAGCAGAGCCCGCCTACGCGGCGTTACGCGATCGGCGGGAGGCGTTCTTTTGCCGCAACTTCTTCAGCTTATGCCCGACCGCGACAATGGCTTGAATCGCCGGCACCAACTCCTGTCCGAGGCTAGTTAGGGCATACTCCACCGACGGCGGTGACGTCGGCTTTACCGTGCGTTCCACGATACAGTCGTGCTCGAGCTCGCGCAGGCGGGTCGTGAGCATCTTGGGCGAGACGCCCGGTATGTCCGACTTCAGTTCGCTGAAGCGGCGCGGGCCAGCACTCAGATACCATAGAATATTCGGTCCCCACGCCCCTCCTAGAAAGGCCATGCACGTCATCAAGGGACAGTCCGGCGGTGGGGCCGGGCTAAGATTTTTACGTAATTTCAAGGCCATGGGAATCTCCGGTTACCGGGCAGTAACTCAATAATCTAGTTACTTTTCAATATCAAGTATCATTTCTATAGCGCATGCCCTACATAGCGGTTCATTGACATCCCTTAACGAAGGAGACCGAACCGTGAAGCTTTACTACATACCCGGCGTCTGCTCGCTGGCCTCGCACATTGCGCTGCGCGAAATCGGGGCCGATTTCGAGCTCGACAAGGTCGATTCCGCTACGAAAATGACCGAGAGCGGCGAGAATTATAGCGCCATCAATCTCAAGGGGCGGGTGCCCGCCCTGCGCTTAGACGACGGCTCGGTTGTCACCGAGGGCCCCGCCATTCTTCAATTCATTGCCGATCAGGCTCCGGCGAAGAAGTTGGCGCCGGAGAACGGCTCTCTGGCCCGGACTCGGCTGCAAGAACATTTGAACTTCATCTCGTCGGAACTGCACAAGGCTTTCAGCCCTCTCTTCTCGGCGAACCCACCGACCGGTGACGCGCGTAAAGACGCCGAACACCTGATCGGCCAGAAGTTCGACGTTATCGAAACAATCCTGTCCGACGGCCGGCAATTCTTGCTCGGCGATACGTTCGGTGTCGCCGACAGCTATCTCTTCGTTGTCGCGGGTTGGGCGGTGCCGACCGGTGTCGGCTTGGGCGATCGCCCTAATCTAAAAGCCTTCATGGACCGCGTCGCTGCCCGCCCGATGGTGCAGGCCGCCATGCGGGCCGAGGGATTGGTTCACTGATCCACCCGCGGGCAGGATGGCGCAGATACCGACCTGCCCGCGGGGGCCCACATTTGGAGCCGGACCAATGCAACAGGAATACCCAATGCAACAGGAATACAGGGAAATTGTCGCTGTCCTGGAGCGATACAGTGACGGCCTTTACCGGTGCGATACGGCGATCCTGCAAACAGCGTTTCACCCGCAAGCACAATACTTCACCGCTTCGGACGGCAAGCTGCTGCATCTGGATATGGCAGCCTACTTTCCGATCGTCGAGGCACGCACATCTCCGCAGAGCCGCGGCGAGCCATACCAGTTCGCCATAGACTCGATCGAATTGGCCGGCCCCGTGACGGCCTTCGCCCGCCTGCGCTGCACCATGCTGGAGCGACGGTATGTCGATCTCCTGACCCTCGTTCAAATCGACGGGAAGTGGCGGATCATTGCCAAGGTCTTTCATTTCCAGCCCATCGAGTCCGTGCAAGCGTAATCTAAGAGGAACGCGATCCATGCCCTATGTGAACATCAAGATTACCCGTGAAGGCGGCACCACACCGCAGCAAAAAGCGGCGCTGATCCGCGGGACGACGGATCTTCTGGTCAAGGTTCTGGACAAATCGCCGGCAACGACCATGGTTGTCATCGATGAGGTGGGACTCGAGGACTGGGGCATAGGGGGTCTGCCGGTCGAGCAATACCGGCGTCAACAGCAGGATAGGTGACAGGTCGGTCACTTTGTTCGCGAGGTAAACTATGAAAATAAATGCCGATTTCTCCAGCCCGGCTCTAAGGCACTTCGATGAGGATGGTTGGCAGCCGAGTCCGAGCGGCGGCGTGGATCGAATCATGCTCGATCGGATCGGCGACGAAGTGGCCCGCGCGACGTCCCTCGTGCGGTACGCGCCCAAGTCACGCTTTCCGGAGCACGTTCACGGCGGCGGCGAGGAGTATTTCGTTCTCCACGGCGTCTTCAGCGACGAGAAGGGCGATTATCCCGCCGGCACCTACGTGCGAAATCCGATCGGCTCGCGCCACGCGCCGTTCAGCGCCGAGGGGTGCATCATCTGGGTCAAGCTCTGGCAGTTCCAGCCGGACGATGCCGCGAAGGTCGTGGTCGATACGACGTCAATCGCCCCCGCCGTGGTGCGTCACCATCTGCATACCCATGGCACGGAGGAGGTCTATCTTCTGCGCCTGCCCGCCGGTGCTAGCCACATCTTGCAAGCAGAATCGAGCGGCGCCGAGGTGTTGGTCCTAAGCGGCTCGACACACCTAGCCGGAAAGACGCTGACGCGGTGGTCTTGGTATCGCAGCCCCAGAGGCCAAAACGTGGGTCTGACGGCGGGCAATAAAGGCACATACTTGCTGGTCAAAGAAGGACACCTGCCTGCAACAGCATCTGGCCCGCCGACGCTTTAGATCGGGGCGACGCTCTAGATCAGGACGGCGCCCTTTTCAAGCAACGTCGCGCGAGCGCACCTCCGGGCCGCGTAAGGCGGTGCGCGCCCGGTCGATCGCGGCCCACACGTCGGCGGGACCGAGGTTGTCTCGGCGCATTACCAGGCGCACGATCGGATCGGCCATCATTTCGTGAATGTGCGGCTCTCCGGCGAGCCAGTCATCTCGTGTCGGCAATGTTCGCATCCACTTTCTAAACAGGTCCTGGTCTTTCAATTGCAATTTCATGTTGGTCGTCGGGTGCGTTCCGGCAAGCGGCGATCTCGTGGTCATTTGATGTCCGTATTGAGATTGCGATGGGCCCGGCAGTTGGCCAATAAGTCGACCAGCCTGGCGCGGGCGCCACAGATGAGACAGCGGACCAGGCCATCGTGCGACTCCGTCGGCTTGTGCGCCGTGAGCGAGTAACACCCGCAACTGCATTTCACGGTGATGCGATCACCGGATTCCGTAACGGAAAGCATATTCTCCTCGTTGTCTTGTGCGCCCAGAAAGTTGCGCGCGGTGGTCGCCGACCCGAGGGGGGTCGGGCCGGCGACCAGAACCGCGGTTGTCTCGCGGTGCGGGCGAGACAACCGCACCAAAGATGGAAGGGTCTTAGTCCCGTCCTCGAAGCCCACCTCCTGCGGGTCCGCCCGATGGGCGGCCGCCGAACCTGGCGGTTTGCGTTTCCCCAAGACAAGCATTGGAACCCTTCCTACCTTTGGCGTTACGTGGCCTTGGCACCGGATGCCGCGAGAGGTCGGCAAGTCGTCCAAGGCTGATTAGATATGTAAGGCAGGTTGGCAACGCCCGTCTGTGACGCTCGTCACAGATGTATGCGATTTTTCCGCGTCAGGCGCGTGAAGGTTACGTTGCGTCGATGTGTTGTTCGCGCCGACGGGCCAGCCAGGCATCGAGCGACCAAACATCCTGGCGACGCAACAGCCATAGGGCGGCGAAACCGGCGAAGGCGGCCAGGGCCACCGCCTGATTACGATTGCTGGGAAAGCCGTTCTCGATGACGAACGGCGCGATCAAGCTGGGAAAGATAACGGCGATGGTCACCGCGTGCATGGCCAAGCCCAGGCCATAGCTCACCGTACGCCAGAATCCAGCGGCCATCGCCATGCAGATAACGATCTGCAGGCCGCCCATGAAATAAGGCGCCACCGCCCCGATCTCGATGCCGTGGAAATAACCCCAGAGCTTCACGTACTGTTCCGGCGCCAAGATCTTGTTGACCGCCCAGACGAACAGAAACCAGGCAAGCCCGACGCGCAGGATCACGAGACCCAGCGCCTCTTGCCAGACGTGACGTGGTCCACTCGCGTCCATGGCGTTGTGTCCGAAGCTGTTGCCGTTGCGCCCAGTATCGCCGGGCGCACCGTGCTTTCCGTTCACATTGTCGTTAGGCGCCGCGCCGGGCGGCGATGGCGTCGGCCAGGACGCAGAGGATCTCGAACATCATGGTCGCACCCACCATGGCGGTATTGCCGCTGGGATCGAACGGTGGGGCGACCTCGACCACATCACCGCCGATGAGATTGAGGCCCTGCAGGCCGCGCAGCATCTGTTGCGCCTCGTAGGTGGTGAAGCCGCCGATCTCGGGCGTGCCCGTGCCCGGCGCATAGACCGGGTCCAGGCCGTCGACGTCGAAGCTCACATAGGTGGGGCCGTCGCCGACCACCCGCCTGGCCTCGGCGATGACCGCCGGAATGCCCATACGATACATCTCGTCGATGTCGATGATGCGGATGCCTTGCGCCACGCCCCAATCGTTGTCGCCGTCGCTGTAGAGGGCGCCGCGGATGCCGATCTGCACGGTGCGCTTGGGGTCGAGCAAACCTTCCTCGATGGCCCGGCGAAACGGTGTGCCATGGGTATAGATATGATCGCCGAAATAGCGGTCCCAGGTATCCGTATGCGCATCGAAATGCACCATGCCGACCGGGCGGTCGCGGGCGATGGCGCGCATGATCGGTAAGGAGATCAGATGATCGCCGCCGGCGGACAGCGGGGCGACCCCGGCGCCGTGTAGGCGAGCGAAAAATCGTTCGATACGGGCGAGGCTATCTTCCAGATCGATGGGGTTGACCGGCACGTCGCCCAAATCGGCGCAGCGGCAAATATCGTAGGGTTTAATGCGGCTGACGTGGTGCACATTGCGCATCAGGGTCGACATATCGCGGATCTGGCGCGGGCCGTGCCGGGCGCCGGCCCGGTTGGTGGTGCCGCCGTCCCAGGGCACGCCGGTCAGACCGATGTCGATACCCGCCGGCTCGGTCACGTGCGGCAGGCGCATGAACGTGGCAATGCCGGAAAAGCGTGGCATCACATTGCCGGAGATGGGTTTGAAGGGATTCTCTGCCTCGGTCACGGTTGTGCCCCTTAAACCTGCTTGTAGCGAAAGCAATCCGTCGTGTGGTCGTTGACCATGCCCACCGCCTGCATGAACGCATAGACGATGGTCGGGCCGACAAAGCGGAACCCGCGCGCTTTCAAGGTCTTTGACATGGCCTTCGATACATCGGTTTCCGCCGGCACATTCGACAGACTTTGCCAGTGGTTGACCTTTGGTTTGCCGTCCACGAAGTCCCACAGAAAGGCCGAGAATCCGTCGCCTTCCGCCATGATCTCCAGCCAGCCACGGGCGTTGCCGATGGTCGCCTCGATCTTAGCCCGGTTGCGCACGATCCCCGCATCGGCCATCAGGCGCGCTACGTCATCGGGGGTATAGGCGGCGATTCGCTGTGGATCGAAGTCGTGAAAGGCGCGGCGGAAATTATCGCGTTTCTTGAGAATGGTCAGCCACGAGAGCCCGGCTTGAAAACCATCGAGGATGAGTTTCTCGAAAAGGGCCTGGTCATCCCATTCGGGCACGCCCCATTCTTCGTCGTGATAGGCGGTATACAAAGGATCGGCGCCGACCCAGGCGCAACGCGTTTCGGCTTTCTTGGACATCAGGCTCCTATTGGCTGTCAGTAACGGGCGAAGCCGGAGCGCAAGACACCGCGCAGGCTACCTTCGATCAGGTACTTTAAGCCGAAATAGGCGCCGATAAAAATGGAACCTAGCGCCAGCGGCGCGCTCAGGGACAAGGTCGACAGGCCGGTAATCCCCTGGCCGATGGTGCATCCCATGGCCAGGACACCGCCGAAACCCATCATCGCCGCGCCGGCGAGATGGCGCAGCATTTCCTTCTCGTCGTCAAAGGCCTCCAGGCGAAAATCGCGCCGGCCTCGGCTGGCCAGAAAGGCACCGACGATCACACCGCCCACCGAGGCGATGCCGAAGTTGATGGTCGCGCCGCTGAAGGTCATGACATAGACCAGCGCCCGGCCCACGGGCGCGACGAAGGTAAAGGAAGCCAGGGCCGTGGGCTCGAAGGGATCGGCCCCGGCGACGCCGGTGGCAATCCAGCCGAAGGCGATCAGCAGGCCGATAATCGCGCCGCCCGCCACATCGCGTCGGCTGCGCCGAAAAGCCGGGTCCTTGAAGCAATAAAGCGCCAGGGCCGCGACCATGGCGGTGACCAACAGGGCGCGGACCAGCGTGACATCGACGGCCAGCAGCCAGGCCAAGGCATCGGGAATGCCCTGATTGCCGATGCCGGACAACGCCGCGTTCGCTGCCTCGATGACATAGACCCGGCCCATCCCGGAAAGCCCGCGCAAGGTTGCGTAGGCGACAATGCCGAGCACCAGGAAATCGACCAGCGCCTTTAGATCGCCACCGCCGAGGCGTACCATGGAGCCATAGGCGCAGGTGCCGACAAGGGCCATGCCGAAGCCGAAACAAAGCCCGCCGATGATGGCGCCGAGCCAGCCGAAATCGGGGACCAGGTAGATCGACTGATAGATATCGACGACCCCGGTCATGTGCAGGGTCTGGGTCGTCAATGTCGCGGTGGCAATGGCCAGCGCCCAGGCGCGTAGGCGCCGATGATCGGTGGTCAGGAAAGCATCCGCGATGGCGCCCAAGGTGCAGAACTGCATGGCGCGCGCGACGGCGCCCAAAACGATGCCGCCGGCAAAGCCGAGCAGCGCGACCAAGGTGGTTACGGGCAGACCGTCCATTGAAGCCTGTCCATTGAGGCTACATCAAACTCGCACGAGGGTCCGCTTGGCCGTAACGCCCGCCTTGCCTTGCGTGCCGTTTGGCTCGCAAAACATCTCGTAGAGCAAGTCGATGACCCGGCGCACATCCGTGCTGGCCAGGGAGTAGTAAATAGTCTTGCCGTCGCGGCGGAAATTGACCAGATGATCGGCGCGCAGGCGGGCCAGTTGCTGGGAAACCGTCGGTTGGCGCAACGCCAGCAGGCTTTCCAACTCGGTCACCGACTTCTCACCCTCGGCCAACAGGCAGAGCAGCAACAGGCGATTCTCATTCGCGAACGCCTTGAGGAAATCGCTGGCCGCCTCGGCGCTATCCATCATCGCCTTCATCTCGTCAGCCGAATCGATTTGCCGGTCGCCTGCTGCCATCATTCTCGTGCTCCATTCGGGCGCCAAAACGCCAACCGCTCCAGCCACGCCAACGCGGCGCCCTGCTCGAACCGCCTGTATTTATATCACAAACGGCGAATATGATGGCCTTCCGTGTTCCGCCTGTCAACCGAGGGCAGGTTGGCGACCGGTGGCGAAAACCCAGGCCCTTAGAAGGCAATTTTGTCGGCAATCGCCTCGATTCCCGCGCGGGCACAGACATCGTCCGCGTCGCCGCCAGGGGCCCCGGAAACGCCGATCCCGCCAACGATGGAGCCGGCCGCCTCGACTGGTACCCCACCGCCGACCATCAGCGCATCGTTGACGAAGCGTATGTTCGTTATCGGTTGATCGGAGGTGGTGAGCTTGGCCAACTCCAAGGTATCGCTACGGAAGCTAATCGCGGTCCAAGCCTTGCGCCGCGCCGTATCCGGCGTATGCGGGCCGGCGAAGCGGTCGCGCAGCAGGATTTGCGGGGTACCGAACCGGTCGACCACGGAAACCGCCACTTGATAGCCGCTGTCCTGGCAGTTGCGCAGGGCTGCTTGGGCCATCTCCAAGGCCGTGGCCGGGCTGAGGACTTTGAACTCGATCAATGCCGGTTCCTCGGCGGCCGCGCCGCGTAGGGCAGCGAATGCTATGGCTGCCGTTAGAATGATCATCCGGTTGAGTCTCGCCATGATGGACTTCCCTTCGTTTTCTCGGTTTCAGCCGGCCTACGAGCCGGCACCTGCGTCGGTCTTGCGCAGCAATTCGCCGAACAGACCCCAAAAGTGATCTTCCCCGGGGTAACCGATGATTCGCCCCATCTCCCGCCCGTCTTCAACGAGCACAAAGGTCGGCGTATAGACGATACCTTCGATATGGCGGAGATCGGCGGGTCGTGGCGTATCCACATCGACCCGGCGTAAGGGCACGCGCTGCCCTTCCTCGGTCTTGTGGTAGATGATCCCGACATCCCGGTTCCATGCCGCGCACCATGGGCAAGTTGCACTCTCGAACATAACCAGCTCGGCCGCGGCGACATTGATCGACATCAAGCCGATCAGCAGGCCGGCCAGAAGGGTGTTCATCCATCCACGGCGGATCATCCGAACATCTCCTGGCTCATTTTGGCGTACCAGTCCTCGGCCTCCTGCGCGGTGGCGGCGCGCTCGGCGTTGCTTTCATCGGGCCCGCTGATAAAGCCGTCGTGTTCGTCGAAACCAACATCGCCGGGCCCATAGCGGCCCCCGACCTTCACGGCGTTGCCGCTGGCGATCAGGCTCCAGCAGGCGTTGCTAAGCAGATTAGTATCGGCAGTGGTGCCCGTCAGCGCGGCGCGCACGGCGGCGGCGCACAGCTTGCCTTGTTCGCTGGCGGCAAAGGCGGCTTTGGGCATATGGCCGGCATCGATGGCATCGCCGAGCACGTGAATATCCGGCTGCAACCGCGAGGCCAAGGTATGCGGATCAACCGGGCACCAGCCGCTCTCATCGGCCAGACCGGCGCGTTGGGCGATGTCACCGGCGCGTTGCGGCGGGATGATGTTGGCCACGGCCGGGCGAAAGGTCTCACCGTCGCTCATAACGGTGCCGACTTGCGCGTCCACCGCCACCAAGCCGCCCGTGAACTCGGCCGGCAGCCATTCGATCATATCGGGATAGAAGCGCTGCCAGCCGTCCTCGAAAAGCTTCTGTTTCGCGAACGAATCCTTGGCATCCAGAATCACGACTTTCGAGCGCGGCTTGTGCTGTTTTAGGTATTGCGCCACCAGGCTGGCGCGCTCGTAGGGGCCGGGTGGGCAGCGATAGGGCAACGCCGGTGGAGCGATCAGCACCAGGCCACCATCCTCCATGGCCGCGATCTGTCGCCGCAAAAGGCGCATCTGCGCGCCGCCATGCCAGGCATGCGGCATGGTCTGTGCCGTGGTTTCGTCATAGCCGTCGATGGCATCAATGCGGAAGGCGATGCCGGGCGACACAATAAGCCGGTCGTAGGCCAAGGTGCCGCCGCTTTGCAATGTCACCTGATGGCGCGCCGTATCCACGTCGATCGCCCGGTCATGCATCAGACGGAGGCGGTCGTCGGCGCCCACGCGATCGTAGGTATGGGTAATCGACTCAAGCGACCGAAGGCCGCCGATGTAGTGGTTGGCGAAGTAGCAGGTGGTATAGCGCGCCGCCGCCTCGACCAATGTGACATCGATCCCGGGCGCATCCTTGGCCAAGCGCCGAGCCACCGTGAGGCCACCGGGTCCGCCACCGATGACCACCACGCGCGCCTTGGCGGCACGCACGAGCGACGGACTGGCAACGGCCGCGATCGCTGCGGCGCCCGCCAGATGCGCAAAAGTCCGCCGTGTCAGTTTCGCTGTCATGTGCCGGTTCGGCCACCGTGAAACACATTGAAACACATTCGCACTTGATATTTTATAAAATCCGAATATGATTTTACAGTCAAGCTAGGTAATTTCAGGGTAACGCATGGCTTGGCACAAGGCTCTAAACCATAACAGACGGCTGACAAACAGCCGTTGAAAACCGGAAACGGGGGAGGAGACAAAGGTGGCTTGGCGTTTGCACTCATCGCTTCGTGTCGTGCTTAGTGCCGCGATCTTCGCCGCGTTGCCACTGGCCGTGGCGGCGGAGGAGTTGGTGGCCTACAAGATCACGAACAAAACCAGCATCGAAAATTCCCTCACGGGTAAGCCCGGCGACCCGGTGAACGGGCGCAAGGTGGCGATCAATCGCAAGCAGGGCAACTGCCTGGCTTGCCATGCATTACCGGTCCCGGAACAACCGTTTCATGGCGAGGTCGGACCCGATCTCTCGGCCGCCGGCAGTACCTTGAGCGAAGGCGCGATCCGACTGCGCATCGTCAATCCCAAGGCCGTGAATCCGGATACCTTTATGCCGGCCTTCTACCGAAACGACGGCTTTACCCGGGTGGCCAAGAAGTTCCAGGGCAAAACGATCCTCAGCGCCGAACAGGTCGAGGATGTTGTCGCCTATCTGATGACGCTGAAGGGCAACTAGGCGTCAGACCAGGAGGGGGTTGCACCGCTCCCAAGGACCAAAGGTCAGGAACATGAACACAACGAAACACAGCACGAAATTGAACCGCCGGGAGATTCTTTTCTCCCTGGGGGCCGGAAGCATGGCCTTGGTGACTCTCACCATGCTGCCCGGGCTCGCGCGCGCGGATAAGACCGCGGCCGATGCGGAGATCAAGAAAATCCTCGGCGGCAAAACCGCGCAGGACGGGCGCGTCACCCTGGATGTCCCGCAGATCGCCGAGAACGGCAACACGGTACAGCTAGAGGTCGCGGTGGATAGCCCCATGACCGAAAAGGATTACGTCAAGGCAGTCCACGTCTTCGCCGACGGCAATCCGGTGCCGAACGTGGCTTCGTTCCACTTCACGCCAGCGTCCGGAAAAGCGGTGGCGGCGACGCGCATGCGTTTGGCGAAGACCCAGAACGTGATCGCGCTGGCGGAAATGAGCGACGGCAGCATCTATTCGACCCAGGCCGCGGTGAAAGTCACCATCGGCGGCTGTGGCGGGTAAGGAGTAAGGGCAATGGCGAAGTCAAAACCGCGCATCAAGCTACCCGCGAAGGCGGCAAAGGGTGAGATCATTCAGATCAAGACTCTGATCTCGCACAAGATGGAATCGGGTCAGCGCAAGGACAAGAAAACCGGCGAAAAGATTCCACGCCAGATCATCAACAAGTTCGTCTGCACCTTCAAAGGCAAGGAAGTGTTCAGTGCCGATTGGCACGGCGCGATCTCGGCCAACCCGTACATGTCGTTTTATACGGTGGCGACGGAAAGCGGTGCCTACGAGTTCACCTGGACCGACGATGACGGGTCCGTCTATTCGAAGAGTGCAAAGATCGCGGTAAGCTGAGCGGAAGAAAAGAAACCAAATCCAAAGGGAGGCGATGCCATGCGGCGAGGCATTTTGGCGGCGGCATTGGGACTAGGGCTTAGCGCGGTGTTGGCCGGACCGGCCATGACCGAGCAATCGCAGTGGGGCCCCTATCAAGTGGGCGATGTGCGCAGCGGTTATACCTACGCTGCCGGGGAAACCCGAGACATGCAGGACGACGATTTCGTCAACCCGGCCATGCTGTGGGTCGATAGCGGGGCCGAGCTGTGGGAAACGGTCGACGGCGCCGCCGGTAAATCCTGCGCCAGTTGTCACGGCGATGCGGCCGAGTCCATGGCGGAGGCCGGGACCAAGTTTCCGGTCTACTTCGAGCCGTCGGGCAAGATGATGAACCTGGAGCAACGCATCAACTTCTGCCGCACCGAGAACATGAAGGCGGATGCGTTCAAATGGGAGGGGCAGGAGCTGCTCAGGTTGACGACGTTCGTGCGCAATCAATCGCGCGGTAAGCCGATGAACGTCAAGATCGATGGCCCGGCCGCGCCCTTCTATGCGAAGGGCAAGGAATTTTACGAGACGCGGCGTGGCCAACTCGACATGGCGTGCTCCAGTTGTCACGTGGATAACGCCGGTAACATGCTGCGGGCCAACCTGCTGAGTCAGGGCATGAGCAATGGCTTCCCCACCTACCGCCTGAAATGGCAAGGGGTGGGCTCGCTGCACCGGCGCTTCCGTGGCTGCAACAAGCAGGTTCGGGCGCAACCCTATGACTATGGGTCCGAGGAGTACGTGAACCTGGAGCTTTATCTGGCCGACCGGGCGCGCAGCTTGCCTGTTGAGGCGCCGGCGGTACGCAACTAACAAACTTGCCGAGGGCGGGCGATGTTCAGCCGGCGTGACTTTCTACAGGTGACGGCGGCAACGGCGGCGCTGACCGGGGCGCTCGGTCAAATGGCGCGTGCCGCGGCGCGGCAGGCGATTTCTCAGGACGATCTGCTGCGCTTCGATGCCCTGGGCCAGGTCACGCTGCTGCACATGACCGATCTGCACGCCCAATTGATGCCGATCTATTTCCGCGAACCGTCGATCAACGTGGGTGTCGGCGCGGCACGCGGCCTGCCGCCGCATCTCACCGGCAAGGCGTTGCTCGATGCCTTCGCTGTCTCCGCCGATACGCCCGAGGCCTATGCCCTAAGCAGTGAGGACTTCACCGCCCTCGCCAAGACGTATGGCCGGGTCGGCGGCCTCGACCGCCTGGCCACCCTGGTGCGGGCAATTCGCGCCGAGCGGCCGGGAAACACCCTGTTTCTGGACGGTGGCGATACCTGGCAGGGGTCGTACACCTCGTTGGTCAGCACTGGGGCCGATATGGTCGAGGTGATGAACGTCCTGCGCCCCGATGCCATGACCGCTCATTGGGAATTCACTTACGGTACCGACCGGGTGAAAGAACTGGTGGACCAACTCGCCTTTCCCTTCCTGGCCGGCAACGTGCGCGATACGGAATGGGACGAGGAGGTCTTCGAGGCAACGGCGACCTTCGAACGCGGCGGCGTCAAGATCGCCGTCATCGGTCAGGCGTTTCCGTACACGCCGGTTGCCAACCCGCGTTATCTGATCCCCACCTGGTCTTTCGGTATTCAAGAATCGCTAATCGCCGAACGGGTCGCCGCGGCGCGCGCCGACGGTGCTGAACTGGTGGTCTTGCTCAGCCACAACGGCTTCGATGTGGACCGCAAGTTGGCGGCTCGGGTGGATGGTATCGATGTGATTCTGACGGGCCATACGCACGATGCCCTGCCGGTGGCGGTTACGGTCAATAAGACCTTGCTGATTGCGTCCGGCTCGCACGGCAAATTCCTCTCGCGTCTCGATCTCGAGATCAAGGACGGGGCCGTGGCCGACTACCGCTATCGCCTGATCCCGATCCTCACCGATGCCATCGCGCCCGATCCCGAGATCGCGGCCCTGGTGGAAAAGATTCGCGCGCCGCACGCCGCCGAGCTATCACGGGTGCTCGGCCAAAGCGAAAGCCTGCTTTACCGGCGCGGCAATTTCAACGGCACCTTCGACGATCTTATCTGTCAAGCGCTGTTGCAGGAACGCGATGCCCAGATCGCCTTATCGCCGGGTTTCCGCTGGGGCGCCACGCTGTTGCCGGGGCAGGATATTACGGTGGAGGATGTCTACAACCAGACCGCCATCACCTACGCCAACACCTATCGTAACGAGTTCACCGGAACCTTCCTGAAAGAGGTGCTGGAGGATGTGGCCGACAACCTCTTCAACCCCGACCCCTACTACCAGCAGGGCGGCGACATGGTGCGAGTCGGCGGCCTCGGCTATACCATCGATATTGGCAAGCCTATCGGCCAGCGCATTTCGGATCTGACCTTGCTCGCCGATGGCTCGCGCATCGAGGCCGAAAAAAACTACGTGGTTGCCGGTTGGGCCTCGGTCAACGAGGGAACTGACGGCCCGCCGATCTACGATTTGGTCTCCCGCTATATCCAGGCGCAAAAAGTCATCCGCATCGACGATAAGCCGGCGATCAAAGTCCTGGGCGCCTAGGCCTAGGCCAGGACAACACGAATGGGCGGCTTGGAAATTGGTATCGCAGGCGCTTTCGGGGCCGGCATTCTTTCGTTTCTTTCACCGTGCGTTCTGCCCCTGGTGCCGCCGTATCTTGCCTTTATCGGCGGCCTAACCCTTGACCAGTTAGCCGAGGAGCAAGTGGCCGGTGCGGCGGTCGGGCGGCGCGTCTTCGCGGCAGCGGTCGCCTTTGTTCTGGGCTTTACCACGGTCTTTGTCGTACTGGGGATCACCGCCTCGGCGATCGGACAGGTGGTGGCCAGTAACTTCGACCTGCTGGGCCAGATCGCCGGTGTCATCATCATCGTCATGGGCCTGCATTTCTTGGGCATCCTGCGCTTGAGCATGCTCTACCGGGAGGCTCGGTTTCACGTGAACAGCCGGCCCGTCGGATTGCTTGGTGCCTATTTGGTCGGCCTTGCGTTTGCTTTCGGCTGGACGCCGTGCGTTGGTCCGGTTTTAGCCACCGTTCTCATGGTTGCCGGGGCCGAGGACTCGGCCATGTACGGCGGCAGCCTGCTCGCGGCCTATGCGCTGGGTATTGGGGTGCCGTTCTTGGCTGCCGCCCTGGCGGCGCGGCCGTTCATGAATTTCATGGCCCGGTTTCGCCGCGTGCAGGGGCACGTGGAGAAAGTCATGGGTGGTTTGCTGGTGGTCACCGGTGTGCTCTTCCTCACCGGTTCCATGTCCGAAATGGCCTACTGGATTCTAGAGGCTTTTCCCAGCCTGGGCCGCATTGGCTAGGGCCTAGTGGATAGAATCCAACATATGATGCCCATACGATCCCGTATCCCGGTTTCTCGGCAGGAGAAGGCCCGTAGGCGATGCCAAAGCATCGTCGAGGGTTTTCGACGCCCCGAGAAGCCGGGATACGGGACCCGAAGGGCGGCTTCCCGAGCTCACCGGCCGCGTTGCACGACGCTTGTGATGCTCCAGCATCACGGCGCATCGCGCGCCTCGCCGGGTGAGCTCGGGAAGCCGTCGTATGGGCATCATATGTTGGATTCTATCCACTAGCCGAAGCGCAAAAAGAGAATCTGCTCGAACGAGCGTAATTCGCGCAAGGTATTGATCAATAGATGTTGGTCGCGTTCATCCAGGGCCCGCCAGATGCGCTTAATGCCTTCTTCCGATCCGTCGAGCAGACGAATGAACGCCGCATCCTCGCGCACCGCCGCCGGCGCTTGGTCCCGGCAGCGGTCGAACATATAGCCAAGCACGGCGGTCTTCGCGGCGATGTCGCGCGCGATATCGGCGGAGGCAAGATCCGGCTCGCCCCGGCGGTACGCCCACAACGCCGCCATGGCCGCCGAGACATCGTTGATCCGGTCGGAAAAGACCGTAACACCGTTGCGCCGGCGCAGCTCGGCCAATTCGTCGCGGATCGGGGCGATGGCCTCGAGCCCCGCCTCGACCTGCCCGGCATCGATGGCGGCGAGGGCTTGGTTTATTCGAGCGCCAATACCAGCCAGGGTGGTCGCCCAGGCCGGATCGTCGGCGAAGGCATCGGGTGCGGCTTGCGCGTACCGGACAGTTACGTCGCGCCACTTGGCCGCCATGTCATCCAGCTCGAACGCGGCCAATGCCACATTCCCGGTGCGCAGGTAACTGATCGCGCCGCGATAGGGCGCATACGCCGCCGCCACCGCGCCGTTGAAGTCCGCCAACTCCCCCGCGCGCGCCGCGCTGGGGGCCGCCAACAGGCTTGCAATGAGAATAAGTCGCCGACCCCAAGCGCGCATAGAAAACCGTCCCTCTCTAGGCATTCAGACGAAGTTATGATAACATGCGAATACGAGAATATAACCGATGAAGAGACGGTCGGCCACGATTGGCGCGGCGGAATTTTTGGGGTTGGAGCCATGGCGACGCGGCGAAATTTCATGATGGTTTGTGCCGGTGCGGTGGCCGCGCTGACCGGCTGGCCGGCGCGCGCGGCGGTGCTCACGGATGACGGCCTGTATTCCGAGGAATGGTTCCTGGAGAGCTTCCTGGACCTGGCCGAGGATCTGCGGGAGGCCACGAGCCAAGGCAAGCGCTTCGCAATCATGTGGGAACAGCGGGGTTGTCCCTATTGTCAGGAGACGCACCTGGTCAACTTCGCCCAGCCGGACATCAACAGCTTCGTGCGCGAGAACTTCGTGATCCTGCAACTCAATATGTTCGGCTCACGCAAGGTCACCGACTTCGACGGTGAGGAGCTGGAGGAGCGTGACCTGGCGCGCAAGTACAGCGTGCGCTTTTCGCCGACCATTCAATTTTTCCCCGACGATCCCACCGCCCTGGAGGGCAAGACGGGCCAGGAGGCCGAGGTGGTGCGAATCCCCGGTTACCTGCAGCCGCCGCATTTCCTGGCCATGTTCAAGTTCGTCCGCGAAGAGGCGTATCAGAGCACATCCTTGCGGGATTATTTGAAGCAGGCGGTTCGCTAGGGGTAAAATCATATTCAAACTTGATATAATATAAGAAACGAATATGATTTATCGGCATTCTGGATGCCAACCCAATCGACGGGGGCGTAATGTCGCGTGAAACACCAAAAACAGGGCCGGGGAAAACGGGGACTCGCGTAGACCGGCGGGCGTTCATGCGCGGTAGCGCAGCTTTGGCGAGTGGATTGGCAGCGGGTGCCGCCGGTGGACGAATTGTCCGCGCCGACAGTGCCGCCGGCCAGCCACCGAATGTGCCCGACTGGTCGCGCTATCTCGGGTCCGGCGTCGATGCGGCGCCTTATGGCGCGCCCTCGCCGTATGAGAGCGAGGTGGTTCGCCGCAACGTTCCGTGGCTGACCGCGACCCCGGAATCATCGGTGAATTTCACGCCGCTACAGGACCTGCACGGCTTTGTCACGCCGAACGGTCTGTGTTTCGAGCGGCACCATGGCGGTGTCGCCGAGGTCGACCCGGCCGATCACAGGCTGGTCATTCACGGCTTGGTCGAAAAGCCGCTTGTTTTCACCGTGGACGACATCCGGCGCTTCCCACCGGTTAGCCGCTTCTACTTCTTGGAGTGCGCCGCCAACGGCGGCATGGAGTGGCACGGGGCGCAACTCAATAGCTGTCAGTACACCCACGGCATGGTTCATTGCGTGCAATGGACGGGCGTGCCGCTGAAGACCCTGCTGGCGGAAGCGGGCCTCAAGCCGAAGGCTAAATGGCTGTTGGCCGAGGGTGCCGATGCCGCCGGCATGACCCGCTCGGTGCCCTTGGATAAAGCGTTGGATGATTGCCTGGTCGCCTACTCGCAGAACGGCGAGCGCCTGCGGCCAGAGCAAGGCTATCCTTTACGCCTGCTGGTGCCCGGCTGGGAAGGCAACATGTGGATCAAGTGGCTGCGCCGCATTGAGGTCGGCGATATGCCCTGGCACACGCGCGAGGAAACCTCGAAGTACACGGACGTGATGGCCGACGGTAAGGCACGGCAATTCACCTGGGCGATGGACGCCAAGTCGGTGATTACCGATCCGTGCCCGGAAAAGCCCATGCGGCGCCAGGGCTATCACCCGATTACCGGCCTTGCCTGGTCCGGCCGCGGGGCCATCAAGCGCGTGGATGTCTCCGTGGACGGCGGCAAGAACTGGCACACGGCGCGCTTGGATACCCCGGTTCTCTCTAAGTGCCTGACCCGGTTTTATCTGGATTGGAATTGGAGCGGCGAGGAGGTCTTGCTGGAAAGCCGCGCTATGGACGAGACCGGCTACGTGCAGCCGTCCATCGTCGAGTTGCGCAAGGTGCGCGGCGAAAATTCCATCTACCACAACAATTCAATTCAGACGTGGTTGGTGAACGCCAGCGGCGAGGTCGAGAATGTTCAAATCTCATAGGGCGGTAGTGTTCGCCGGTGCGCTCGCGGTGGCTGTGGTGGCGTCCGCGGCTGCTATGGGTGGCGAGCGCTACGGCCTTGGCCAGACGGCCAGTCCGGAACTGATCGCCGGCTGGGATATCGACGTGCGGCCGGACGGGCAAGGCTTGCCAACGGGCCAAGGCACGGCGGCCGGTGGAGAAACTATTTTCGTGGAACAGTGTGCTTCCTGTCACGGGGAGTTCGGCGAGGCGGTCGGCCGCTATCCGGTGCTTATCGGGGGTGGCGATAGCTTGGCCTCGCCCGATCCGGTCAAGACCGTGGGCAGTTATTGGCCCTATGCCTCGACCCTATGGGACTATATCCACCGGGCGATGCCATTCGGCGACGCGCAATCGCTCAGCGTCGACGAGACCTATGCGATCACCGCCTACGTGCTCTATCTGAACGATCTGGTGGCCGAGGACTTCGTGCTCGATCGCAACAGTTTGCCAAAGGTCGTGATGCCCAACCGCGACGGCTTTATCGCCGAGGACCCGCGCCCCGATACGCCCGCCGCCGAACCGTGTGTGAGCGACTGCAAGACCGAGGCCAAGGTCATGTTCAAGGCCAAGCGCCTGGATGTCACCCCCGAGCGCGAGAGCGACTAAATCGCGGCACGCAAGGCGCGGCCCTTTCTCACACAATTGTGACCCCGACCCCACATTCAAATATGCGAATTTGATATTGCGTCGCGCGCCAGGAGCGCGCGCCAGCAAGATCAATCGTAAGGGGAGGGTCGACTAATGAAGAGTTTCAAGTTGTTGGCGGTCGGGGCATTCGTTGTCGCGTCGGCGCTAGGTTCCGCCACTGCCATGGCGCACGGCATCGTCAATAAAATCGTCAACTCGCCGCTGTCCGCTGCCGGGACGGTGAATAATGCGCGCGTGGGGATCAATGTCTATCTACAACGCGCCGAGGCGCCGGGCAAGGAATTCATGGACCCCAAGGTGGTCGGCTACGGCATCCCCGCCGGTGGTCACTTGGACGTCGAGATGGGCAACGGGTTCGAGCGCGACTGGGAGGTTGGTCTCTCGCAGGCAGCGATCATGTTGGTCACCGGGACGCCGCAACAGGGTTTGCCCGGCAAGGCGGTGGGCTATGCGGTTGGCGAGGGCGACAACGATCGCACGTTCCGCATTACGCCGACCGGCGACAAAGGGCTGCCGGCCGAGGCGCTGGTCTCGCCGGCGCCTGGTGCCAAGGGGGATCCGATCCGCCAGCGCGGTCTCAAGGTCCTGCACATCGGCTTCATGCAAAGCGCGTTCTTCAATCGCGGCAAGACGGGCACGGTGACCGTGCGTATCCGCGATGCCGCGGGCAATGTGGTCGAGGAGGGAACTGGGTTAGTCAAATTCCTAACCGCTCCGGTACCGCAAATTCAGCCGACCAATTTCACCGACAAGATGCGTAACCACAACTGGCAACGGGTAAAGGCCGGCGATGTGTTGGGCAAGACAGCGGGTACCGTGCCGATCACGCTGATGCTCTATGACAAAGCACCCGCCGGCGATGCGGCTAAGCTGCACGAATACAAGGGCGGCATTGCCGGGGTGGGCGTGCTCTCCACCCAGCAACTCAAGGCCATGAACTATGCCAAGCCGGCGACCTTGGCGCGCTACAACGGTGGTTTGATCGTTCAGGATACCAACGGCGATGGTGCACTAAGCCCCGATGCGGATCGCATCATCGGCGGTGTCATCGGCGCTGCCCCGGCGGGCGCCAAGGGCCAGGAGTTGCGCAGTTTGGAAAAGGACGGCAAGCCCATGCTCTCGCAAGCCAGCGAGATGGTCGTGCCCAAGCCCGGCAAGCGCTGGGGCGGCGCTATCATGCAACTGCAATTCAACGCCGGAAGTGCCGCCGGCAAATACCGCCCGACCCTGGCGCTGCTCAGCAACCCGGACGATATCGCAAGTCCCGACGGGTCGAGCTATACCTATACAATCGTGGTGGAGTAGCGAGAGAAACTTACGCCAACCTAATCCGCTGTCTCCAGATGCCAGCTAGGCACCAACTCCATGGCGTCTAGCTGGCAGGAGGAGCGGGGATTACGATTTTTCTCATTTTCCCATCGATGCCGGAGAGCTCCACGAGAACCGTCCACCGGCGATACGTCCGGCGATAAGTCTCCAAGTTGGGAATCTTGATCACCGCGGCGACGCTGACGAACTCGCTGCGCCGGTCCGTGGGTGGGATGATACTGAAATTGTCCGGTACCTGGCCGCTGTTGCCGCTGCCGCGCAGCCCCGGCAGTGTTGCGTAGGAATACGGTTGTCGGGATACCAGTTGCTGATCCGGCTTCGGCGTAAAACTTTGCCCATCGGGTGAGACCAGCTCAATAGACTCCACCATCTGGGAGCTTCGGTCTCGGGCGTCCAAGGTCACGAGAATTTTCACGGCCGGCGCGGGCGCTAGAATAACCGATGCACCCACGTAGGGGTCGCGAACCTTGTCTGTGCCAGACAGCAGCCCGCATCCGCCAAGAACGGTTAGCGCCAATAGAACCAGCGATTTCTGACAAACGACGTATTTTCTCACAATGAACCGATCCTGTTAGGGAATCTCCAATTCAACAGGATATCAAAACGGTCTCTGTATTTCTCGTTGAAAAAGACAATATCCACAACAGGCTCCGCCGATTATTGCCGCAACTTCGACAGGACTTTTCTTTTGCAATTCGGCCAACGGTAAGCGAATCCTGAGCATCACCGACATCTGGTGGTATCGGAAATTTTATGGGAAATGGGAGAATCGAGCATGGCTAATCAGGAGCGCCGCAATCGGCGGCCGGGGTTTTCAACCCGCGCCATCCACGCCGGTTACGACCCCTTCGCCAACCAGGGCGCCTTGAGCCAGCCGGTCTACATGACCTCCACCTTTGCCTTCGAAAGCGCGGAACAGGGCGCCGATCTGTATAGCGGTGCCGCCGAGGGGTATATCTATGGCCGTCTCCATAACCCCACCCAAGCCCTTCTGGAACGCCGCCTCGCGGACTTGGAGGAGGGCGAGGCCGGGCTTGCCGCCGCCTCGGGCATGGGCGCTATTTCGGCAGCCTTTTGGAGCCTCTGCCAAGCCGGCGACCGCATTGTCGCGGACCGTTGTCTCTACGGGAACACCCATGTCCTTTTAACCCAAGGCATGGCGCGCTATGGCGTTGAGGTCGTGCAGATCGACATGACCGATCTCGATCAACTCGCGGTTGCCTTGAAGCAGCCAACGCGGATCGTCTACCTGGAGAGCCCCGCCAATCCTAATCTTCATTTAGTGGATATCGCCGCCGCCGCACAGTTAGCCCACCAGGCCGGCGCGCTGCTGCTGGTGGACAACACCTTCGCCACCCCGGTGCTGCAGCGCCCGCTTACCCTGGGGGCGGATTTGGTCCTTCACTCCGCGACCAAATATCTCGGCGGGCACGGCGATCTCCTGGCCGGGGCCGTGATCGGGTCGGCCGAGCTGGTAACCCAGGTGCGCAAGCATGGCCTGCGCTACATGACCGGCGCCGCCCTGTCGCCTTGGAACGTCTTCCTGGTGCTGCGCGGTCTGAAGACCCTGGAACTGCGCATGGCCCGCCACAGTGAGAACGCGCTGGCCGCGGCGCGGTTCCTCGACGGCCACCCCGCCGTGGCCCGGGTGATCTATCCGGGCTTGCCGGACTTCCCCCAGGCCGATCTCGCCCGCCGGCAAATGACCCTGGACGGACGCGGCGGTGGCGGCCTGGTGGCCATCGAGCTGAAAGACGGACTGGAGGCTGGCCGGCGCTTCCTGAACGCGCTTCAGATGACGCTTCGCGCCGTCAGCCTGGGCGATCCTGAAACGCTTGCCCAGCACCCTGCCTCCATGACTCACTTCGCCGTCCCCCGCGAAGCCCGCGAGGCCGCCGGCATCACCGACGGTTTAGTTCGCCTCTCCCTCGGCCTGGAAAACAGCGACGACATCCTGGCCGATCTGGAAGAAGCTCTAGCGGCGCTGGGGTAAGGCACCACCTAAGGTCGGGTAATTCGGAAGGCCGGTCGTCCTTCGTGGCGAGATAATTGGCGGACCCGACAGGATTCGAACCTGTGACCCCTGCCTTCGGAGGGCAGTACTCTATCCAGCTGAGCTACGGGTCCGCGATTGCTCGTCTTGGGTGTTGGCGGCAATTCGAGGCGGACAATACTGCATGCCCCAGTCTTGAGTAAACCGGCTTGGCCGCGATTTACTCCGCCGCGGCGTCCAAATGGGCAAGCGCGTACGCCTCGGCGCCGGAGGGGAGCGGCGCGCGCGGGTCGGTAATCCAATGGGCGATATCGTCGAGAACCACCCGGGCCTGCAGATCGCGCAAGAGCATGTGCCAGCCGTTAGCGTAGAGAGCCCGGCGCTGGTCTGGCCGCGTTGCCGCCGGCAAACCGCGCCAAAAGCGCAGGATCGGTTCGGCCGGGATCACCTGATCCTTCTCGCCGTAGAGGAGAAGGGCGGGCACCCGTAGGTTCGGCGCCGAAGCCAGGGCCTGGTCCATGAGGTCCACCAAGCCGTGTACCGCATCGACACGGGTTTCCTTGATGACCAGTGGATCGCGGCCAAGCGCGCGCAGCATCTCGATATTGTCCGAGGCCTGGATGCCCAGGCCGCTGCCCGAAAGATCCATCCACGGGACCGTATGGGCGCTGACCCACAGGGCCACCCGGTGCGGCAAAGGCATGGCCGAACGGGCCCAGACCGCCGGGGCGGCCAGGATGATACCGTTCACCGGCGGCGCCTCGGGGCCGGTGACGGCGGCGGCGATCACGGCGCCGCCCATGCTGTCGCCGAGCAGGTAAAGCGGTACGCCCGGATAGCGGGCACGCAAGGCCCGCGCGGCATCGGTGAGGTCCGCCGTTAGCACGTCGCTGCCGGCCCACAGGCCCCGGTGGGGCGCCATGCCGAAGCCACGCTGGTCATAGGCGAACGTGGCGATATCCCGCATGGCTAGGTAAAGACCCGGCGCCGCGAAGGCATGGGAATAGTCGTTAAAGCCATGCAGGGCGAGGATCAGCGCCTTAGGCGTGGTGCCGTCCGTGGGCAGCCAGGCGCGCAACGGCAAGCGGGTTCCGTCGCGGGTTTGGAATTCCTCGGCGGTTACATCCAGGCGCGGCTCGGCGGGGCCAGGGCCGGGTGGGGCCAAGCGTGGCGCGCAGGCAGCAACCGCCAGCACAAGAAAAACAGCGATGACGCGAAAACTAGTGGCCATTGTCCCCGCGCGGCGCATCATGGGCACCGCGGGTCAACTGCAGGAACAAATCCTCCAGATCGGTTTCCTCGGTGGTGATGTCCTGCACCGCGAGGCCGAGTTGATTCAACGCCGCCAGGAATTCGGGCACCGGGCCCTCGCTGGGCCGAAAACGGAATACCAAGCGACGGCGGTCGACAAGCTCCACGTGGAAGCGCTGCAAGGAGTCGGGCACCGCGTCAAGGTCTTGACCGAGGACCATGGTCAGCGACTTGCTGTCCAGGCGCTGCAGCAACGCCTCGGTGGTATCGCAGGCAATAACCTTGCCATGATTGATGATGGCGATGCGGTCGCACAGCTCTTCCGCCTCTTCCAGATAGTGGGTGGTCAGGAGGACGGTGGTGCCCAGGCGGTTAAGCTCGCGCACATGCTCCCAGAGCTGCTGGCGCAGCTCGATGTCCACCCCCGCCGTCGGCTCGTCGAGGACCAGGACCGGCGGATTGTGGACCATGGCCTTCGCCACCATCAAGCGCCGGCGCATGCCGCCGGAAAGAGTGCGGGCGTAAGCTTCCGCTTTGTCCGCCAGGCCGAGGGCGGTGAGGATTTCGTCGCTGCGCCGCTCGCGCGGTGGTACGCCGTAAAGGCCCGCTTGTAGTTCCAGCAACTCGCGCGGGGTGAAGAACGGATCGATATTCAACTCCTGCGGCACCACGCCGATGGCGGCGCGCGATTGGCGCGTCTGCCGGTCGATATCGAAACCCCAGATGGCGGCCGTGCCGCCGCTCTTGTTGACCAGGCCGGCCAGGATGTTGATCAGGGTCGACTTGCCGGCGCCGTTGGGACCGAGCAGCCCGAAAAGGGAGCCGCGCGGGATCGCCAGATCGATCTCCATCAGGGCATGCGCCGGCTTGCCGCGTCCGGCGGCGGCATAGCGTTTATCCAGGCCATGCACCTCGACGGCATAGTCGGGCAAGGCAGCAGCGGACGCTGGTGGCGCGGTTTGGGGCATGTCGTCGGGCATCGAACAGCTTTTCCGGTGGCGGCGCGCCGGAGGCTCGGGCGCCAAGTTCGACCGTTGATCGAATCTGGGCAATGGGTATCATCCACCCTGCAAGTGGTCAACCGATGCGCCCGGCGATGGTCCGGGGCGCCCATCCGCGATGGAGGCCAATGACGTGAGCAACTCTCTGGAGCCGCCGGAAACCGTCGAGGCCGATGACGAGGTTGTCTCCTGCGACGGGGGCGGTGCGTTGGGTCATCCACGGGTTTGGCTGAATATGGAAGGCAAAGGGCAAATCGACTGCCCCTATTGCGACCGCCGCTTCGTCCTGCGCCAAGGGGCGCGTGCGAGCGCAGGGCACTAGAGAGTCCAGCACTGGAGAGCTAGGGCGGCTCTTGAACTGAAGTGTTGGCAAACGGCCCAGGCAATTTCCGAACGAATTTGACCGGAACAGGGGCGGATTTTCCGCATTTGTCTCTTGTATCTCCACGGCCAATTCATACATTAGAATTATTCTAAACTAGTTCACAAGGCGGATTTCATGTCAAAATCAAAGAAACCCACCCTCACCACATCCGCCGGCATACCTGTCGGCGACAACCAGAACTCGTTAACCGCCGGCCGGCGTGGCCCGCTGCTGGTTCAAGACTGGCAGCTCTTCGAGAAGCACGCCCACTTCAACCGCGAGCGCATCCCCGAGCGTGTGGTGCACGCCAAGGGCTCCGGCGCCCACGGCACCCTCAAAATCACTGGCGATATCAGCCGCTATACCAAGGCGAAAGCCCTGCAGCCGGGAGCTGAGAACGAGTGCTTTCTGCGCTTCTCGACCGTGGCCGGCGAGCGCGGCGCGGCCGATGCCGAGCGCGATGTGCGCGGTTTTGCCCTGAAGGTCTACACCGAGCAGGGCAACTGGGATCTTGTCGGCAACAACACGCCGGTCTTCTTTGTTCGCGATCCCTACAAGTTCCCCGACTTCATCCACACGCAGAAACGGGATCCCCGGACCAATCTCCGTACCCCGACAGCCATGTGGGATTTCTGGTCGTTGTCGCCAGAAAGCCTGCACCAGGTCACGATTTTGATGTCAGACCGCGGCCTGCCGAAGAGTTTGCGGCACATGAACGGCTACGGCTCGCACACCTACAGCTTCATAAACGACAGGGACGAACGCTTCTGGGTCAAATTCCACTTCAAGACCATGCAAGGCATCGCCAGCCTGACTGACGAGGAAGCCGGCCAGATCGTCGCTGGGGATAGGGAGAGCCATCAGCGCGACCTCTATCATTCGATCGAGAACGGCGACCATCCGAAATGGCGCTTCTGCGTGCAGGTCATGCCCGAGGAAGATGCGGAGAAAACCTCCTACAATCCCTTTGATCTAACCAAGGTCTGGCCGCATGGGGATTATCCTTTGATCGAGGTCGGCGTCCTTGAGTTGAACCGGAATCCGGAGAACTATTTCGCGGAGGTCGAGCAGGCCACGTTCGAGCCGTCGAACGTGGTGCCGGGGATCAGCTTCTCGCCAGACAAGATGCTGCAATTCCGCATCTTCGCCTATGCCGATGCGCACCGCTACCGGCTCGGCTCCACCAATTACGCGAGCCTGCCGGTCAACAAGGCCCGCTGCCCGGTGCATTCCTATCACCGGGACGGCTTCATGCGCTTTGACGGTAATTCCGGCGGTGCTGTTAACTACGAGCCCAACAGCTTCGACGGACCGGCGGAAGACGCCCGCTTCAAGGAGCCCTTGCTCAAAATATCGGGCGATGCCGACCGCTACGACCATCGCGACGGCAACGACGACTACACCCAGGCGGGAAACCTGTTCCGGCTCATGACGGAGGAACAAAAAGAGGCGCTTTTTTCGAACACCGCACGCACCATGGTCGGTGTGCCAGAGGAGATTGTGCTCCGTTGGATCGCCTATTGCACAAAAGCCGATTCCGATTACGGAAAGGGCATCGCAAAGCGACTCGTCATTGACGCGGGCAAGGTCGTCGCCACCGAATAACACCTCCTCCAATCCGCCGGCAGTGGGGTTCCGCAGTGAACCACTGCCGGCACCGTTGGGGCCGGAATTTCCAATTTTGCCTCTTGTATCTCTGTCGGTGACCCTTATATTAGAATTATTCTAAATTCATCCGTAAGGCGCGGAATAAACTTTAATGACGGGTATTTGGCCTTTCCACGAAAGGCTAACCGTTGGCAAAAAAGGAGACCTCTATGATCGGCCGCAGACTGCCCGATGTGACTTTCAAGACCCGCGTACGCGACGAGGCCGTGGGTGGCCCCAACCCTTATCGCTGGCAGGACCAGACCACCGCCGACTACTTCAAGGGCAAACGGGTGGTGCTTTTCTCCTTGCCTGGGGCGTTTACACCCACCTGTTCGACCTATCAGCTGCCCGACTTCGAGAAGTTGGCGCGGGAGTTCAAGGCCAAGGGCATCGAGGCGATCTATTGCATCTCGGTGAACGATGCTTTCGTCATGAATGCCTGGGGCAAGCAGCAGGACCTGAGCAATGTGCAGCTCATCCCGGATGGCTCCGGCGAATTCACGCGCAAGACGGGCATGCTGGTCTGCAAGGATAACTTGGGCTTCGGCATGCGCTCCTGGCGCTATGCCGCCGTCATCGACGACGGCGTGGTCGAGGCGTGGTTCGAGGAGCCGGGCTTTTCCGATCTTTGCGAGACCGATCCGTACGGCGAATCGTCGCCGCAGAACGTGCTGGAGAAGTTGGCCGAGGGCCTATCCGCTGCCCGTCCGGCGGCATAAAGCTTGCGCCCGGACTCCCCAGCCGGAGTCCGGGCGCCGCTATCTCGATTAGGCGGCCGCTTTTACTAGGCTGCCGCTTTTACCGCGACACAGATTTGCTCGATGTGCCGATGGTCGGTGCCACAGCAACCGCCGAACACGTTGATGTGTCCAAAGCGCTGCTGAAGGGACCGGTGCTGGGTGCCCAACTCCGCCGGATTGCCATCGTCAAGCTCGGTTGCCTCATCAAGCTCCGCGTGGCTTAGGGCCGAGGCGTTCGCGCGTAGGCCGTGAATGCGTTGCACCCATGGCTTACCCGCCGCCAGGGCATCCTGGAAATGCGTTGGGTGGGCGCAGTTGATCATGAAGTATGCAGGACCGTTGCCGGTCGCCTCGTCAACTGCATTGATCGCCTCGGCCAGGCTTTGCCCGGTGGGCAGGCGGCCATCCGTTTCCACCGTGAAGGCAATGACCACGGGAATGTCGGCTGCTTGCGCCGCGCGGGTGACGCCAATCGCCTCGTTGACATTGGTCATGGTGATGGCGGTGATCTGGTCGGCTTCGGTCTCGGCAAAGACGCAAATCTGCTTGCTGTGATAGGCCTCCGCCTCGGTCGGAGTCATTACATTGCCCGGATCATAACCGTCGCCGCGCGGGCCGACGCAGCCACTGATGACGATCGGCATGCTATCGCTCTCGTAGTCCTGCCGGACCTCGGCCATCAGGGCGATGGAGTCCCGGTTGACGGCTGCCATATCTTTCTCGGAGTAATCCAGCTTCTCGCCCCAGTCGCTGCTGGCGCGCCAAGTGGGGCTCTCCAGAACGAAACCGGTGCCGTTGGTTTTGGCGATATCGGCATAGCGATTGAAGTACGCACGCAAAGCCTGCCGGCCTTTGGCATCGTTCAGCAACGTGAACGCGGCGAAGTAAGGCAGATCGAACCCCTCATGAAAAATCAGGGTGGTCTCGGCTCCGCCGTCGGTTAGAAACAAACCGCCGTCCAGTTGCGGCAGGCGGCTCCTGTATTTTGGCATCTCTTGCAATCCTTGTGAATGAACACCGCCGCACCATGCGATCGGCACGGTGGAAGATGCTGATTGTGCCGCGCACGGTCCAGACGACTCGTGGTACAGGTAATGCAAGAATCATATTTTCGTTGTTTAATAGGAGGTTGCAGGCATTCGCCGATGGCGGATCCTGGTCTATCCCCGGCGAAATTTGTGGCCAAGTGTACTTGTGGTACAGTTTTGCATGCTGAAAGTGCGTGCTCAGCCACGTGGCCGTACCCGCGAGCGCATCCTGGAGCTGGCCGAATCAGCCGTTCTGGAGAAAGGCTTTGCGGCTACCTCGATCGAGGAGTTAGTTGCCGCCGCCGGCATCTCGAAAAGCGGCTTTTTCTACCATTTCCAGGACAAGGGCGAGCTGGCCGAGGCTCTGCTGCAGCGCTACTTGGATCGAGACGAAGCGGTTTACAACGATCTCTTCGATCGCGCCGATAATCTGAATGAGGACCCCCTGCACGGTTTTCTCGTCGGCTTGAAATTGTTTGCCGAGATGATGGACGATCTACCGCACGGTCACCCCGGTTGTCTGGTTGCTTCGTATTGTTACCAGGACCAGATGTTCAACAAGACCGTCCGCGACTTGAACGCTGCCGGCGTTCTCAGGTGGCGCCGCCGTTTTCGCGGGCACTTCGATCGGATCGCGGCGCGCTATCCGCCGCGTGTCGAGGTGGACCTGGACGCCCTTGCCGATATGATCTCGGCCCTGGCGGATGGTGGGATCATCATTTCCAAGGTGGCGAAGGACAAATCGATTTTGCCCAAGCAGATCATGCTGTACCGGGAATTCATCCGGACCATCTTCCTCGGCACGGAAACGCAATAGATCGTTCCACACTCCTTGCGGGTCTCTTGCGCCTCCGGCATTCTCGCACCCGCCATGACTCAACTTGACGCATCGCCCCACCCGCACGACCATCATCTCTATTTGGTCGACGGGTCGGGTTATATCTTCCGCGCCTTTCACGCCCTGCCGCCGATGACCCGGCCGGACGGCACGCCGGTGAATGCGGTCTATGGCTTTACCAACATGCTCATCAAGCTGTTGGCGGATACGGACGCCGCCGGCATCGCGGTTATCTTCGATGCCGGGCGCAAGACCTTCCGCAACGACATCTATCCGGACTACAAGGCCAACCGGCCGCCGCCGCCGGAGGAGTTGATCCCGCAGTTCGCTCTGATCCGCGAAGCCACGCGCGCCTTCAACGTGCCGTGCATCGAGCTGGCGCAATTCGAGGCCGACGATCTGATTGCCTCCTACGCGCGCCAAGCGCGGCGGGAAGGGCTGGATGTCACCATCGTCTCCTCGGACAAGGACCTGATGCAGTTGGTGGGGCCGGGGGTGAACATGCTCGACCCGGTGAAGAACCGCGCCATCGGCCCGGACCAGGTGCGCGAGCGTTTCGGCGTGGGACCGGAGAAGGTGGTGGAGGTTCAGGCGCTGGCCGGCGATTCCACCGACAACGTGCCCGGTGTACCGGGCATTGGTGTAAAGACGGCCGCGCAACTGATCACCGACTACGGCGATTTGGAAAGTCTGCTGGCCCGCGCCGGCGAAATCAAACAACCCAAGCGGCGCGAGAATTTGTTGCAGTTCGCCGAGCAGGCGCGCATCTCGCGCAAGCTCGTGGAGTTGCGGGCGGATGCGCCGTTGGAGATGTCGCTGGATAAGCTCCGGCCGGGCACCCCGGACCCGGATATCTTGCGCGCCTTCCTGGCGGAAAACGGCTTCCGTTCGGTCATTGCGCGCTTAGAGCTCGGCGCCGAGGACAAAGGGCAAACGACAGAGCAGAAGGGCGCGACCCCCGAACCATCCCCGGCCGAGGCTACTTACGAGCTGGTGCAGGATTTGTCGGCGCTGGAGGCCTGGGTCGCGGCGGCGTACGAACAGGGCGTGGTCGCGGTGGATACGGAGACCACGTCGCTCAATGCCTTGCAGGCGGATTTGGTGGGTGTCTGCCTGGCGGTAACCCCCGGCAAGGCGTGTTACATCCCGCTTGGCCACCGGGGTGCTGGCAACGATGGCGGTCTGGACCTGGCGGGAGCCGAGGCGGCGCCGAAACAAATCCCACTCAAAAAGGCAATCTCAGCGCTCAAACCCCTGCTGGAGGACCCGGGGATTCTCAAGATCGGCCAGAACATGAAGTACGATAGCCTGGTGCTGGGACGCCATGGCATCGAGGTGGGGCCGTTCGACGATACCATGCTGCTCTCTTATGTGCTCGATGGCGGCCGGCATGGGCACGGCATGGACGACTTGGCGAACATCCATCTTGGCCATACCACCATCACCTTTTCCGAGGTGGCCGGGTCCGGGCGCAACAAAATAACTTTCGATCAGGTGCCGCTGGATAAGGCGCTCGACTATGCGGCGGAGGATGCGGATATCACCCTGCGCCTGCATGCGGTGCTCAAACCGCGCCTGGTAGCCGAGCACCGGACCACCGTTTACGAGACGTTGGAGCGGCCGCTGGTGCCGGTGCTCACCACCATGGAGCGCACCGGCATCAAGGTGGACCGCGAAGTCTTGCGCCGCCTCTCCAACGACTTCGCCACGCGCATCGCCGATCTAGCAACGCAAATCCATAAACTCGCCGGACGATCGTTTAACATCGGCTCACCCAAGCAGTTGGGCGAGATTCTATACGACGAAATGAGCTTGGCGGGCGGCAAGCGGGGCAAAAGCGGTGCGTATGCCACCGGCGCCGATGTGCTCGAAGGCCTAGCGGCGCAAGGACATGACCTGCCGGCTCGCGTTCTCGATTGGCGCCAGCTCAGCAAACTCAAAAGCACCTACACGGATACTTTGCAGGAGCAGATCGATCCCGCCACCGGTCGCGTGCACACGTCTTTCAGCCAGGCAATCGCCTCCACCGGGCGGCTGGCCTCCAGCGACCCGAACTTGCAGAACATCCCGATCCGGACCGAGGAAGGGCGCAAGATTCGCCACGCCTTTATCGCCGATGCGGGGTGTCGCCTGCTCTCCGTCGACTATAGTCAGATCGAGCTGCGCTTGGCCGCCGAGATCGCCGATGTGCCGGCCTTGCGCCAGGCCTTCCTCGACGGGCAGGACATTCATGCCATCACCGCCGCCCAAGTCTTCGGCGTGCCGGTCGAGGGCATGGACCCCATGATCCGGCGCAAGGCCAAGGCCATCAACTTCGGCATCATCTATGGCATTTCCGCCTTCGGCCTGGCGAACAACCTGAGCATTCCGCAAGGCGAGGCGAAGGCCTACATCGAAGCTTATTTCGCCCGCTATCCGGAAATCCGCGCCTATATGACGCGCACCGCCGATTTTTGCCGCAAGCACGGCTATGTGGAGACCCTCTTCGGCCGCCGCATCCACATAGCAACCATCGCCGATAAGAATCCGGCGCGGCGCAACTTCGGCGAACGCGCGGCCATCAACGCACCAATCCAGGGCACGGCCGCGGATATCATCAAACGGGCGATGATCCGCGTGGGTCCGGCCCTGACAAAGGCCGGGCTGAAAGCGCGCCTTTTGCTCCAGGTGCACGATGAGCTGTTGTTCGAGGTGCCGACGGCGGAGATCGATGAGACGGCTGCCTTGGTCAAACAGGTTATGGAAAATGCCTGTCGCCCAGCGGTCGAGTTATCCATACCCATCACCGCCGATGTCGGCATCGGCGACAACTGGGCCACGGCGCACTAGGGCCTCACTCCGATCGGACGGTTGACTCCGCTGTATGCCAGGTGGGTAGGCGCTTGGTCAGGATGACGGCGTTGCCGAGTAGCACCAGGGCGATGCCGACGGCATCCAGAGCCGTCCAGTGGAAACCCTCGAACCAGGTGGAAAGCGCCAGGGCAACGATGGGGAAGAGCACGGTGACATAAGAAGCGCGGTCCGGGCCGATGTGGCCGATCAGGGTCAAATAGCTCCAGAAGCCGGCGACCGTGGCAAAGATCGCCAGATACAGCAGGGACAACACATAGACCGGCGCCGGGTCGAAGACAAAATCGCTGCCGCGCGCAACGGTCAGAAGAGTGATGGCAAGGGCGCCGTAAAACATGCCATAGGCGTTGCTTTGCAACACCGGCAGACCGCGCTTGCGCTGGCTCCAGGCCGAGGTGAGCATACCCGCCGAGGCGAAGCAGGTGCCGATCAGAGTCAAGCCGAGACCGAGCGACCCCTGGCGGGACAGATCGAAAGCCATGATCTCCGGCCAAAAAACAACCGCGATGCCGCCAACCCCCAAGACCGCACCGACAACCACCCGCGCCTGGACGGCCGTGCGGAAGAGAATGGCACCGCCGATGATGTTCAGGATCACCACGGTTGAAAACGCAACGGCGACCAGGCCTGTCGTCAGGTGCTGGCTACCTGAGTAGATGAAGAAGTAATTGACGGAAAACAGGCTGAACCCCTGCAGGGCCATGAAACCATGATCCGCCAGGGAAAACCGCATACGGCGGCGCATTGCTAAGCAGAGAACAAGCATGAGCACCGCGGAAAGGATGATGCGGTAAGCAACAGAGACGTCCGGCGGCACCACGCCGAGTTGGAACTTGATCGCCAGCCAGCTTGTCCCCCAAAGGAGGACGGTCAGCGCGTAGAGGCCGAGATCTTTAGACGACATATATCATTCTCTCTGGCGCGAAGTACCGCGCCGAGGGCAGCGGTGTTTTATGGCGGCTAGACGCTGGCGTGGATGCCGGCGGCCTTCACGGCGTCGCTGACGTAGGGCTCGAACTGTTTGAAGTTGGCCTCGAAACGAGCCGAAAGCTGACGCGCCGTCTGATCGTAAGCGGCCTGGTCCGCCCACGTGGTCTTCGGGTTCAAAACCCCCGCCGGCACATCGGGGCACGCCTCGGGAATGGCCAGGCCGAAGGTCGGATGCACCGCGGTGGCCGCATCGGCCAGGCGGCCGTCCAGGGCGGCCCGCACCATGGTGCGCGTGTAGTCGATCTTCATGCGGGTGCCGACACCGTAAGCACCGCCGGTCCAGCCGGTATTGACCAGCCAGCAACGGGCCCCGGTGCGGGCGATTTTTTCGCCCAGCAACTTGGCATAGGCCGACGGATGGCGCGGCATGAAGGGCGCGCCGAAACACGTGGAGAAGGTGGCCTTGGGTTCGTTGCCCAGGCCTTTTTCCGTGCCCGCGACGCGCGCCGTATAGCCGGACAGGAAATGATACATCGCCTGTTCGGGGCTGAGCTGGCTGATCGGCGGCAGCACGCCGAAGGCATCGGCGGTGAGCATGACGATGGTTTCGGGATGTCCGCCGCGGCTGCTCTCGCTGGCGTTCGGAATGAAATCGAGCGGGTAGCTCGCACGGGTATTTTCCGTGTAGCGACCGTCATCCAGATCCAAGGCGCCGGTGGCTTCGTCCAGGACCACGTTCTCCAAGACGGTACCGAAGCGCCGGGTGGTTGCGAAAATTTCCGGCTCGGCCTCGGCCGAAAGGCGGATCACTTTGGCATAACAACCGCCCTCGAAATTAAAGACGCCGGTATCCGACCAGCCATGCTCATCATCGCCGATCAGAAGCCGCGTGCTGTCCGCCGAGAGTGTCGTCTTGCCGGTGCCGGATAAGCCGAAGAAGATGGCCGCATCGCCGCGCGCGCCGATATTGGCGGAGCAATGCATGGGCAA
>JAJFGP010000042.1 GCA_021776055.1 Kiloniellaceae bacterium
ACAGAGTCCACACCGCCATCGAACGCCATCAACTCGGCGTTGAAGCCCTATTTCGAGGAAGCAACGGGCATCAAGGTCGAGATCGAGGTTCTGCCGCTGGAGCAGGTGCTGCAAAAGCTGACCCTCGATGTGGCCTCCGGCCTGGGCACCTATGATCTCTACTATCTCGATCAGAGCTGGATGGCGAGCTTCTCGGGCGATGTCATCGATCCGCGCGAAAAGTATGCGGCCGAGCCGGATCTGGCCATGCCGAACTACAACTTCGACGATTTCCTGGCGGCGCTCGTCGACGGCATTTCCATGTACGACGGCATCATGGTCGGCGTGCCTTATGACATCCCGATCTTCATCCAAATGTACCGCAAGGATGTCTATGACGAACTTGGCCTGAAAGTACCCGCCACCATGGGTGAATTCCTGGCCAACGCGCAAGCCATTCAGAAGGCCAAAGGCCCGAGCATCTACGGGACCACCGGCCAGATGAAGTCCGGCCATTACAGCCTGGAATGCGACTGGACGGCTTGGCTCTGGGGTCATGGCGGGTCGGTCTTCGGACCGGACGGCAAGTTCACCGGCAACGATGAACAAGGTCTGGCGGCGATCGAATATTGGCAGAAACTCAAAGAGAACATGCCATCGGGTGTCACCAGTTGGACCTGGGACGGTCAGGGCCAGTCGGTTGGTCAGGGTCTTGCCGGCCAGGTGCTTAGTTGGGGCGAGTTCTTCCCCTCCTGGGACAATCCGGAGTCCTCGAAGGTCTCCGGCCTCATGGAGGCCGCGGTGCCGCCAAAAGCCAACGCGCTTAGGACCGTCTCGGAAACCGGTTACGGCGAAATCCCCGGTGTGGGTCATCAGGGCGGCTCGTCATTGGCGGTATCTAAATACTCCAAGAGCCAAGACGCCGCCTGGCTGTTCGCACAGTGGGCGACCTCGCAGGAGACGCAGGTCTACATCACCGTGCTCGGTGGCGGCACCGGCCCGACGCGCTCGAGCGTCTACGACGATGCGCGTGTCAAAGCCAATGCCAAACCCGGCATCGCCGGCACGACGCGCCATCTGGATGCGGTCCGCGAGACCATTGCCAGTCACATGGGATCGGAACCGGATCTGCCGGAATGGGCGGAGCTATCCAACGACACGATCCCGGTGGAACTGGGCCGCTTCTGGGCGGGCGAATACGACTCGCCAAAGGCGGCCATGGATTCCATCAAGAAAAAGGTCGACGGGATCATTGCCGGCTAGCGACCTGCAACGCAGCGGTGCGGCGCCCTATCGGGGTGCGGCACCGCTGCCTCTTTTTCAATCGAATGGACAAACAGGGAGCTAGCCGTCGATGGACAAGCCTCTGGTGGTCATAACGGGCGCGAGCTCGGGTATCGGCGAGGCGACAGCGCGCGCCTTTGCCAAGGCAGGCCACCCTCTTCTGCTCCTGGCCCGGCGCCTGGCGCGCATGGAGGCCATGGATATACCGAACAGCCTGTGCCGAAAAGTAGACGTGCGCGACCGCGACGCAATCGAAGCCGCCATCCGCGACGCGGAATCTCAATACGGCCCGACCGATTGCCTGCTCAACAACGCTGGCATCGCCCGGCTCGCCGATATCGGCGCGCAAAGTCCGAACGAATGGGACGAGATGATCGATATCAACACCAAGGGCGTCATGAATGCGCTGCACCCGGTAATGGGCGGTATGAAAGATCGGCGCCACGGCACGATCGTGATGATGAGCTCCATCGCCGGGCGCAAGGTCTATCCGGACCATACGGTTTATTGCGGCACCAAATATTTTGTGCATGCGGTCTCCGAGAGCATCCGAGGATATCTGGCGCCCTACGACGTGCGCGTCATCGTCATATCGCCCGGGATCATCGAGACGGAAGTGCTCGATCATGTCACCGATCCGAACACGCTGAAGAATTACAAGGACAACAAAGTGCGTATCGGCGGCGGCATCTCGGCCGACCATGTGGCCGATATGATTCTTTTCGCCTATCAGATGCCACAGAACGTGCTGATCCAGGAAATGTGCGTCACGCCGACCCGGCAGGAACACTGACACCGGCATGAGCCCCGACAACGAGCCTCTTGTCATCGGCCTGGATAGCTCGACGCAGAGCACGAAAGCCATCGCCTGGGATCGCCGAGGGCGCGCGGTCGCGGAAGGGCGTGCGTCTATACCGTTGGCCAATCCGCGGCTGGACTGTTTCGAGCAGGACCCCGAGGATTGGTGGACATCGTGCTGCACGGCCCTCAACGAGTGCATCGCGCAGGTAGGTGCTGGTCGCATCGCGGCCCTGGCCATCAGCAACCAGCGCGAGACGATTGCCTTTCTCGACAAGGACGGCGCGTCCCTCCATCCGGCGATTACCTGGCTGGACGAGCGCGCCCGCGCGGAAGTCGCGGAGCTATCCGAGAGCCTCGGTAGCGAGACCATCCACCGGATCACCGGTCGGCCGCCGGATATCACGCCGTGTCTTTACAGTCTTCTTTGGATCAAGAAACACAAACCCGATGTCTGGGCGCGCACGGCCTGTTTTGCCGACGTGCAGTGCACTCTGGTGCACCGCCTGGCGGGCGGGCCGTTTCGCACGGGCTGGACCAGCGCCGATCCCATGGGCTTGTTCGATGTCACCGAGATGCGTTGGTCGCCGATTATCCTGAAAGCGTTGGAACTCGACGAAGGCCGGCTGCCGCGAACGCTTGCACCCGGCACCGGGCTTGGCCGGGTGAGCGCGGGCGCCGCGGCACTAACCGGTCTGCAAAAGGATACACCGATCTTTGCCGCCGGTGGCGACGGTCAGTGCGCGGGCCTGGGCACGAACTGCACCGTGCCCGAGCGCGCCTATGTGAATCTCGGTACCGCCGTGGTTTCGGGTGTCTGGTCGCCGCACTACCGCTACGACAGGGCCTGGCGCACCGAGCTGGCGGCCCAGGGCGAGGGGTATATCTACGAGAACTGCCTGCGCTCCGGCGCGTTCCTGGTGAATTGGTTCGTCACTCAGTTCGTGCCCGGCGGGCGCGACGACCCGCGGATATTCGACAAGTTGGAAGCCGAGGCCCTGAAGCTGCCGGTCGGCAGCGACGGCCTGATGGTGCAGCCCTACTGGTCCGGCGTCATGGACCCGTATTGGGACACGTGCGCCCGGGGCGTCGTGTTTGGCCTCGGCGGTAGCCACAAACCGGTTCACGTCTACCGGGCAATCATTGAAGGGATCACTTTGGACCAGGTCATGCGCACCCGTAGTCTGGAAACCGCCGCCGAACAGAATGTGGATCATTACGTCGCCATCGGTGGCGGCGCGGCCAGTCCGCTGTGGCGGCAGATGCTCGCCGATGCGTCGGGCAAACAAGTCCTCATCAGCGATACCATAGAGGCTTCTGCCCTGGGTGCGGGCATGACCGCCGCGTACGGTGCCGGCTGGTACGGATCGATCCTCGAGGCGGCCTCGCAGATGGCCGGCGAAACTCATCCGATCGAACCAAACCACGGCATCACGGGGCGCTACCAAGAGCTGCTCGGCATATATAAAGAGCTCTATGAAACGACCCGAACGACCAATCAACGGTTGATGGCCCTCTCCGATGGTGGGTCGGCATGAGTGCTGTATCGAAAAGCTATGGGGGGGTTCTGGACGAGTTGGTGGCCGGCACGTGGGTTGATCCAACCACGGGCCGGCGCTGTTCGATTCCAATCGAAGATATCGTGGTGGCCGAATGCCTGCAGGGCCGGGAAGCGGAACTGATCGCCTCGCGGCACGCGGGCAAGCGCATCACCGTCGTCAGCGACCCTTTTACCCGCAAGGCGTTGGGAGAGCGGGTCTTCACCGCGTTACGCAATCTGGGCCAAGTCGATGAGTTCGTGTGGGAGCGCCCACGCTGTACACCCGAAGGCGTGGAGGAGCTTTCTCAAGCGACCCGGTCGGCCGAGGCTCTCGTCGCGGTCGGTTCGGGCAGTGTGAGCGATAGCGTCAAGTACGCGACCTTCCTCGACAAGCGCGAATATTCCGTCTTCGCCACTTCACCCATGAACGCCTATACCACGCCGACAGCCTCCGTTTCCTTCGACGGATTCAAGAAATCGATCACCTGCCATTCGGCCAAGGGAGCGTTCTTCGACCTGGGTGTCATCGCCAAGTGCCCGCCGCGCCTAATATCGGCGGCCTTTGCGGATGTGGTGTGCCGGACCACGGCCCAAGTCGATTGGCTGATGTCGCACCTTCTTTTCGACACGCCTTATTCCGATACGCCCTATGTCCTGTTGTCCTATGACGAGGACAAGATGATCGCCAGTGCCAGTAACTTGTTGAATGGTGATATCGAGGCGCTGGGAACCTTGACGCGGGTCTCCGCCATCATGGGATTGGGGACGTCGTTTACCGGCACGACGCACTGTGGCTCCATGGCCGAGCATATGATTTCCCACTTCATCGATATGTTCGCCGGAAAGAATCACCCCGGCACCTCGCACGGTGAGCAAGTGGGGGTCGCGACGCTCACGATGTCACGGCTACAGAACGCCATTCTGCGCGCCGATGAGCCGCCGCGCCTGCGCCCGACGGTCATCCCAGTGCCCGAGCTTAACCGGTACTTCGGCGCGGAAACGACCAGCACCATGATCGAGCAAGCCGAGCGCAAGGCGCTTGCCCCGGCCCAAACGGACCGCCTAAATCGGCGCCTTGCGGAGAATTGGGATGACATTGCCGGACGCCTGCGTGCGGTGATGCGACCCTATGACGAATTGCACGCGGCCATGCGGATCGCAGGGTGTCAACTTACGGCCTCCGATTTGGGTCTTGACCCGGCGTTCTATCAATGTGCCGTTCGGCACTCTCGGTTTATCCGTGACCGTTTTACGATGCTGGATTTCGCCGGCGATAGCGACTCGCTCGAGTCCTTCGCGCGCGAAGCGGCCTAGGGGGAAAGAGCCGAAATGGCGACGGTCGAGTACGAAGGCATAGGCAAGAAATTCGGCGTCGAGACCGTGATGACGGATATCAATCTGACCGTCGGCGATCAGCGCTTTGTCGTGCTGCTGGGCCCTTCGGGCTGCGGCAAAACGACGCTGCTGCGCATGACCGCGGGCCTGGAGACGATCACCAGCGGCGAAATCCGGATCGGCGGCAAGCGTATGAACGGCGTGCACCCCCGTGACCGGGATATCGCCATGGTCTTTCAGAACTACGCGCTCTATCCGACCATGAAGGTGTTCGACAACATCGCCTTTACCCTGCAGGTCAAAAAATTTCCTCGCGACGAGGTAGAGCGAAAGGTCCGCTGGGCCGCCGATCTTCTGGACCTAACCCCTTATCTTCACCGGTTCCCCAAGGCGCTGTCCGGTGGGCAACGCCAGCGGGTCGCCATGGGCCGGGCGCTTGTGCGCGACCCGAAGGTCTTTCTCTTCGACGAACCGCTGTCGAACCTGGATGCTAAGCTGCGCGGGCAGATGCGCTATGAGATCAGGCGCATCCACGACCGGCTCGATACCACCACGATTTATGTCACCCATGACCAAGTCGAGGCCATGACCATGGCCGATGAGATCGTGGTCATGCGCGACGGCCGTATCGAGCAGATCGGACCGCCGGATGCGGTCTACGATACTCCCGCCAACCTGTTCGTCGCCGATTTCATCGGTGCGCCGCCGATGAACTTTCTGGATGGCAAGGTGGAAGACGACGGTGGACAGCCGGTTTTTCGCTTCAAGTCGCTCGCTCTGCCACTGCCAAACGACGTCCGGTGGGACGCTGACCGGCCGCTAATCTACGGCATTCGGCCGGTCGATATCGAAGTCGATCCAGGCGGCGCGCTGCGGGGCAAGATGGTGATGTCAGAGAACACCGGCCCCGAAACCATGATTCACCTGGAGGTCGACGACGAAGACATCCGCGCGGTGATCGCCGGGCGCCCGCATATCGCCCGGGGCGAAACCGTCGCCTTCGGGATCAACCCGGCCAAGGTGCATCTCTTTGACCCGGATAGCGGGCAGCGGATCACCTGATGCCACGCGTTCTCATCCTCGGGGCTGGCGTCATGGGCAGCGCGATCGCCGTCCCCGCCGCCGATAACGGGCACGCGGTGACCTTGGTCGGCACCCATCTCGACCGGGGTATAATCGCCGCCCTGAAGGTCGACCGCGCGGGTCATCCCCGGCTGGGCGCGCCGCTGCCGTCCGCCATCGAACCACTGGACATCGACGACCTTCAGGCGGCGCATTTCGAAAATGCCGATCTGATCATCCTTGGCATCAGCAGCGCCGGGATGGATTGGGCGACCGAACGCCTGAGTCGGCATATGCGCACGCCCAAGCCAATCGCACTGGTCACCAAAGGACTGATTCAGGACGGAACGAAGCCGCCGCGCACCTATGTGGAGACCCTGCCGAACGCCATGCCAGAGAGCCGACCCGTCGTCGGCATTGCCGGCCCTTGCATCGCCCAGGAACTTGCCGAACGCCAGCCGACCGCGGTGGTTTACGCAAGCAACAATGACGACGCGTGTCAAAGCATCGCACGGTGGATGCAGACACCCTATTACCGTGTGACCACGAGTACGGATCATGTCGGCGTTGAAGCTTGCGCCGCGCTCAAGAATTTTTTTGCCATTGGCGTGAGTGCCATGCGGACGTGTCATCCGGGCTCCGACCGGTCGGCGAATGCCTATGCCATGAATCCATCCGCCGCCGTCTTCAACCAAGCGGTCATGGAGATGGCGCGGCTGGCGGAGTGGATCGGTGGCCGGCCGGAAACAGCCATGGGCCTGGCCGGCGTTGGGGATTTGCAGGTCACCGTGGGAGGCGGCCGAAACGGCCGGCTTGGTCTGTGCCTAGGGCAGGGGATGCGAGCTACCGAGGCGCTATCCGGGCCATTGCGAGGCGAGACGGTCGAGGGCGTCGATACCGGCCATAGCATCGCCAGTGCCTTTCAGGCGGCGGTCGACGAAGGTGTTCTGGCCGCAACGGCATTCCCTCTTACCCGCAGCTTGCTCGGCGCGATTACCAATGACGCGCCATTCACCTTTGATTTTGAAAGCCTTGGGCAATCCTGAGGAGGGCAAAGCCATGAGCGCGACAGACTATCGGGTTAGCACGGTCGGAATCGGCTGTGACCATCTGGGTGTCGATCTCAAGAACGCGTTGCGCGACCATATGAAGGGCCATGGCATCGAGGTGATCGATATCGGCGTGCACGACGGAACACCCGTCGATTATCCGGATGTCGGCGCGGCGCTGGCCCGGCGCCAGGCCGCCGGCGAGTTTGAGCGCGGGGTGTTGGTCTGCGGCACCGGTGCCGGCATGGCAATCGCCGCCAACAAGGTGCCCGGCGTGCGCGCCGTTTGCGTCATGGACCCCTATACCTCCGAGCGCGCCATTGCCAGTAACAACGCCCAGATCATTACCTTTGGCGCCCAGATCGTCGGCGCATCGGTCGCCCGAATGCTCATGGATATCTACCTGACGAACGACTTTCAGGGTGGCCGATCGGCGCCAAAGGTGGCAAAACTCGAAGCCCTCGACCGCGCTGGTAGCTAAGAGCACCTACCGCAACGCGCGTTCGCAAAGAAGGCGCCACGGTAGCATGTGCGGCATCGCCGGATTCTATGCCATCGACGAGACGACACCGACCGAGCCCGTCGTGCGAAAGATGGTCGCGGCTATCGCCACTCGCGGCCCGGACGGCAGCAAGATCAGCCCGCACGGGCGCGTCACCCTCGGGCATCGCCGGCTTGCGGTTATCGACCTGACGACCGGCGATCAACCCATCTACAGCGCCGACAACACGGCCGTCGTCGCTAACGGCGAGATCTACAACTACATCGAGTTGAAACAGGACCCCGAGAACGCCGATTATCCCTATCTCACGCAATCCGACTGCGAAGTCATCCTGCCGATCCATGCCCGCCACGGCCGGAACTTCGCGAACACGTTGCGGGGCATGTTCGCGGCCTGCATTTTTGACCAGCGATCTGGGGTGCTAACACTTGCCCGCGACCAATTCGGCATGAAGCCCCTCTACTACATCGAAACCGCGCAAGGGTTTTTGTTCGCCAGCGAGATCAAAGCATTGCTGGCCTCCGGGGTTATTTCACCGGCAATCGACAAGAGCCAGGTGCATTCCTTCATAGAGCACCATTTTACTCTCGGACAAAGCACCGTTTTCGACGGTATACGTCGACTATTGCCCGGCGAAACCTTGGAACTGCGCGATGGCCGCATCTTCGACCGCCAGGTGCGGCCGACGGTGCCCCGCGAAGGGCCGCGATCGATCTCCCAGGACGCGGCCCTCGGCCAACTAGACTCCATCCTGCGTGACAGCATCGCGGTGCATTGCCGGTCGGATGTGCCCATCGGGTTGTTTCTGTCGGGCGGTGTCGATTCGAGTTGCCTGCTTTCGGTCTTGGCACAGGATTACCGGGAGCGGTTGACGACCTTTACCGTCGGATTCCCCGATACGGCCGTTTCCGATGAACGGGAATTGGCTGCGAGGTTGTCGCGCTCGGCCGAGGCCGAACACGTGGAGGTGCCGTATTCGTCCGACGATTTTTGGAGCACGCTGCCCAGGATCGCCCGTTATTTCGACGATCCGTTGATCGATCCGGCGATTTTGCCCACCTGGAAACTCGCGCGCATCGCCGCGCAGGATCTGAAAGTCGTTTTGAGCGGCGAAGGCGGCGACGAAATCTTTGCCGGCTATGGCCGCTACCGCCGGCCATGGCTGCGGCGGCTCAAACGGTTGATGGGCCGCAGAGGCGCACCGCTGGAGAACAGCACCGACTCACCCGAGCACACCGAACTTCAGCGCCTACAGGCGCGCGACATGGTGGATTGGCTGCCGCACGGCCTGCTGAGTAAACTCGACAAATGCCTGATGGCGCATGGCCTGGAAGGGCGCACCCCCTTCCTCGATACCCGTGTAGCCGATTTCGGTTTCAGGCTTCCGGATCGCCTGAAGATCCAGGGCCAGGACGGCAAATGGCTGCTGAAGACCTGGCTGCAAAACCGCATGCCCGAGGCGCAACCGTTCACACATAAGCGTGGATTCACGGTGCCGGTGGGCGAGTGGATCGCTTCGGAATCGAGCGCCCTTGCGGACCTTGTCACGAGACAGCCGGGAATCCGCGAATACTTCCCCTCCGATACGGTCCGAGCCGCCTTCGCCAACCCATCGGGCAAATCGGGCTTTCTGGCGTGGTCATTCTTGTTCTTTGCGCTTTGGCACTATTCCTACGGGCTGGCGCGTCCTAACAGCGACGGGAACGTCTTCGACATTTTATCCGACGCCGTTCGGGGATGATTCGGGTTAAGTTTGAGTGGCAACTCCCAGCCTAGCCCGGCATACTTTCAATATGTCGAACCGGTGAGGCTCTTTGAAAGGAGTCATCAGGCACATGGCACACACTGATACAGTGCCGGCCGGACCACGTATCCGGCAGGTTACCCTTGAACAACCGTGGTTCTGGCTTGCCGCCGGCTGGCGCGATATTTGGCAAGCGCCGCACATCAGCCTGGCCTATGGCGCCTTGTTCGCCGCTGTCAGCATCACCCTGACAGCCGGCTTGTTTGCCACCGGAGTCGAATATCTGCTGCCGCCGCTTGCCGCGGGCTTCATGCTGTTGGGGCCGATGCTGGCGGTCGGGCTTTATGAGACCAGCCGGCGCCTGCACGCGGGCGAGCCGGTAACGTTGCGCGATGCCTTGCTTGTCGTGACCCGCTCGCCGGCGCAACTCGGCTTTATCGGCATCGTGCTGGCCCTCTTTATGCTCGCCTGGATGCGCGTCGCCAGCCTGCTCTTTGCCCTGTTCATGGGAACCCTGGGCTTCCCGCCCCTGGCCGAGATTCTGCCGCGGCTGTTCTTCACGGCGGAGGGGCTGGGCCTGCTGGCGGTCGGCAGCGCCGTGGGTGCCGCACTCGCCGCCGCCGTTTTTGCCATCAGTGTGGTCTCGGTGCCCATGCTCATGGTGCGCAATGTGGACGCGGTCACCGCCATGATCCTAAGCGTCCGGGCGGCCCGCAAGAACGCCGCCGTACTGATCCTCTGGGCCTGGCTGATCGCAATCTTGACCGGTATCGGCCTGCTTACCTTTTTTGTCGGTCTGACCCTGACGTTCCCGCTTGTCGGACACGCGAGCTGGCATGCCTATCGCGATCTGATCGAGGCTTAGGCAAAGGAGCCTCCCCGTCGTCGAATAGAATGCGGTGCGCGGCCCCATCGAGATCCTCGAACTGACCCGACTTTAGCGCCCACAAAAACGCCCCCAGGCCAAGCAGCCCGAGAAACAACGCCGCCGGAATCAGGTATATGAGGACGGTCACAGGTCCGGCCGCCGATGCATCAGGTTGAGCCGCAGGGCATTCAGGGTGACCGCGATCGAGGAGGCCGACATGGCCGCCGCCGCGATCAGCGGCGTTACCAACCCGGCCACCGCGAGCGGCACGGCAACCGCATTGTAGCCGAGTGCGAGTGCGAAATTCTGGAGCACCAACCGGCGCGCCGAACGGGCCACGCGGATGGCTTCGGCCAGGGGAGCGAGACTATCTCCCTGCAGGATCACGTCGGCGGCGGTTTGACTGATATCCGCCGCTTCCGCCGGCGATGCCGAGGCGAACGCGGTGGCCAGCGCCGGCGCATCGTTCAACCCGTCGCCGACCATAAGCACCTTGTGCCCCGCCGCCGCCAGCTTTTCGAGATGCGCGATCTTGTCGGCCGGCCGGCATTCCGCGTGCCAGTCAGCGATGCCAAGCGCCGCGGCCAAATCGCGCACCGCCGCCGGACGATCTCCCGACAGCAACATGACCGGCACGCCCTGCCCCTGCAGCCAGGCGATCAGGGCGCCTGCCCCAGCGCGCGGCGTATCGCGAAAGGCAAAGTGCACCGGCGCGCGGTCCGCGGCCGCCAGCCAGAGCTCCATCTCCGCGCTCGCCGGCGCACCGGCTTCGGCAACACCGCACCAGACGCGGTTGCCCAGGCGCACCTCCTGCCCACCGACCGTCGCCGCCAGACCCATGCCCGGTTCTTCGTGCACCCCCTTGGCGCCCGTCGAACCCGAACCAGCGGCCTGACACACGGCGCGCGCCAAGGGATGTCGGCTAGCGCCGGCAAGAGTCGCCGCCAGATGCAAATCGGCTGGGGTGATTTCGTCGCGGTTCGTCAAGGTCGGGCGCCCTTGCGTCAGGGTTCCGGTCTTATCGAAAACGACGGCATCGATCTGCGCCAAGCGCTCCAACCCGTCCGCCGACTTGACCAGCACGCCGCGGCGCAACAGGCGGGCGACGGCGGTGACCTGCACCGCTGGCACCGCCAGGCCCAGGGCGCATGGACAGGTGATGATGAGCACGGCAACCGCCGTCATCAGCGCGCTTTGCCACGTGGCGGCACCCAACAGCAACCAGCCGAGGAAGGTGGCGAACGCTAGGATATGTACCGCCGGCGCATAAATCCGCGCCGCCCGGTCGGCGAGGCGCACATAGCGGGCGCGGCCCTGCTCCGCTGCTTCCATCAGGCGCACGATTTCCGCCAGCAGCGTGTCGTCGCCCGCCGAGGTAACCTCAACCTCCAAGGGAGCACCCAGATTCAGCGTCCCGGCGAAAACCTCATCACCGGGACCGGCGGCGCGTGGCAGGCTCTCGCCGGTGACCAGGCTGGTATCGATCTCGGAGCGGCCGGTGGCGATGCGGCCGTCAACCGGTATCCGCTCGCCCGCGGCAACGGCAACCCGGGCGCCGGTGCGAAGCTCGGCCACGGCGACGGCGCGATAGCGTCCGTCCACTTCGATCAGGGTGGCCGAGCGCGCCCGCAAGGCGAGCAAATTCTCTGCCGCCGAGCGCACGCGGCCGCGCACGCCCAGATCCAGATAACGGCCGATGAGCAGGAAGAAGAGCAGCATCACCGCCGCATCGAAATAGACCAGCGGCCCGCCGCGCACCGTCTCGAACAGGCTCATGGCGGTGGTCAACAGCACGGCCAGCGAGATCGGCACATCCATGTTCAAATGGCCACCGCGCAGCGCTGCGACCGCCGAGACGAAGAACGGGCGCCCGGCGTAGGCGACCGCCGGCAGAGCGATCAGCGCCGAGACCCAATGCAACAGGGTGCGCGTAGCCTCGCCCATATCGGAAACCAGGCCGCTCCACACAGAGACCGACAGCAGCATGACGTTACCGGCGGCAAAACCGGCGACCGCCAGGGCGCGCAACAACGTGCGGCGGGCGCCCTCGTGCGGGGCCTCCGCGATGCCGGGATCGAACGGTGCCAGGCGGAATCCTTGCCGCACGACCGGTTCCAGCAGATCGGTCGCCTCGGTCGCGGCACCGTGCCAGCGCAGGCGCAACCGGCGGGTGCTTAAGTTAACGCGCGCCTCGATCACACCGGGCCGTCCCACCAAGGCGCCCTCGATGCGCGGAATGCAACTTGGGCAATGCAGGTTCTCGACCACCAAATTCAACTCGGAGATGCCATCCGCCTGCGGCCGCACGTAGAAACCCGGATCGGCCAGCGGCGCCGTTACTTCAGCCATAGCCGATCCTCCAGGATGAAGGTTTTGCCGTCCGCCGAGTCGGCCCGCAGATGTAAATCCCACTGTCCGCGCAAAGGCAAATCCACGTCTGTGCCGTAGCGGCCGGAGCCCTGGCTGGCCAATTCCACCGCTCGGTCGGCGCCCTCGCGCGAGGGCCGGCGCAACTGGCCGACAATAACCAACCCGTCGACCGGCGCATCGGCGCGGTCGGTAAAGACAATGCTCAGGCGTGCTCGACCATCCGCAAGCGGTGCCAGATCGGCGCGTGCCTGCCAGCCGAGGGCACGCTGTGCCTCGGCCTGGCGCAGAGTTTCGTTGTAGGTTAGGCCGCGTCGGTAGGCATCGTCCGTGCTCAGGCCACTCCAGCTTTGCAATGCCAGCACGACAAAGATCCCGTTGACGGCAATAACCAGGCCAAAAAACGCGAGCACGGCGATCAGGACATGCCGTCCGGTCAGCATCGTTTTACCAGATGCGTTCATTGCGCCGGCCCGCGAAAGACGCTGTCGTAGGTTGCCTGTGCGCCCGTAACCGGATCGTCGACAGCGATGGTGATTGCCGTCGACTCGCCGCGCAGGTCCTTGGCCGGAACCGTGAGGAAAACGCGAAAGCTAACCAACCGGTCGGGACCGACGCTGATCACCGGTTCATCGGCGGGTTCGCCGCCCACTATGGTCGTGTGCATCGGCAGCGAGCCGCTAACGGAGAGGCGAAGGGCGCGCGCATGATGCTCCTTGTTGATAATTTTCAGGGTATAGCCGTTGCGCACACTGCCATCCGATAGGGTAACATAGAGAGGGTTGCGGTCGCGCAGCACGTTGAGCTCCAAGGTCGCCCGGCTACCCAACGTTACCGCCATGAGGGCGCCGACAACAACGATCAGCACCGCATAGATCACCGGCCGCAGCCGCATCAAGCGCAGGTGTGGCGGCTGGCCAGCCGTCCGGCGATCCAAATTCGCCAGGGTGTCATAGGCGATCAACCCGCGCGGCCGCTGCACCCGGGCCATCACGTTGTTGCAGGCATCGATGCACAGGGCGCAGGTGATACACTCGAGTTGCTGCCCATCACGGATGTCGATACCCATGGGGCAGACGGCGACGCATTGGTTGCAGTCGATGCAATCGCCGCGGCCCTCCCAGCTTTCGTTCTTGCGGTGCAACCCGCGCGGCTCGCCCCGGTACTCCCGGTAGGTAACGACCAGGGAATCCTCGTCCACCATCGCCGCTTGAATGCGTGGCCACGGGCACATGTACGTACACACTTGTTCGCGCGCGTGCCCGCCCAGCAGGTACGTGGTAACGGTCAGCGCTCCGATGGCGATATAGCCGATCGGCGGCGCCTGAAAGCGCAACAGGTCGGCCGCCAGGCTAGGTGCATCCGCGAAGTAGAACACCCAGGCGCCGCCGGTCAGAACGGCGATGACAATCCACAAGACGTGCTTGACCGCCTTGCGCGCGACCTTCGCCGCCGTCCAGGGCAGGGCATCGCCGCGGATGCGCGCCGCGCGGTCACCTTCCAGCAGGCGTTCGACGGCGATGAACAAATCCGTCCAAACCGTCTGCGGACAGGTATAGCCGCACCAGACGCGGCCGAAGAGCGAGGTGGCAAGGAACAGCCCCAACGCGGCGATGATCAGCAGGCCGGTCAGGTAATAGACCTCTTGCGGCCAGATCTCGATGAAGAAGAAATAGAAGCGCCGCGCCGGAATATCGATGAGGACCGCCTGGTCCGGCGCATTCGCGCCACGGTCCCAGCGAATCCACGGAGTCAGATAGTAGATGGCCAAGGTCACGGCCATGACCGCCCACTTCAGGCGGCGAAAGGTGCCATGCGCCGCCTTTGGATGAATTCGCCGCCGTTTCTCGTAGAGGGATCGCTCGGCGCCCTTGTTGACCGG
>JAJFGP010000043.1 GCA_021776055.1 Kiloniellaceae bacterium
CCTCTTCCCCCTTAAGCGCACGGGCGCTCGCGGCGAAGGCAAGTGGAAGAGAATTACGTGGGACGAAGCGCTCGGCGAGATCGCGGGGCGGCTCAAGAAGCTCCGTGACGACGGCGAGCCCGAGAAGTTCATGTTCCACTATGGCCGCATGAAGGCAAGTTCGAGCAAGCTGATCAAGAGCCTGTTCCTCGCCAACTACGGCACAAAAACAATCGGCAACCACACAAGCATTTGCGAAGGCGGCAAGTGGACCGCGCAAGAGCTGACCTGGGGCAAGCACTATGACAACTGGGACTTCGATAATACGCGCTACGTGCTCAATTTCGGCTCCAACGTACTAGAGGCCCATACCAACCACGTCCCGTCCGCACAAAGGCTCGTCAAGGCGATGGCCGATCGCCGGGTCAAGATGGTAACCTTCGACGTGCGTTTATCGAACACCGCCGCGCGCTCAGCCGAGTGGCTGCCGGTGAAGCCGGGAACCGATCTCGCCATCGCGCTCGCCATGTGCAACGTCATCATGAGCGAGGACCTCTACCAAGGCGAAGGTGAGGCGTTTCTCACCTTCTGCAAGGCAACAGCAGACCCGAACGCGAGCACGGCCGAGAAGGTCGCTTCGCTCAAACAACATCTGGCACAATACACACCGGAATGGGCAGAAGAGATCAGCGGCGTTCCGGCCGAGAAAATCAGCTCAATTGCCCGTGAATTCGCAACCACCAAGCCGGCGTGTTTGATCAGCTATCGCGGTGCGGTCGCGCATTACCACTCCCCCGAAGCAGAACGCGCGATCCAGATGCTGGCGGCGATCACCGGCAACATCGATAATCCTGGCGGCCGCTGTAAGGCGGTGGGCGCCAAATGGAAATACCCGAAGGGACCGAAGAAAACGCCCAAGGGGCGGAAGCTCAATATTCTCGATGGCGCTCCCGGTCAGGTCGCGCTGCCCACACACCATGTCAGCCATCAAGTACTCAACATGATCCGGGACGGCAGTGCGGGGCGCCCAGAAGTCTACATGTGGTACTGCTATCAGCCGGTCTATTCCAACGGCGACTGCGCGGCGAATGAAGCCGTGCTCAAGGACGAATCACTCATTCCATTCACCGTAGCGGTGAGCCCGTTCTACGATGAATCGTCCTCACTTGCCGACATCATCTTGCCCGACGCCACCTACCTGGAGCGTTGGGATTGGGAAGACCACGCTTCGCCGAACCAGATTCCCGAATACTACATTCGTCAGCCGGTGGTTCAGCCCTTGGGCGAGTCGCGGAACTTCGCCGACGTCGTTTGCGAGCTTGCCGAACGCATGGGCTTCCCGCTCGGCGTAAAGACGATGGAGGACTTCGTTCGTCAATCCTGCGAGATGACCCCCGAGATCGAAGCCGTGGGCGGCTTCGAGTACATGCGCAACCATGGCGTCTGGCACGATCCGGACGCCAAGCCCAAGTATTACTCCTACATGAAAGCCGTGAAGGACGACGCGCTCGCCAACGAGGAGGTCATCTACGACGAGGCAACCGGCGTCTACTGGAATTGGAAAAAGGCCAAGGCAAAAAGCGAAGAGGATGCTCTTGCCAAAGGCTACAGCGCGACAAAGAACGCCTATAAAGGATATGTAGGTCAGCGCATCGGCGCCAAGATCTACGTCGGCTTCCCGCCTGATAAAGTCAACAAATCGGGCTATTTCGATCTTTACTCGGCGATCATGGAGGAGAAGGGATTCGCTCCAATGCCGAGTTATACACCCATTCCCGAGCACCAGGCGATGAGCCCCGACCAGCTGATCCTGACCACCTATAAGGTCGCCGTTCAGACCCACTCGCGGACTCAGAATAACAAGTGGCTATCCGAGATCTACCACGACAACCCGGCCTGGATTAATCCGGAAACTGCCGCGGCTCACGGCATTGTCGACGGTGAGCAGATAAAGATAACCTCCGGTGTGCGGGAGATCGAGACCACGGCTCGGGTGACGCCGGCCATCGTGCCCGGTGCCATTGCGGTTTCATTCCACTGTGGACACTGGTCCTATGGCCGCTACGCCTCGGGCATACGGTCACCATTTGGCGGCGAGGATGAGACTGACGGAAACCGGCGGTGGTGGACCAAATTCGGCGCACACCCCAACTGGATCATCCCGAACGATCCAGATCCGATCAGCGGCCAAGAACGCTGGATGGACACTGTGGTTAGTGTCACAAAGGTTGCGGCCGCATGACCATGAGCGCCACGGTCACAGAAATCGGTACGGTCAGAAAAACCGCGGTCGAGAGGGCTCTAAATCGTAGTAGCGTCTATGGCCTTCTCGCCGGGGTTTTCCGTCACGAGATCACGCCTGAACTGTTGCACGAGTTGCGTCAGCCGGCGCTAGTCGAGGCTTTAGCTGCTACTGGTGTCGCGCTCGACCGCGAGTTTCTCGAAGGTCCCGAGGAGGAAATTCTCGAGGCGCTGGCTGTCGCCTACACGGCCCTTTTCATCGGCCCGGGAAAGCACATCCCGCCTTATGCGTCGGTACACTTGCCGAAAAGCAACGGCGATCTGTGGGGCGAAGCAACGGTTTGGGCCAAGCAGTTTATCGAGGCAGCGGGATTCGACTATGCAACAGAATTCCACGACCTCCCAGACCATCTCTCCGTCGAGCTTGAACTGATGCGCAATCTCTGGGCGCGCGAGGCAGAGGCGCTAGAGAAGGGCGATTCAGTGGCAGCAACCGCCACGCGCGAGCTTCGTGCCACCTTCGTTCGCGATCACCTCGTGCGTTGGCTACCTGTATTTTGCGACAAGGTTGCCGTTGGCTCGCAGCACCCATTTTATGCTGAGGTCGCCAAGCTGGCTAAAGCATTGGTGCAGTGGGACCATGCCCATCCGGCGGAGTCGACCACGCCGAACACCGAACTTGCCCGAGTTCGAAGAGGTTGATCTAAAAATGGTCGGAGCGGCCGAACTCGAACCGGCGCCTCCTTGGCCCCAGCCAAATTAAATTAGGCATCAAATCAAAGCGTTAGTATGGACTTGCGGCATGCTTGCGGCTTGTGGGCGCCAGAATCGTCTCTGCCGGGGCTAGCTGCATTGACCCATGTCATTGCGGCCAAATCCATACGATGCCTTATGAGAGAATCCCGAACAGCGAATAGGAAGGGAGGTTGGTATGAGCACACAAAGCTCTAAAACGGCCCTTGGTGATCCGATCAAAAGCGGACACGTTACGCTGATCGATCACGCTACGGGAAAGCAGCATGAGCTGCCGGTATTGGAGGGCCACGAGGGTCCCAAGGTCATCGATGTGCAACGCCTTTACCGGGACACCGGCTATTTCACCTACGATCCGGGCTACACCTCGACGGCGAGTTGCGATTCGCAGATCACCTTCCTCAACGGAGAGGAAGGAATCCTGCGTCACCGCGGATATTCAATCACGGACTTGGCCGAGCACAGCGACTATCTGGAGGTGTGCCATCTGCTGCTCTATGGCGAACTGCCGAATGCACAGCAAAAGGCCGAGTTCGAGCACGATATTACTTACCACACCATGCTGCACGAGCAGTTGCAGTACTTCTATCGCGGCTTCCGGCGCGACGCGCATCCCATGGCGATCATGGTCGGCGTGGTCGGTGCGCTCAGCGCCTTCTACCACGAGAGCACGGACATCCACGATGCGCAGCAACGCAGACTCGCAACTCACCAACTGATCGCAAAGATGCCGACCATTGCGGCCATGGCCTACAAATATTCGGTGGGTCAGCCGTTCGTCTATCCGCGCAACGATCTCTCTTATGCGGAAAATTTCCTGCGCATGACCTTCTCGGTACCCAGCGAGGACTATCAGGTCAGCCCGGCCCTGGTGCGCGCCATGGACCGGATTTTCATTCTGCACGCCGACCACGAGCAAAATGCCTCGACCTCGACGGTGCGCATGGCCAGCTCGAGCGGTGCTAACCCCTTCGCGTGTATCGCCGCCGGCATCGCCTCGCTCTGGGGCCCGGCGCACGGCGGCGCCAACCAGGCCGTGTTGACCATGTTGGAGGAGATCGGCACGAAGGATCGTATCCCCGAATTCATCAATCGGGCGAAGGACAAGAACGATCCCTTCCGCCTTATGGGATTCGGTCACCGGGTGTACAAAAACTATGATCCACGCGCGGCGATCCTCCGGAAATCGACCCATGAGGTCTTGAATGAAGTCGGCATCAAAGACGAGCCGCTACTGGATCTCGCGATAGAGCTGGAGAAGATCGCGTTAGAGGACACCTATTTCGTCGAGCGGAAGCTCTTCCCCAACGTGGATTTTTACTCCGGCATCACCCTGAAGGCGTTTGGGTTTCCGACAAGCATGTTCACCCCCATCTTCGCTCTTGGGCGTACGGCTGGTTGGGTCTCTCAGTGGAAGGAAATGATCAAGAATCCGCAGCAGAAAATCGACCGGCCGCGGCAGCTATATACGGGTCACACAGCGCGACCATATTTGCCGCTCGGCCAACGTCAATGACCGACATCGCGCAGGAGTAGAGCGTTAGATGAAGGGCTCCGAGCGCGAGATGAGGTCCTTGAGGTTGGGTTCACTCGGATCGCGCGGCTTGCCGGGGTGGATGATGCTCACCTGGCAGCTTTCGGCCGCCTCGATCATTTGCGCGTAGCTGCCGGCGTCCGGATCGGCGATGTAGGCCTGCTTGTTCTCGTCGTAGGCAAACATCCTGTCGTTGATCTGAGTGCATTCATCGCAGGTCGTGCAACGGGCAGTTTCGATCCAGGCTTCGTCGGGATTGGCCGGCTCCGGCTCCTCTGCCGGTTCCGCCACGGCGGCGAGGATTGGCGGGGCGACTGCCTCGGCGGGTGCCACGGCCTCCTCGGGCGTGGGCGACGCGGCCGTGCGCAGCTCGGCCAGCTCCTGTGCCTTCTGCTCCTCCCACGCCTTGCGCTCGCGGGCAAGCAGGCGATTGGCGTAGGAATTGTTAATGCCGCCCAGTTCCTGCAGGCGCCGCCACGCGTCGGCGTTGTGCCGCGCCACGTCGATCAGCTTGTCGTCGACAACGGTCCGATATAACACGTTGCCGGCGTCGACCGATAAGATGTAGGCGCAGTGCTCCACGCTCCGCTCGGGCGCCAGCTTCAAATAGTCCGCGGCTGGGATCATGTCATCGCGCCATTTGGCCCGTGGGGCCGGCGCGCAGTATCGCGCATAGCGTGTGTCGCAGGCGACGAAGTCGACGTGGGTGAAGGGGACCGTCTTGTCGATGCGCTGAAGCGCCTCGTCCTCGTAAAACAGCTCGTGCACCGGCCAATCGACGGTCGCCTGCGGGTTGTCGGTGATGTCGAAGCGTGTGGCCAGATCGGGGCCGACCGCCGGGTCGTATACGAAGGTCGGGAAGGCGCGCGATTCGGTTGCCGCGGCGGACAACAGGTAGGGCGGCATGCCGGCGGCGCTGGGCGTCGCGCCGGAGTAGACGGCGAACAGCGCCGGACCCTCGTAACGCATCCCCGTGACCAAGCGGTCGTGCGAGCGGTAAAGGTTCGCGCTCGCCGTTTGGAATACGTAAGTGTCGTTGAGGCCCGCCGCCATGGCAGCCAGGCGCGCACTACCGGCGCCGAAGGATGAACGCGGCGGCTCGGGCGAGGTCGTGCCCAGGATGTCGTCGGTCTGGACAAGAACCTTGACCGGCAAGCCCGAGGCCAGAGTCTCGAAGGCCCGCACCGTCTCGGCAGGGTCGGTGTGCCCATCCCGCAGGCACACGAGGTATGACGGGAAATGCGCCAGTTGGTCTTCGCTGAGATCGCTCTCGTCGAAACGCGCGAAGACTGGGTCGTGCAACTCCGTCCGATATTTGTTCTGAATTTCCAGCTCCGCGATCGTGAGCACCTTCACGAAATCGAGCATCTCCGGCAGGCGGTCGCGGAAAGCGTCGAGGGCCGCCGCGCAGCCGTCAAAAACGAAGCCGTAGGGCTCCGGCTGATCGGGCCTGCGTTCCGAGGCGCGGCCCGGCCCGTAGAAACGCTGCGATTGCAGGACTTGCAAAACAGCGCGGATCCGCCGGCGCCGATCCTCCGATAGCCGGTCTTCGCTCGGCCCGCGCGAGAGCACATGCGACATGGCCGCAAAATCGAACGCCGACTCGAAGGACGTGCCGATGGCCGACTGGAGGGCTTCCCGCGTGTGCGCCTTGTCGGACTTCATGAAGTCGGCCTTGAGGATATCCGAGAGCTTCATGATCAGTGCGTCGACCTTCTTGCGGAACGCCTTGGCCTTGCTCGCCTGGACCGCGGTCCAGATATGGGCCAAGACCCGGTACGGTGTATCTGCGTCGCAGTCGATGACCGCGCCGTCGACATGGAGTGCCTCACGCGCGTAGTCCAGTTTGGTCGCAAGCGGCCCGAAGACGGATTCGCCCTTCTCGGCGATCAGGTCGGCCGCGCTTCGCTTCCAGAGTCTGGATAGGGTGTCGGACTCGCCGCGCGAGACTCGGGCACGGATCTCGCCTTCAAGCCGCAGCACATGCCGGCGGAGCGGCTCGGCGGCGGCGCCGGGTAGAGCGATCTGGCGTAGGATCCCGTCCACGACCGACGTGAGAGATTGCAGGAAGCGGCCGCCTCCGTCGCCGTCGACCAGAATCAGAGGGAAATCGTAGCGAAGCTTGGAAAGGTCCCCGTAACGGGCGAATAAGGCGGGCCGTAACGCCGGGCCTGTGGCAGGGCCGGCGTCCGCGTCCGTCAAATGTGGGCTGCCGATGTCCAACGCTACTTGATCCATGTCGCCGTTCCGTACTTCTCCACGTTGCCTAACGCTGTCGTCCTTGTATGCGGTTTCCGTGCGCATCGCGGTCATGGCGTGGTTACTCAGCCGGCGGCGCCGCGCCGTCGTCCTCCGGCCAGATCGTGAATTTATCAAACTCCTCGTTGAGCACCGTCCGAATTAGGCCCGGCGTATTAGGCCGCTCGCCCTCGCGCAGGTCCTCGTAGCAGGGCACCGCGCTATTCCGGTACAGCACGCCGACCGGAATCTCTTCGGTCTCCGAGGCGACCTCGCGGGCCCGGTGCAGGTCGCTCGGGTCATGCGTCTCCTGGTTCCGGTAAATCCGCGAGATGTCGGTCTTGAGTTGGATCCCCTCAGCATGAACTAAAAGGCGCGTCTTCAAGGGGTCGTGAATCCAGGGATCGAAGCGATGGTCCATAAATTCCGGACAACGCTGCAACACGCGCACGAAGGAGAAACCTTTGTGACGGTAGGCCTGCGTGATGATGTCGAACAGGACCTCGGGGATCCAGTCCACCGCCTGGGCCACGAAGGAGACATTCGGCACGCCGAGCGTCACGGTCAGGGGGTTGAGCGGGTCCAGCAATGCACCGCGCGGCGTCGTATTGCTCTTCAGACCGCGCGGAGAGGTCGGCGAGGCCTGCATCTTGGTCAAGCCATAGACCTCGTTGTCGTGCAGCAGCACGGTCATATCCATGTTGTACCGGATCGCGTGGATCCAATGCGCGGCGCCGATGCTGCAGCAGTCGCCATCGCCGGTGGTGACGAAGACGTTGAGGTCCGGACGGCGCAGCTTGATGCCCTCGGCAACCGGCAGCGCACGGCCGTGCAGGCCGTGGAAACCGTAGGCATTCATGTAGTGCGGCAGACGGCTCGAGCAGCCGATGCCGGATACCATGACGGTTTTTTCGGGCGACAGTTGCTCGTCGCGGCACAGACGCTGGACCGCCGTTAGGATGCCGTTGTCACCGCAACCGGTGCACCAACGCGGCGGCGTGTCGCTCTGATAATCGGTAAGCGTGTAGTTTTCGTCGATGAGTCGCAACAAACATTGGGTCAGGGGCGCGGTCATCGTTGTCACCTATCGCTGCTCAAGTTTCCGCCGGGCGGCGCACGCAATGGCACCGGGCTTGAGGGGCTGGCCTCGAACCTCGCCCCAGCAATCGACATCGACCAGGGTGCGCGCGCGCAGGAGCCAAGCGAGATTCGAATAGCGGCGGTTATCCTCGGCGATCAGCTCGCTGTCGAGTGAATCGCACCAGTTGTTCTCGATTGCCATGACCTTATCGAAGCGCTGCAGTAGTTCCTTGACGCCCGAAGCCATGGGCTGCAGGAATTTGAGATGCATCGAGGAAATCCGCAGGCCTTCGGCCCTGAGTATCTCGACAGCCTCCTCGATGGCACCGCGCGTGCTGCCCCAGCCGACGAGTAAAAGGTCGCCCTCATCGCCGCCGTACAACGTCGGCGCCTTCAGGGTCTTCTGCAAAGCGGCCAATTTCAGGCTTCGGCGCCGGATGCCCTCCTGGTTCACGTCGGGGTCGTAGGCGACATGGCTACCGCGGTCGTGCGCCAGACCGGTCAGACAGTGCATCCCGTTAGGCTGGCCGGGGATAAAGCGGGAGGCCAGGCCTGTCCGCGGATCCCAGTCATAGGGCTTCGCACCCTCCTGCACAGGGCTTTGGTTGATCGGCGGGGCCAGCCAATCCTCGTTGAAGCGGGGCCGCGGGAACGGCTGCTGGGCCGTCGCCAAGCTCGCGTCCGATAGAACCACGACAACCATGTTAAAATTCTCGGCAATCTTGCGGGCCATGATAACGGAATAAAAGCAGTCCTCGATGGACGAGGCAGCCATAACGACCTTCGGCGCATCCCCGTGACCGCCGAAGCAGGCCGCCAGAAGGTCTCCCTGCTCTGCCTTGGTCGGCTGACCCGTGCTCGGCCCGCCGCGCTGCACATCGACCACGACGAGGGGAATTTCGCCCATGACCGCGAGGCCCAGGCCCTCCTGCTTCAGTGACAGGCCCGGGCCCGAGGTGATCGTGACCGCGCACTTGCCCGCGTAGGACGCGCCAATGGCGAAGGTGCAGGCGGCGATCTCGTCCTCTGCCTGATGCACCACACAACCGACCTTTTCGAAGATGTCGCTCAGGTAGTGCGACGCCGAGGTCGCCGGCGTGATCGGGTACATGGCGCAAACCTCCATGCCCGAGGCGACCACGCCGAGCGCCAGTGCCGTGTTGCCGTTCATGACGACTTGCGGCTCGCTAGGCCGCGACGCGGGGATCGCGAACTTGAGATCGAGATTGGCCTCTGCCCAGGCATGGCCGGCGTCGAGAAGTTCCAGATTCAGATCGATAACCTTCTCATCTTTCTTACGGAAGACGAAACGGACCTGCTCGCGGGCCATCTCCAGGTCGAGGCTGTAGATGTTGCACAGCATGCCGAGCGCGAACATGTTCTTGCCGCGCCGTGGGTCCGGCACGTACTTCACGCATTCCTCTTCCATCGGGATCTCGTAGAACCGGTATCCGGCCGACGAGAGTTCCTCACAGACCTCGGCATAGGACTCTGCGATGGCCGCGTTGTCGTCGTTCCGCCACTTGCTCTCGAGCAAGATGATCCCGTTGGGCTTTATCTCGCCCATGCGTACACGGCTAAGCAGAACCTGTTCGTTAAAGGCGACGACCAAGTCGGCTTCGTCCCCGCCGTTGGTGACGCGGTCCGAAGCCAGGCGGATGCGATTGCCGCTGGCCCCAGCAATGCTGCGAGCCGGCGGCTGGATCTCGGCCGGAATGATCTCGACGGTCCAGATGCCGTTACCCATGCGCGCCGCAAGAGCGCCAAACGACTGGCCGCAGCGCTGCGCCCCCTCACCCGAATCGCTGACGATCTCGACGATGTGTTCCTTGAGGGTCACCACGGGCTTCGCTGCAGATTTGACCTTGGCAGTCTGCCCGACCATCGATGCTGGACCCGATGCAGGGGGCTGCGATCGCGCCTGCCGAGCTCGGGTCTTGTCCGTCTCTTGGTAGAGGTCCGTGGTCATCCTTCCCACCGTTTCCTCTCGACTACGCCGAGCGGACTCTGACAAAGTTCCGCTCCGCCCCGTCGATCCCGAAGAGCGCACCTTCATGGCCGCTCCGTTCCGGTTGATAGACGATGTCACTGTCGCGAATCCCCAAGTACTCTTTGATGCTGCGCGCGGCTCGGCGCCCGGCACCCATTGCCAGGATCACGGTGGCCGCACCGGTCACAATGTCGCCGCCGGCGTAGACCCCGGCCATCGAGGTGGCTAAATCCTCGTCCGTCTCGATGTAGCCCCACTTGTTGAGTTTAAGCTTCGAGGTTTGGCCCAAAATCGGGTTCGCATTGGTCCCGATGGCGTAGACCACCATGTCGGTCTCGAATTCGAACTCGCTGCCCTCGATTGGGACCGGACGCCGCCGACCCGATTCGTCGGGCTCGCCAAGCTCCATACGCAGGCAGCGCATGGCGCGAACGTTGCCGTCGCCGTCGTCCAGGATCTCCACCGGCGCGGTCAGCCAATGGAACTCGATGCCTTCCTCCTGGGCATGGTGAAGCTCTTCGAGGCGTGCCGGGCTCTCGGCCTCGGTCCGCCGGTAGACGCAGTGAACCTTCTCGGCACCGAGGCGCCGCGTCACACGCAATGCGTCCATCGCCGTGTTCCCCGAGCCGATGACGGCGACCCGGCGGCCAAGATGCAGCGGCGTGTCGTACTCCGGGAAGCGGCCGGCAACCATCAGGTTGCAGCGCGTGAGCAACTCGTTGGCGGACAGCACACCGTTCAGGGTCTCGCCCGGAATGTCCATGAATTTCGGCGAGCCCGCACCCGTGCCGATGAAGACCGCATCAAAGCCCATCTCGTCGAGCATCTGTTCGATCGTGAACAACCGGCCGACGAGTGTGTTGCACCTGATATCGATGCCAAGGTCGATCAAATTTCCGATCTCCTCATCGACGACCTGGTTGGGTAGACGGAAATCGGGAATCCCGTAGCGCAGGACCCCGCCCGGCTCGTGCAAGGCCTCGTAGACCGTGACCGCGCAGCCGGCCTTGGCCAGGTCCGCCGCGCAGGCCACGCCCGCCGGGCCGGAGCCGATGATGCCGACGCGGAAGCCGTTGGGCTCTATATAGGGTCGCTTGTGCCAGCCTTCCTCGATTGCCCGGTCGCCGACCCAGCGCTCCAGACGGCCGACGGCGACCGGCTCGAGCGTGTCGCCGACCGGACAGACGCCTTCGCACTGGTCCTCCTGCGGACAGACGCGCCCGCAGATGGCCGGCAGGAGATTCGCTTCGCTGATGATGTCGTAGGCGCCGCGGTAATCCTTGTCGATTATCTTGCAAATGAAACCGGGGATGTCGATGCCGACCGGGCAGCCGGCGACACAAGCGGGCTCCGGGCATACCAGGCAACGCTCGCATTCGACGAGGGCGTTTTCGACGTCGAAACCGAGCGCAACCTCGTTGAAGTTCGCGACCCGCGCCTGAGGAGCCTCAACGGGCATGAAAGCCCGTTCCTGGGGAATCGTCCGAATTGTTTTCTTCTTCGCCATGGTTCTGCCGTGTGGTTCGTGTTTCGGACCGAATTGAACCCTTTTTAGCTCCTCCCACTGTCCTGGGTTGTGGTGTGTGGCTCCATGTCGAGCCGGCGGCAGGTCTCCGTCCAGCGCTCCAAGGCCAGTTGCTCCTCTTCCTTGAAGCGGCGCAGGCGATTCATGAGATCGTCGAAGTCGACGTCGTGGCCGTCGAAGTCCGGCCCGTCGACGCAGGCAAACATTATCCGGCCACCGATCTTGACCCGGCAGCCACCGCACATGCCCGTGCCGTCGACCATGATTGGGTTCAGGCTGACGACCGTCTTGATGCCGTGCGGGCGTGTCGCCTCGGCGCAAGCTTTCATCATGATCGGCGGGCCGACGGCGACTACCTCGTCGATGTCCGGGTGCTGCTCGATGGCCTGCGCGATGCCCTTGGTGACAAGCCCTTTGATCCCGGCAGAGCCGTCATCTGTGCAGATAATCAGCTCGTCGCAACATTCCCGGAACTTGTCCTCCCAGAAGATCAGGTCCCGGTTGCGGAAGCCGACGACGCTAATCACGTAGGCACCGCGTTCCTTGAAGGCACGGGCCTGGGGGAAAATCGGCGCCACGCCCAGGCCGCCACCGACACAGATCACCTTCTTCGCCTCGCCGATACGGCTTGGCTGGCCCATGGGCCCGACCATACTGTAAAGCGCCGTGCCGGGGCGGCAGAGTTGCTGCATCTCGCGCGTGGACTTCCCGACCGCCTGGACGACCAGGGTCACAGTGCCTTTGACGCGGTCGTAGTCAGCAATGGTCAGCGGGATACGCTCGCCGTGGTCGTGCGTTACGATGATCACGAACTGCCCAGGCTGGGCGGCCTTGGCCATCACCGGGTGGTCAATCTCGAGGCGGAAGGTCGCGTCCGAGAAGTCCTCCCGATCGACGATCGGGAATCCGGCGCCAGACGCCGGGCCCATACGCCATTTCGGCGGTTCCCTCCCCCGGCCGGTTGCGGTCTTTGTGCTTTGACTGGTCACGGCGGTCCTCCGCCAGCGCTCAAGAGCACATACTACGGGCCGGCGGCGGGCCGGAGTTTGATATGGATCAACAAAAGCGCAGGTTTTTCACCACCTTCCCGGCTTCCCGGGACCGCGGCACGTGTGACTTACCCTTTGCCGGCCGGTCGCTCCGTGAACGACTCGTCGGCATCGTAGATGGCAAAGACCATGCGCATCGTCTCGTAGGCGTCATTGGACGTGCCGTTCCGGACGGGTGAACCGCTACGGACACAATCGACGAATTCGGCGAGTTCCATCTCCCACGACGGGTCGGTGTTACAGAAAGTGGATACCTCCGGCGGATTGCCAATGGCAAATCCAGTGTGCTTGCGAGCGTGTGAGATCCATTCGTCGCGGTAGCTGCGGGTCGACGAGGGCATCCCGTCCACCACCAGATAACCGTCCGACATACAAATCTCGAGAGTGAAGCGGTGTTTCCACTGTGTGAACGAACTGTGCAGCATGGCGATGCGCCCCACCTCGTCTCGCAACAGGGCAAACGCGTTATCCTCCATAGTTACATCCCAATAAGCCGTGGCGCACATGCTCTTGATCTCGACGAAGTCGCCGCAGAAGAAACGGAACAGATCGAGCATGTGAATGCCCTGATCCATTAGGATTCCGCCGCCGGCGATCGCGGGATCGTTGCGCCATTCATCGCCTTGCGCGGAGCTTTCGCCTTTGCCGTAGATGCCGCGCATCCAGAGAATCTTGCCATATTCCTCGCTGTCGACGATCTTCTTGGCTTCCCGAATGCCGTAGTGGTACCGGTGGTTGAAGCCAAACTTGAGGGTTAATCCAGGATGGCTCCGTTCGGCGGCACGAATCCGCTCGATGTCGTCCATGGTGCGCCCAGGCGGTTTCTCGCAAAACACATGCTTGCCGGCATCGAGTGCGGCTACGACTACATCGGGGGAGAAGCGGTTTGGCGTGCAGACAAATATGGCATCGACGTCAGAATGGATGACGGCGTTGTAATCGGGGCAGATTTGCACACCTTCGAATCCACTCATTGGCGGATTCGGATCTGTAGCGCTGATCAAAACCGTGCCGTCGTTCTCTCGAATGGTCTCAGAGCGGATCTTGCCCATCTTTCCCAGGCCAACGATCCCTATGCGCAATGGTTCGGTCACTGTCTTTCAGTCCTTTGACATCGGGTGCGGTTGCCACCGAGTCGGCGCCGTGGGGTTGGGCGAGGCCTCGCACCAGACCTCTAGTCCCTCGCTTTTCTTAACGTCTTCGAAGCGCACAACGTCGCTGTTTTAATAGCTTGCGACAGTAACCGACTCGCACGCAACCGTATTTATACAAAGCAAAATGTTAACTTTACTTTACGCCGAGTCTTTTGATTCTGTGTTAGCTAAATGCGACTATGCTATGTTGGCGACGGGCCGAACGAATCAACAAATCTAGGAGAGGTGGGTGCGTAAGAACACGATAAAGCAAATCTGGGCCCGTGGGGGAGCGGTGGTCAATGGCTGGTGCTCCATCCCCAGCTCGTTCTCGGCCGAGGTGATGGCCCACCAGGGGTTCGATTCCCTTTGCATCGACATGCAGCACGGCGCCGTCGACTACCAAGTCGCGGTGACGATGCTGCAGGCGATATCGACGACGTCGGTGATCCCAATCGTTCGGGTGCCTTGGAACGATCCTGGTCAGCTGATGAAGATGCTGGACGCGGGCGCCTACGGCGTGATCTGCCCGATGATCAACAACCGGGCGCAGGCCGAGGCCTTGGCCGCTGCCTGCAAGTACCCGCCGATGGGAATCCGGAGCTTTGGACCGATCCGGGCGAAATACTACGCCGGAGGAAGTTCCCACGGCGGCGGCGACTACCATGAATTCGCCAACGACGAGACGATTGTCATGGCACAAATAGAAACCGCCGAGGCCATCGAGAATATCGATGAGATCCTCGACGTACCGGGAATCGACGCGGTTTATGTCGGCCCGTCCGACCTAGCCATGGCGCTTGGTAGCGAACCGCGTGCCGGGCAGAACGACGCCGTGGTTATCGAGGCCAAGAAGACAATCGTCGAGGCGTGCAAGCGCCACGGGGTACCGGCTGGCATTCATACGCCGTCAGCCGAAGTCGCCCTAAAGATGGTTGCCGATGGATATCAGTTTGTGACCATCGCCAGTGACGACCGCTTCTTGATGATGATGGCGAAGGCTGAAGTCACCGCTATCAGGAGCGCGCTCAAATAGGATTGGCTCTCCGGCCGCCCTGTCGCCAGCTACCAGGGCATCCGAACGTTCAAGCTTTTGGCGAGTTTCGTGAGCGCGGCGGTTGTCTGTTCATCGAGCGTGATGCCGCCGGCGGCTTCGGTCTCGGCATGTGCGCGCCATCGCGTCTCGCCCGGAAGCAACACACCTTCACAATCGCGGAGCGCATCGACCAAATGCTCCATGCGCTCGTAGAATGTGTCCAGCGGCATGAGAGTATTTACATCGATCGCCACGAAGAAGTGGCCACTGTTGCCGGGGTTCTCGAAGTCGCTGTACATCGAGCGGACGCCGTGAGAGATACCGGCGCCCGTGACGACGCCAGCCAGGATTTCGACAACCAACCCAAGCGCGTAGCCCTTGGCCCCGCCGACCGGTAGCAGCGCTCCCTGGTTGACCTTCGACGGGTCGGTGATCGGTTGCCCCTCGCGGTCGATGGCAATGCCAATGGGCAGTGGCTGCCCGAGTTCCGCGGCCTTGGTGATATCGGAACCCGCGCTGGCCGCCGTGGCGAGATCGACGATAATGCTCTTGCCGTCGCGCCGGGGCGCGGCGAAGGCAAGTGGATTGGTCCCGAGCACCGGCTTCGTGCCGCCGTGCGGTGCCACCTTCGGGAAGGAGTTGTTGAACAGCATAGCGATCATGCCGCGCTCGGCGATTCGCTGGACATAATACCCGAGGGCGCCCAGAAAATTGCTGTCGGACACGCCGACGGCCGCAACACCGTTCTTCGCCGCGCGCTCGATCGCTGCGTCAGCCGCCAGCCGACCGACGTAGTGACCGATGCCGTTGTCGCCGTCAATGACGGCAACAGCCGGGGCCCGGTCGTCTATGCGCGGTTGGCACGGACAATGGAACAATCCGGCCGATAAACGCTTGCACAATATGGGCAATCGCCACACGCCTTGGTTGGGACGCCCGAACGCATCGCTCCACACGAGAACCTCAGCCACGCCGGCCGCCTGCTCCCGGTCGGCACCGGCGGCGACCAGGATTTCCACGGCGAACGTGGTCAGCTCTTCGAGCGCGATAACAAACATGCGATGGTGCCTCGAGCGGATTTCAATAACCCAGGGTTGCCCCGGTCGTCAGCGGGACGTAGTTTTCCCCTGGGCTTGTTGCCATTGTATTAATTTTTTTCCAAGTTTCACCTGCTCATTGGGCTTTTTGGCCCTGATCCTGCTTGAAGCGGTTCCTGCGTTAACGATACGGAAGCGCGGATCTGGAACACTTGCGGCAAAGAACCAAGGCCTCGACGGACCCGAACCGACCTACAGGACTTTCCCTGAAGCACCGCACGACGCTCCCTTTAAATTGAGAGACTTGCCATGACCTTTCCCGACGAAAAATTCGCCGACGCCGGCAGCTATACCGGCGCTTACTTCGCCCAGATCAATGCCGCCGCCGCTTCGCTGGACATGGACAAGGTTGCGCAAGCTGCGCAGATCCTGACCAAGATATACGCCTCGGGCGGCATGGTTTACGCCTGCGGTAACGGAGGTTCGGCGGCCATCTCCAATCATCTCGTCTGCGATCATTGCAAGCTGGTGCAGACGGACACGGACCTCACCCCGCGGGTCGTTTCGCTCAGCGCCACGGTCGAGATGATCACGGCCATTGCCAACGACATTTCCTATGACGAGGTCTTTGTCTATCAACTCCAGACCATGGCCAAGCCCGGCGACGCGCTGATCACCATCAGCTCCTCGGGCGATTCCGAAAACATCGTCCGAGCGGCCCTTTGGGCCAAGGAAAATGGGCTTCCGGTGATCTCCATGACCGGTTTCTCCGGCGGCCGGTCAGCAAATATCGCGGATGCGAATTTGCATGTCACCGCGGACAACTACGGCGTCATCGAGGATGTCCACCAATCGCTCATGCATATCCTGGCTCAGTACGTCCGGCAGGCGCATATGGGCGAAGAGGTTATCCAGCAGCGCAAATTCTAGGGCGCCTTGAATACGCTGACCGGCGTCCGCTCTTGGCCGAGAACCAGGCGCACCGGAATATCCCGATAAGGCCCAATCCTTCTGGCTTCGGCGTAAACCGCCTGCTTGTCGGCTCCGGAAAACATCAAAAACACCTTTCTGGCGTCCAAAACCGCCGACGCGGTAAGGGTCATTCGGGGTTGCCGGGTCTCGGTTCCCGGCACCGCGACGCAAACGCGGTCGCGGACATCGAGCGCTGGATCGCCCGGGAACAGCGAGGCGAAATGGCCGTCGCCGCCTAGGCCCAGATAAACCGCGTCGAACGGCCTTGCCAGGGCCGCCAGTCGCGCCTTGCAGGCAGGGTGGCCGGCGTCAGGCGAGACTTCGCCGCCGTAGAGGGGGATGAACGTTGCGGCGGCGGCGGGGCCGCGCAGCAGAAACGAACGGACGAGCCCCTCGTTGCTGTCGGGATGGTCGGCCGGAACCCAGCGTTCGTCGGTCAGGGTCACCGTAACGCGCGGCCAATCCACGTCCAGTTGCCTCAGACAATCGAACACATGACGTGGCGTGCGGCCGCCGGAGACGGCCACTAAGGCTTTGCCGCGCTCGGAGACTGCCGCGCGAAGAGCACTCGCCAAGTCCTGCGCCAAGGCGCCGGCGGCGGTCTCAAGCGTGGAGAATGCGCGTTCCTCGATGGTCATACCGGTGCGCCCTCTCCGGCCGTTAACCGGCCGTCGGTACCGCGTTGCGATCCAAGCCCTCGATGGCGGCACGGCCCATGGCTAGGATCGCTTCTTCGGCGCTCCCACCGATATGAGGTGTTACCAGGAAATTGGGCAGTCGCAACAGTTCCAAGTCTTGCGGCGGCTCCGTCGAAAACACATCGAAGCCGGCCCCCGCCAGACGATCCTCCAGCAACATAGTCTTCAGCGCATCTTCATCGACCAAGCTGCCACGCGCGGCATTGATCAGCAAGGCATCCGGTTTCATCAGTGCCAACCGCTCGGCGCTCAGCATGTTCCGGGTGCTCTCGTCCAATGGCACATGCAGGCTCACGATGTCGGCGCGGCGCAAGAGGTCCTCGATCCCCACCGGCTCCACCTGATGGGCGGCGTAGAATTCGGGAAAATCCAGGATGTCGTGAGCCAGTACGGTGCAGCCAAACGCCCGCAGAATAGGCGTCAGGTCCTTGCCGATATGGCCGCAGCCGATGATGCCAACCGTGCGGCCGGAAATCTGCCGCCCCACGCGGGGCTTCCACGTGCCGTCACGGACCTCGCGGTTGACCGACGGCACATGGCGCAAAAGCGAAATGATGAGGGCGACGACCAACTCGCTAACCGAGCGGCGGTTGACCCCTCCGGTCCAACCCAAACAGACCCCATGTCGGGCCATGGCTGCCATGTCGACCATATCGGTGCCGACGCCGTATTTGCTGACCACCTCCAGTTCCGGCAACGCCGCGAAGACGGCCTCGTCCAGCCTTTCCAGCGCGGTAATCAGCTTGCGGCGCCCGCGAGCGAACTCGATCAACCCTTCGCCCGACAAGGACTTTGCCTGATCGTTAAATTGGACATCTGAATAGCGCTCCAATAGCTCGGCGCGTAAAACCGGATGGGCCGAAAAGGAACGGGACGTAACGGCAATTGGAGTTTTGTTCTTCACGAAAAATACCTCCGAGTCTACATCGTCGACTTCTTGACTCCAAATAGCCGCTCATGCGCGGCTGCCATGCAATCCGCGCGCATTTTGGTGGCAATGTATGAACAAGTCACTATCCATTAGACTCCGGCCGGCGTTGTCTGTTTAAAGCGACCCAGTCTCCAAATTCGCCCGTTTTGCGCGCACCAGGCCGCAAGTTGACACCACTCTGCCAAGGCGGCGGAGCGATTGAGTTTGACGTTTTTGCGGCTGTGAAGGTGACGTTCCTGATTGATGTGATCGTGGAGCAAGTCCTACAGCACCGATACTCGCTCAAGCCTGAATGGCTTATTCCGCAGGTCAGCCCTGGATATCAAAGTTCCAGATCTTTGAGTAATCCAGACCGCATTAACCGACGAATATTGGCGGGGATTTCATCCTCGCTGAA
>JAJFGP010000044.1 GCA_021776055.1 Kiloniellaceae bacterium
TCTTACCCAAGCGATAAGTTTGGTCGCCGATGGCCTGCCGGCCGAAGAGATCGAGCACATGCTTGCCCGTGAAAGCCATGCGACGCGTGAACGGCATGTGCGCTCCGCCGGAGTCCTGCGCCGCGCCGGCGAAGTAGCGCCGGCCATGGGTCTGATCGGCACATTGGTTGGCCTGATCCAAATGCTCGGCAATCTGGACGACCCGTCGACCATCGGGCCGAGCATGGCCGTCGCCCTGCTAACCACGTTCTACGGCGCTATTCTGGCCAACATGGTCTTCAACCCGTTGGCCAACAAACTAGAGAGAAATTCCGAGCTCGAATTGATGGTCAATCAAATCTACGCCATTGGTGTCGCCTCGGTCAGCCGCCAGGAAAACCCACGGCGGCTGGAAATGATCATCAACACCATCCTCTCGCCCGTGCAACGGGTGAATTACTTCGACTGATTACGTACGGAGAGAGAAGGTATGAGGCTCCTTATCGTCGGCACACTCGACGGGCATATCACGACCGCGGGCAAGATCGCCCTCGAGCGCGGTGCCAAGGTCGCGCATCTCGACACAATCGATGGCGCCCTCGATGCTCTCAGGTCTGGCCAAGGTGCCGATCTGGTGATGGTCGATGTCCATCTGGACGTCGCGCGCCTGTGCACCAGCCTGCGGACGGAGCGTTTTTTGGTTCCCGTCGTCGCCTGCGGCATCGGCGCCGACACCAAGCTGGCTGTCGCGGCAATCCGCGCCGGAGCGAAGGAATATATCCCGCTTCCGCCGGACGCGGAGCTGATAGCCGCTGTGCTGGCAGCCGTAACCGAAGAGACAAATGCCCTGATCTACAAGGACCCGGCGATGGCCGAGATCCTTCGCCTGGCCGAACAGGTTGCGCCGTCCGATGCCAGCGTCCTGATTACCGGCGAATCGGGCACCGGCAAGGAAGTCATGGCCCGCTATCTGCACAGCAAGTCGAAGCGCGGCCGCAAGCAATTCATCTCGCTCAACTGCGCAGCGATTCCGGAAAACCTCTTGGAATCAGAGCTTTTTGGCCACGAGAAGGGTGCCTTCACAGGGGCCGTCGGCCGACGTATCGGTAAGTTCGAAGAGGCGCACGGCGGCACGCTACTGCTCGACGAAATCTCCGAAATGCACCCGCGCCTGCAAGCGAAACTGCTCCGCGCCGTTCAGGAGCGCGAGATTGATCGGGTCGGCGGCAATCAACCGATCAAGGTCGACATTCGCCTTCTCGCCACGTCCAATCGCAACCTGGAAGAAGCGGTGCGCAAGGGTGAGTTTCGCGAGGATCTTTACTTTCGCCTGAACGTGGTGACGATCCATGTGTCGCCGCTCCGCGAGCGACCCAAGGATATTCAGGTTCTCGCCGAATACTTCCTGAAAAAATACGCGGAGGCCAACGGCGTATCCGGCATGGCGATAAGCCCGGAGGCAATGGCGATCCTGGAAACGCACCATTGGCGCGGCAACGTGCGCGAACTTGAAAACACCATGCATCGCGCCGTCCTGTTGGCGCAGGACACGTTGGTTCTGCCCGAGGCCATTCATCTGACCGGCGCCTCCCTGCAGCAGAGCAACGACGACGGAACGAAGGATGATGCGACCGCTGCCCGGATCGCCCAATCGCGTGCCGCCTTGGCAACAGGTGGACACAAGCTGATCGGCCGGACCGTGGCCGATGTCGAGCGTGACTTGATTATCGACACACTACAGCATTGCCTGGGCAACCGGACGCACGCGGCGAACATTCTCGGGATCTCCATCCGGACACTGCGCAACAAGCTAAAGCTCTATAGCCAGGACGGTATCCCCATCCCCATGCCCGGCGAAGCGGCGTCATCTTCTGCTTGACCGTTGTAGCCAGACCCCGCTGAGGGAAGCGCCCTAAACCATGACCGACACCAGCGTCCAGGAACCCCAGGCCGCCGACGGGACGCCCGCCGCGGGCGCCGGCTCTTCGCTATTTGACCGGCTCTTCGAGCAGCTCAACCGCGGCGATATCGCGCTGGCGTTGGGTGTTGCGTGCATCCTGGTGGTGCTCATCCTGCCGCTGCCGAGCTGGATGCTCGATATTTCGCTGGCCGTTTCGATGACCCTGTCGGTGCTGATTCTGATGACGGTTCTGTTCATCAGCCGGCCGCTGGATTTCAGTTCGTTCCCGACCATCTTGCTCATTGCGACGATGTTGCGCCTGTCGCTCAACATGGCCTCGACTCGCCTCATTCTGGCCAACGGCCACGAAGGTTCGGATGCCGCGGGCCAGGTTATCCAGGCCTTCGGCAACTTCGTCATGGGTGGCAATTTCGTCATCGGGATCATCGTTTTCGGCATTCTGGTTATTGTGAATTTCATAGTTATTACAAAGGGTTCTGGGCGCATCGCCGAGGTTTCGGCGCGTTTTAGCCTGGATGCCATGCCGGGCAAGCAAATGGCGATCGATGCCGATCTATCCGCCGGGCTGATCGACGAATCCCAGGCCCGGGAGCGCCGCAAGACGCTGGAGGACGAGAGTAACTTCTTCGGCTCGATGGATGGTGCCGCCAAGTTCGTGCGTGGCGACGCGATTGCCGGCCTGCTGATTACCTTCATCAATGTCATCGGCGGCATGATCATCGGCGTCGCCCAGCAGGGTCTATCCTTCGGCGAGGCCGCGCAGAATTACACACTGCTGACGGTTGGCGATGGCCTGGTGACCCAGATTCCGGCGATCATCGTCTCCACCGGCGCCGGCCTACTGGTCTCCAAATCGTCCGCGGTCGGCTCCGCCGATAAAGCCGTGTTCGGTCAACTTAGCGCCTATCCGCGGGCGCTTGGCTTGTCCTCGTTCCTGATGTTGTCTCTGGCGCTGCTACCGGGCATCCCTGCCCTGCCGTTCCTTATGCTTTCCGGCGTCGCCGGCGGTCTGGCCTGGTCGTCCACGCGCCGTGGCGCGGTAACCGCTATCGCCGAGAGCAAGGCCGAAGAGGCAGCCAAGGAGGCGGTCCCGGTAGCCGACGAACCGATCAGCAACGCCTTGCAGCTCGACAACCTGCGTCTGGAGTTGGGGTACGGATTGTTGCCAATGATCAGCAATCAGGGCGGCCAGCGGTTAACCGACCAGATCAAAGCATTGCGCCGGCAGCTCGCACAGGAGATGGGCTTCGTCCTACCGTCCGTCCGCATCCAAGATAATCTGCAGCTGCCCGCCAACAGTTACACCGTGCGGGTGAAGGAAATTTCCGCCGGGCAGGGTGAGTTACGCCCGAGCATGCTGCTGGTCATGGACCCGCGTGGCGAAAAAATCACTCTACCGGGCGAAGAAACCGTCGAACCGACATTCGGATTACCGGCGATGTGGGTCGATCAGAGCGCGCGCGAAGAATCGTTGTTTCGCGGCTATACCGTCGTCGATCCGCCGACCGTCATCACCACGCACTTAACCGAGTTGGTGAAGGACAATATGGCGGAGTTGTTGTCCTATTCGGAAACGCAGAAGCTGCTTGATGAGATGGGCGAGGAACACCAGAAGTTGATCGCCGATCTGGTTCCCACCCTGATCTCCGTCGGCGGCTTGCAGCGTGTGTTGCAAAACCTGTTGGGCGAGCGGGTATCGATCCGCGATCTGCCGACCATATTGGAAGGCGTCGCGGAGGCCTGCGGCTACACGCGCAACGTTACCGGCATTACCGAGCACGTCCGGGCGCGCCTGGCCCGGCAGATTTCCAGCGCCCAAATAAACGAGGAAGGCTTCATCCCGATGATGACGCTCTCACCCCAGTGGGAGCAGTCCTTCGCCGAGGCTGTCGTCGGCGACGGCGACGACCGGCAACTCTCCATGGCACCGTCGAAGCTGCAGGAGTTCATCAAACTCGTGCGCTCCGGATTTGAACGCCACGCCATGATGGGGCAAACGCCGGTGCTGCTCACCAGCCCCGGCATCCGTCCCTACGTCCGTTCGATCATCGAACGCTTCCGCCCGTCAACCGTCGTGATGTCGCAGAACGAAGTTCACGCGAAGGTCCAAATCAAAACCTTGGGGCAGATCTGACAATGATTATGTCCGTAGGCAGAAAAGACCGGTAAGCAACAGATGAAATTGAGAAGTTTCACCGGCAAGACACTGCCTGACGCGATGCGCCAGGTGCGCGAGGCGCTTGGGCCCGACGCCGTGATTCTGTCTACGCAACCTGCCGAAACCGGCACCGGCGTGCGCCTGACTGCTGCCCTTGAAGACACCCCTCTGGAGGACTTCGATCTCGCCGATGGCGGTGGTGCTCTGCAATCCGTCGACGACATTACCGATGCCCTTGCCTATCACCGGTTTCCGACGGGTCTGCTGGACCGATTGCTTGGCGCCGCCGCCAATCTAGCGTCCTCCGACCCGGTCCTGGCTCTTGCCGGCGCGTTGGATAGCGAGTTTGCCTTCGCGCCCCTGCCCGCCGCGAAGCCCCCTCGGCCCCTTATGCTGGTAGGGCCCCCCGGTGCCGGTAAGTCGGCAACCGTGGCCAAACTATGCGCCCACGCCCGGCTCAAGGGCGGTACACCACAGCTGATCACCATGGACAGCGAGAAGGCTGGCGGCCTGGCTCAAGCCGCGTCATTCGCCCAGGCCCTTGGATTGGATTTGGAGCAGGCGGCCGACAGCCAGGACCTCGCGGCACGTGTGGATAAAGACGCGAGCAGCCGGTTGATCGTCATCGATACCGCTGGCGTCAATCCCTTCAACGATAAAGACATGCGCCGCCTCGCCCAGGCGGCGGAGGCAAGCGGCGCGGGCTTGGTCGTGGTGTTGCCGGCGGGTGGCGATGCCATGGAATCGGCCGAGATGGCGATCGCGTTCGCCGCAATTGGTGCCGACCGCCTAATCGGCACGCGCTTTGACATCGCGCGCCGTCTGGGTGGCATCCTGAGCGCCACTCAGGCCGGCAATCTGGCCCTCATGGCGGTCAGCACGTCGCCCACAATCGGCGACGTACTGCTGCCGATCAATCCCGTCTCGCTCGCCCGGTTGCTTCTACCCGGAATTTCCGAGCCAACAGAAGACTATCTTGTCAGGGAGACAGGTTAATGGTCGAAATTGCTCAGATACGCGCAAGTTCGCCAACGGCTGCGACTTTGCCCAACGCATTTGCCATCGCCTCCGGAAAGGGGGGCGTCGGTAAGACGTGGCTTTCGGTAACGCTGTGTCACGCACTGGCACGAGCGCAAAAAAAGACGCTGTTGTTCGACGGGGATCTCGGTCTCGCCAATGTGGACATCCAACTCGGTTTAGAGCCACACCATGATCTGGCGGGTGTGATTACCGGCCGCTGCCGACTTAACGATGCCATCGTCACGTACGATAAAGGAGGCTTCGACGTGGTCGCCGGCCGTTCCGGTTCCGGCAGTCTTGCTAACCTGTCGGCCGAACGCCTGACCGGTCTTTCCACGGCACTAGCGGAATCAGCCCCGACCTATGACCATGTCATCCTCGACCTGGGCGCCGGTGTCGAGCGGACCGTGCGTCAACTCGCGGCACAGGCCCAAACCAGCCTGGTCGTCACGTCCGACGAGCCGACGGCGATGACCGACGCCTATGCATTCATCAAGCTCATGCTGCTGCAGCAACCCGGCATCGACGTGCGGATCGTCATCAACATGGCGGCCTCGGAAAGCGAAGGCGAGCGCACCTATGCCACCCTGCGCAAGGCATGCACCTCATTCCTGAAGACCGCGCCGCCGCTTGCCGGCGTCATCCGCCGCGACAGCAAAGTCAAAGAGGCGATCCGCAATCAGTCGCCCCTGCTGATGCGCTATCCCAATTGCACCGCCGCCGGAGACGTGGAGGCTCTGGCACGGCGGCTTCTGGAGACACCGTGAGCGACGCGCTACGCCCCTCTTCTCTGTTTACCTCCGCCGCGCCGGCGACCGCACCGTCCGGCGTGCAGGGCACGCTGCCCAACCCGCCACCCGAAGTCTCCCAGCTTCCTACCGGCACCACCCTGCGGGGCATTGTCCAGGGGCACGATAACAAGGGCCATCTCCTGGTGCGAACCGACCTAGGCACCCTGGCGGTGTCCACGAAGGCGCATCTGCCGCCGGGCAGCGAGGTGGTACTGCAAATTCGTAGTTCCGGTGCCCAGCTACACATCCTGCTGATGCACAGCGAGGCCCAGGGAATCAGCGCGGCGGGGACCGGCGCGGTGGGACAACGCGGTCTCTCAAATCCGGCCGCCAGCGCCCTACCCGCACCGCAAAGCACCGGCGTCCCGTCCCCGGACCAGCTAACTCTCGGGCAGACCGTCCGAGCCATCTTGCAAACACCCGCACTCCTACCGACCGCGACAGGGTCGGCGGGCCTTGCCGGCGCCGGCACGCTCGATCCGGCAATCTTGGCGGCCGTCGCCCGCCTCGCACCGGGTAGCCAGATCACACTGCGCATCCTGGCCGTTAACCCGCCCACGGGCGCGCCGCTGGCAACAGGAACCGGCACCGTTCAGACGGCCTCCCCCGGCACCATTCCGGGGGCAAATCCTGGGTTCACCACGAGCCAGGGACCGGGCGCCCCATCATCGGTCCCTGGCCAAGCCAGCGGCCTCCCGGCGGCCAGCCCCGTGGCGGCACAGCCCGGCCTCCCCGGCGCAAACGTGCCCCTCGCGGGCGCTGCTGCCACCCCGCTCACCTCCGGGCCTACCAGCGTGCCAGGCACGGCCCGACCGGCGGCCGGTCCTGTGCCACCCACCGGCACGGTGTCCGCCCAACCAACACAGACGCCTGGCCCAGCCGCTGGCATCCCGGCAGCAAACGCCGGTGGCACGACCGCACAGCCTCCGATCGGTACACTCCCCAGCGCTGCCTCACCGGCCGGCCCGTTGCCAACAGCATTGCCGGCGGGTGTCGGTGCCGCCTATGGGACCGCCGCACAGGCAACAACCGGGCCGTATTCTGGAACCCCAGGATCGGGCGGCACAGCTCTTCAGGCCGCCGGTGCGGGCACAACGGCCCAGGCCGGCTCCACGCCTCACCTCGCCGCCAACACCGTCGCCAATTCCGTCGGGCCGCAAATCACCGGGTCACAGATCACCGGTGTGGTCACGGTAACCACAAACGCCGGTCACCCGGTCTTGCAAACACCCGTGGGCACGCTGACCCTGGAAGTGCAGGCACAAATACCGGTCGGCAGCCGCGTGGTTTTTGAGGTAGTGCCGGGCGCTTTGCCGCGCGAGACAGCGAACCTTCCGGCCTCGCTAGCCCGTGCCTGGCCAGATGTCGAGGAGGCCGTCCGCATATTGCAAGAGTCGACGCCACCCGGCGCCACACCGCTCGCGGAAATTCCACGGCCAGGTCCGAAGTTGGCCTCCGGTCTGCTCTTCTTCCTGGCAGCACTCAGCGGCGGCGACATGAGCCGCTGGCTAGGCGGGCAAGCCGTACAGACCTTGAAAATCGCCGGCCGGGACGGCCTGCTCGCACGGCTAGGCCAAGATTTTGGACAATTGAGCCGTCCCGTAGAGAGTGGCGGGGCCGACTGGCGCCTGTTCCTGATTCCCTTGGCCGATGGCTCCCAGGTGCAACAAATCCGATTCTTCGAACGGCACGGTTCGCGCGATCACGGTGTCGGCGACGACCAGCAGGACGGCGAATCGACACGCTTCATCCTGGAGGTCGAATTGAGCCGGGTGGGTGACATGCAGATCGATGGTCTCGTGCGCGAGAAACGCTTCGATTTGATGCTCCGCACGCGCCGGCTGCTGCCGGACGTCATGCGCCACGACATCACAGCGATCTTCAGCGATGCAAACGAAGCGGCGGGTTTTGTCGGCAGCATTGGCTTTCAAGCATCGCGTGACTGGCGCTTCATGCCGATCGATAGTGGTGTCACGGCTGCCGCCGATTCCGGCCTGGTGATCTAAACCCCGCGTACCTATTCCACATCGGCCGGGTTATTGCGCCGATGCATATCGACTCCCATTTCGTCCATGGCTGTCTGCTCGCGGCGCGCGGATTCATCCTGATCCCGCGCCGTCTGATTGTCGCGGGCCAACTCGAATTTCTTCATTTCCTGAAAGGCCTGGTTTACCTCTTCGCGCGCGGCTTCACAGGCAAGCTCGATATTGGCGATCGATTGGCGTAACCGCTTGCGCCGCTCCAAGGCAGCAGCGACGAATGCAGGAAATGCGATGCTGCCTTCGATCGATCCGGAAGCCGCTGTCTGCTCCTGCGCCATCTCCTGCTCGAGCGCCACGAGGTCGTCGCGGAGTTTATCGGCGAGCCGGTCGAGCTCGGCGAGTTTCTGTCGCTTTTCATCGAGTGCCCAGCTATGCACGCGAACCAGGCTGTTGAGTGCGCTCACGGTCCGCAGCCTCTACTCAGCCAGGAGCCGGCATGCCGAGAATCTCGGCCAGGGCGGCATAGCAACTCGCCAGATCGCTGCGCTCACCCTTACTTTGTTTGAGGAACGCCTCTAGCTGCGGGTAGTAGAGAATAGCATCGTCGATGGCCGGGTCCGCGCCGCTCTTGTAAGCGCCGATGCGAATCAGTTCGGCCATGTTCTCGTAGGTTGAGAGCAGCGTGCGGGCGCGATCGACGAGCGCATTCTCCGCCTCGTTGTTGCATTGCGGCATTGTGCGGGAAATGCTGCGCAGGATGTTAACCGCCGGATAGCGATTGCGCTCGGCGATTGCCCGCTCGAGAACGATCTGTCCGTCCAGAATGCCGCGCACCGCATCGGCAATGGGCTCGTTGTGATCGTCGCCTTCGACCAGAACCGTGAACAGACCGGTGATCGACCCGCCGTCTACACCGGGGCCGGCGCGCTCAAGAAGTTGCGGCAGCTGGGCAAACACGGATGGCGTATAGCCCTTGCTGGTCGGTGGTTCGCCAGCCGCCAGACCGATCTCGCGCATGGCCATGGCAAAGCGCGTGACCGAATCGATCAGGCACAGCACATCCTTACCCTGGTCACGGAAGTACTCGGATGCCGCCAAGGTAAGATCGGCTGCCTGGCGTCGCATGAGAGGGGATTCGTCCGACGTGGCGACGACGACCAGCGAGCGGGCCAGCCCTTCGGGGCCCAGATCGTCCTCCAGCCATTCCTGGACCTCGCGGCCACGCTCGCCGATAAGGCCGATAACGTTGACGTCCGAGGTCGTATAGCGCGCCAGCATGGACAGGACGACCGATTTGCCAACGCCGGAACCGGCGAAAATGCCCATGCGCTGCCCTCGGCAGCAGGTGGTGAAGGTGTTAAGGGCACGCACCCCCAGATCGATCTTGCCACCCACCCGCTGGCGGCTATGCGCTGGCGGTGGCGACCGGCGCAGATGGCAGGCCATATCGCCGTTAGGCAGTGGACCCTTGCCGTCAATGGGCTCGCCCAGGGCGTTGACCACGCGGCCAAGCCAGCCATCCGTCGGCCAGATGACCGGATCGGTCCGCACCAGCTCTGCCTTACAGCCCAGCGCCACCCCCTCCAGACGGCCGAATGGGAGGAGCAAGGCCCGGCCCTGGCGAAACCCGATCACCTCGCAGGTCACCCGGGTGCCGCCGCGGGTCACGATTTCGCAGCGCCCGCCGATAGAGAGCGCCTGGTCGAGCCCGGCCACTTCCACCAGCATGCCGAGCACGCCGGCGACCCGGCCGTAGAGCTGAAATTCGGGGATATGATCGAGCTCGTCGATCAAGGTCCGTACCGCCAATGGCACGTGCGCTGTCCTATCAAAAGTGGGCTGGGCTACGAATCGTTTACGGACGATTTTGGCCCTTTCGATTTAAGGTTCGGTAAAATAAGCAAAAAACGAGCTTGCGGCGCTAATGATTTGTTAATAAAACTTCCGCAAAATGGTTAACGAACAGAAATTCTTCTTAAACAAAGCATCGGGATTCGGTACATGAGAGTGCTTCTCGTCGAGGATGATACGGCCACCGCCCAAAGCATTGAGATGATGCTTCGGTCGGAAAGCTATGTGTGTGACACAACCGATATGGGCGAAGACGGCCTCGAGATCGGTAAGCTTTATGACTACGACATTATTGTTCTCGATCTCATGCTGCCGGACATGGATGGCTATGAGGTTCTGCGCCGCCTACGCGCGGCACGGGTCAAGACACCCATTCTGATCCTCTCTGGGTTGAACGGCCTAGACGATAAGATCAAGGGCCTCGGGGTCGGCGCGGACGACTATCTGACCAAACCCTTCGACAAACGTGAGCTGGTGGCCCGCATCCAGGCCATCGTGCGCCGCTCCAAGGGTCATTCCGACTCGGTCATTAAGACGGGCAAGCTGACGGTCAACCTGGACACACGGACGGTCGAGGTCGAAAGCCAGCCCCTGCACTTAACCGGCAAGGAATATGGCATCCTTGAGCTCCTGTCCCTGCGCAAGGGCACCACGCTGACCAAGGAGATGTTCCTAAACCATCTCTATGGCGGCATGGATGAGCCGGAGTTGAAGATCATCGACGTCTTTGTCTGCAAGCTGCGCAAGAAGCTGACGGCGGCAACCACTGGCGAGAACTACATCGAGACGGTGTGGGGCCGCGGTTACGTCCTGCGAGATCCGGTGCCGGGCCAGGAGAGCACCAAAGCCGGCGAGACGCGCCAGATGGCGGCCAACGGCTAAAGAGACCCGGGGCGGCCTGGGCCGCCCCGTAGAGCTAATCCAAATCGAAAATTGTTGGTGTGATCAAGGCAGCCGTTCTTTTGCGGCTGCCTTTGCTTGCTTAGCCGGTGGCTTTTGCTTTGTCTTCCGACATCAATCGGTAGATGCCCCGTTGGCCCGGCATGAGCTGGAAGCGATCGGACATACCGAGTACCGTCTCGGCGCCGCCGAGATAGAGGAACCCATCGTCCGCCAATAGGTCGGCAAGCTTGCCAAGGACTTCGGTCTTCGTCGGCGGGTCGAAGTAGATCAGCACGTTGCGGCAGAAGACCACATCGAACCGACCGAGAGCCGATGGGTTCGTGAGCAAATTGAATTGCTGAAACTTCACCATCTTGCGGATTTCGGCATCGATTTGCCAGCGATCGCCGGTCTGCTTGAAGTATTTGACCAGGAGATTGATCGGCAGGCCGCGTTGGACCTCGAACTGGGAATAAAGCCCTTCCTTGGCCTTGTCGAGAATCTCCTGCGAAAGATCGGTTGCGACAATCTCGACCTTCCAACCGGCTAACTTGCTCGCATTCTCCTTGAGGAGCATTGCGAGGGTATATGGCTCTTGCCCCGACGAACACGCCGCGCTCCAGATACGGATGGTCTTTTTGGCCGCCCGGTGCTCGAGCATATGCGGCAGAACCAACTCGTTGAACTGATCGAATGGCTTCTGATCACGGAAGAAGAACGATTCGTTGGTGGTCATCGCCTCGGTAACGTCGACCAGCAACGCCTCATCCTTGCCGGCGCGGATTGCCTGGGCCAACTCGTCGAAGCCAGCGAAATTCCATTTGCGCGCGACCGGGTTGAGGCGGCTCTCTATGAGGTACGCCTTGTCCTTGCTCAGGGCGAGGCCGGAGCGCGTCTTCAAAAGCTGCGCGATCATTTCGAAATCTGTGACGTTCATGCCGCGGTCCTCATTGCGAGCTTGCGGACATAGGGGGCGATCTCTGGCAGAGGCAGAATCGCCGAGCACAGCCCCGCCGTTGCCACGGCACCAGGCATGCCCCAGACGACACTGGTCGCCTCGTCTTGAGCAATGACCGATGCGCCGGCGTCGACCGCCACGGCGGCGCCCTTCTGTCCGTCGGCACCCATGCCAGTCAAAATAACCACCAGCATTCGCGAGCCATAGATCTTCGCCATGCTGCGCAGCATGGGGTCGACCGCGGGCCGGCAGAAATTCTCTGGTGGATCGGTGTTCAGCTTGATGATGTTGCCTGTCGCGCCGCGCTCGACAGTCATGTGGTGCTCGCCCGGTGCCACGTAGATGTGACCCGGCACGATGGCGTCGCCGTCCTTGGCTTCACTGGCCGGTATCTTCGAGGACTTTTCGATGTGTTCGGCCAGCAATGCCGTGAACGTAGCCGGCATATGCTGCGTAATTAGAATGGGCTGCTTGAGATCGGCACCGATGTGGCCAAGCACTTCGAACAGCGCCTGCGGTCCGCCGGTGGAGCTACCGATGGCAATTATGTCAGGCATTTGCGTCGGCGCTGGGCGCAGCTTCAGATTTGCGGGAGCAGGCACGACACTAGCCTTACGCGGCACAGTACCAGCGGCGGGCTTCTGCGACTCGCGCGCAACTATCCCGCGGCGGCCGCCTCTGCCGGCCTCTGCCAAGGCTTTGATTTTGTCGACTAGTTCGCGCTTGAAGCTATCGGCCGAGTGGATCTCGCTTGTAGAACTCGGCTTTGTAACGTAGTCGGCGGCGCCGTCTTTCATGGCCCGCAAGCTGATCTCGGCATTCTGGCGGGTCAGGGTCGAGGCCATGACCACTTGCACGCCAGGCTTGGCTTTAAGCAGAAGCGGCAGAGCCGTCATGCCATCCATGACCGGCATTTCGATATCGAGGACGATGATTTCCACGTCATGTTTGACAACGGCCGTCAGCGCTTGCTGGCCGTTGGACACCGAAGTGATGACGGTAACCGCCGGATCGGACTCCAGGGCGCGCTTAAGCAACCCACGAATAACCGCGGAATCGTCAACGATCATGACGCGGAACGGATCGTTCATACTGCTACCTGACAACCTGCCACCACACTTGGGCCCATACCCTAGAGAAGGCCAACTTGAGTGAATTTCGATTCGATGATTTCGCTGTCGAAGGGCTTCATAATGTACTCGTCAGCGCCCGCATCGATTGCTTCTTGAATATGCGTCATGTCATTTTCGGTCGTGCAGAAGACGACAACCGGCTGATCGACATCCGCCATGGCGCGTAACTCACGAAGGAATTCGATCCCGCTCTTAACCGGCATATTCCAGTCAAGCAAAACGGCCCTGGGCATGTTTCGCACGCAGGCGTCGATGGCTTTCTGGCCGTCTTCGGCTTCGTCAATCTCGAAGTTGAGGCCTTCGAGGATCTTGCGCGCAACCATGCGCACGACCTTTGAGTCGTCGACAATCAGGCAGGTCTTCATCTCAAAACTCCGGGGTGCATCCTACGAAGTCGGTTACGGAAATTAGTCACTAGGCCGCACTCTTGTGGCCATAGTCGAGTAACCGCTTCACATCGAGGACGACCAATAGGCCATCATCGAGGCGATAGATTCCGTCGGAATAGGCGCGCAGCTTGGCGTCCAGGGTTGGCGGATTGCGGTCGTGGTTACCAGTCAATAGCGGCAGAACTTCGCCAACCGAATCCACCATGAGGCTATAGAGCTCACCCTCGGTTTCGGCCACGATGCTCATACTTTCCGCACCTTCAGCGCGCGGCTCTAGTCCAAGGCGAATTCGGACATCGACCGCCGTAACGACCCGGCCGCGCAGGTTAAGCGAGCCTGCAATCTCCGGTGGCGCCAACGGGATGCGCGTAATCTGATAGGAACTTAGGACATCCTGCACCTGAAGCACCGGAATGCCAAAGAGCTGACCGGCTATCGTGAAAGTCACGAAGTCCTGGGTCTCGCCGTCCGTCATATCAGCGTCTTTGGTGGACTGTTTCTCGCTCATTTGTGTCATGCCGCGCCTCGAACCTCATTTAGGGTATCGTGCAGCGTATTGAGAAGCGTTTCTCGATCGCTTTTGGACACGTAATCCAAGAAACCGACGGCCCGACCGCGAGCAAAATCTTTCTGTGTGGCAAAGGACGACAACGCCACCAGAGGAACATCGCTCCAGCGGGTGTTGTTCTTGATCGCCTCCGCCAACTCGAAGCCGTTCATGCCCGGCATCTCAATGTCGGAGATGATGACATCGAAGTCCTGTCCGTCCTCGCAAAGCTTGAGCGCGTTGTGAGCACTTTCGACAGCTGTCACGTCATAACCGGCGACAGAAAGCAGCGGTGAAAGAAGATTGCGGAAGAATGGGCTGTCATCGATTAGCAATACTCGACTGCCGTTCGCGTCCTCGAACGCCTCGGTCGATTCACCACCGAACCAGTCATTCAGCGCGTTCGTCAGATAGTGGCCAACATCGACAATATCCGTGGCCCGCCCGGCAATCACGGCACTGCCGACATATCCGGTCCGCTTCGATTTTAACTCCACTTTGACCCGGTCTTCGACGATGTCGACGATCTCATCGACGACCAAACCCATCACGCGGTCGTTGTCGGCGAATACCAGAACCGGCTGACGGCCCTTCTCCTTCAGGCCCTCGGCGCCTTCCATCTGAATCAAAGGCATGATTTGGCCACGATATTGAACAACATACTGGCCGTCTGAAGTTTCAACTTTAGTCAGATCGATCTCTTCAAGGCGCGCGACGAGGTTCAGCGGGACAGCCTTTGGTGCCTCCTCGACGGCGCGGAAGACCAGCATGGAAACCGCCTCGCCGGCGCGGGTCGCATGGCGTTCCGTCGCGGCGTCGTCAACGTCTTCAGCAAGTTCAACTTCGCCGGTCGCCGCGGCAATCCCATTCGGATCGAGGATCATAACGACGCTGCCATCGCCCAAGATGGTGTTGCCCGAGAACATCTGGATATCCCGTAGAATGCGCGCGACGGGCTTGACGACGATTTCCTCGGTGTCGAAGACACGGTCGACGATAAGCCCGAATGTATAGTTGCCGACCTGGGTAACGACAATGAACTGATCGTCGGCACTCTTTTCGGCCGCTTCCGCGGGTGCAGGCGTAACCGCAACCTCTGCCTTGACCTCTGCCTTGACCTCTGCCTCGGCCTCGGCCCCGGCCCCGGCCCCGGCCTCTGCTTCGGGCGCGTCCACTTGGTCCGTTGCCACATCGATTTTAGTCGGTTCGGCGGGAGTATCGAGGTGCATTAGAGTGCGCAAGCTGACCAGCGGCAGCAACCGGTTCCGCAACCGCAGAACCGGCGTGCCGTTGATGCGCTCAATGGTATTGTCCGAATTCGACGCGGCCCGAACCAGTTCGAGGACACTGATCTGCGGGATCGCAAATCGCTCACCGGCACACGCGACAATCAAGGCCGACACGATGGCCAAGGTCAGCGGGATCTTGATCGTCAGCGTCGTTCCTTTACCTTCGACCGAGCTCAAGTCGATCGTGCCGCCGATCTTCTCGATGTTGGTCCGCACAACGTCCATGCCGACACCGCGCCCGGAGACGGACGTAACCACGGCGGCCGTTGAGAACCCGGGCTTGAAAATGAACCTTTGGATCTGCTGCTCGGTCATCGTCTCCAACTCGGCCTCTGTGGCCAAGCCGTTATCGATCACCTTCTTCTTGATCTTCTCGGCGGCAAGCCCGCGGCCATCGTCGGAAATCCGAATGATGATATGGCCGCCCTCGTGGAATGCTTCGAGGATGACCTTGCCGACCTCCGGCTTGCCGGCCTCGATGCGACCTTCAGTGGTCTCCAGGCCGTGGTCCGCCGAGTTCCGGACTATATGCGTCAACGGATCCTTGATCAGTTCAAGAACCTGCCGGTCGAGCTCGGTGTCCGCGCCCTTCATCACCAGATCGATCTTTTTGCCCAATTCGATGGACAGATCACGGATGATACGCGGCAGTTTGGCCCAGGCGTTCCCAATCGGCTGCATTCGGGTCTTCATAACGCCCTCTTGCAACTCTGACACAACGTGGTTGAGGCGCTGCAACGGCGCCGCGAATTCGCTGTCCTTCTGACCGCGCAGGATTTGCAGTAACTGGTTTCGCGTCAGCACGAGTTCGGAAACCATGGTCATCAGGTTCTCGAGCAAATCCACATGCACGCGAATCGTCTGATTCGCGACCGATGATTCTTCGGACTTGGCAGCAGGCGCGGGAGTAGCAGCGGCCTTCTTCGGCTCCGGCTCCGGCTTCGGCTCCTCGACTTTCTTGGGCTCCACCGTCTCGGCGGGCGCTGCCTCGGCCTCGGCAACCGGTTCTGCCGCTGCCGGCGCCTCGGCGGGCGTGTCTTCGGTGGGTGCAGCGACCGATGCGGCTGCAAACGCCGCTTCGAGGTCCTCGGCACTCGCCTCGTCGTTCGAACCCCCGCCAGCCTCTGCGGCCGCGTTCAAGCGGGCGATGAGGTCGGTGTCTTCACCCTCGGGCTCGGATTCCGTTTGCTCCAGCGTCACCAGCAGGACGCGAATTTGGTCGAGGCATTCGAGAATGAGAGACACCCCACCCGGGGTGACGACCAGATCGCCCGAGCGGAACTTGTCCATAATGTTCTCGCCCGCATGCGCGACCGACTCAAGACGCGGCAGGCCCAAGAACCCGCAAGTTCCCTTGATCGTGTGCATGAGCCGAAAGATGCTGCTGAGCAATTCGACATCGTTGGGGTTCTGCTCAAGCTTGACCAGCTCGACGTCCAGGACCGCCAGGCCCTCATTCGTCTCGGTCAGGAACTCGCTTAGGAGATCGTCCATCACCACACCTGCGGTTGTATTTCGATTGCCCGCCGCTTTCGGGCGTACGCCGCCTGTTAACCAAACGGCAATTTGCTAGGGCAGAGTGACAAAAAGACATTAATAACTGCTTACTGTGCCGCTTTGCGGCCCTTACAGCGCTATCGGCATAGCTCGCGATACGGGAATTTCGAGCCAAATCTCCCGAATAGGTTGCTTTTCTGGGCCTTTGCGACATGTGCGAAAGACCCTCTCCAACGTGCCCTTCTGACGTGTCCGGACACTCGGGGTTGCGAATGATAACCGTTTGCAACAAAATTGCGGCGCGCGACCCGTCGCCGAAAACTCTTGACCAATACCACTGCAAACAGAGAAACAGGAACCGTGACCGCCACCACACATGGCCTGCCCCCGATCGAATCGCTGCCACCCCCGCGCGCGCGCGGGCTGCCGTGGCGGCGAGGCAGTGTCCTCACCTGGTCAGCCCTCGCGATCGCGGCGCTGTTCGCGATCCCTGTCATCAGTGTTCTGGCAAACGTCTTCGTGCCCAGTGGTGACGTGTGGCAGCATCTAACAGCGACCGTTCTGCCCCGCTATTTGACGAACACCCTGTGGTTAGTGCTTGGCGTCGGCACCGGCGTTCTTATTGGCGGTATTGGCACAGCCTGGCTGATTACCATGTGCCACTTTCCCGGCCGCCGGATCTTCGAATGGGCGTTGATCCTGCCGCTCGCGGTTCCGGCCTATGTCATGGCCTATGTCTACACGGACTTTCTTCAGTTCAGCGGGCCGGTGCAAAGCCTGCTGCGCGAGGTGATGGGATGGGGGCCACGCGATTATTGGTTCCCGGAAATTCGCTCGCTGGGCGGCGCCATCGTCATGCTGACCCTGGTCCTCTATCCCTATGTGTACCTACTTGCCCGTGCCGCCTTCTTGGAGCAGTCGGTTTGCGCCCTTGAGGTAAGCCGTACCTTGGGTTGCGGCCCTTGGGCGAGCTTCTTTCGCGTGGCGTTGCCACTGGCCCGGCCAGCCATAGCCGCGGGAATATCGCTCGCGTTGATGGAGACCATCGCGGATTTCGGGACAGTTTCGTTCTTCGGCGTACAGACCTTCACCACGGGTATCGTACGCACTTGGTTTTCGATGGGCGACCGCGTCGCGGCGGCACAATTGGCCGCGATTCTGCTCACCTTCGTGCTCATGGTTCTTGTTCTTGAGCGGACCAGTCGCGGCCGAGCCCGATACTTTCATACCTCCGGCCGATACCAACGCCTGCCCGGCTATCCCCTGACCGGATGGCGCGCCGCCGTGGCCATGGTTTTCTGTTTCCTGCCGCTTGCCCTCGGATTCCTGCTGCCGGTGGCCATACTCGTGTCCATGACATTGCAGGCCGGCGACAATCAGTTTGGCGCGCGCTTTGTCCTGTTGGCTTTCAATAGCTTTACGCTCGCGACGGTTACCGCGGCGCTCGCCGTGCTGCTTGCGGTGGTCATGGCCTATAGTGTCCGGCTGCGGCCCGATCGCCTTAGCCTTGCCGCGAACCGGATCGCCGCCATGGGCTACGCGGTACCGGGGACCGTCATCGCCGTCGGCGTGCTCATCCCCTTTGCCCTGTTCGACAATGCCCTGGACGCCTGGATGCGCGCGCAATTCGGGGTGTCGACGGGGTTGCTGCTGACCGGCTCCATCGCCGCTCTGGTCTTTGCCTACCTCGTGCGGTTCCTGGCCGTCTCGCTGAATGCTGTCGAGGCCAGCTTGGGCAAGATCAAACCATCGATGGACGACGCGGCCCGCAGCCTTGGCCACGGGCCGGGGGCGACCTTGGTACGGGTACACGCCCCGCTCATGTGGGGCAGCCTGTTGACCGCGGGCCTGATGGTCTTCGTCGACGTGATGAAGGAACTTCCGGCGACCCTAATCATGCGACCCTTCAACTTCGATACCCTGGCCGTGCAGGCTTACAACCTGGCCTCGGACGAACGCCTGACCGAATCATCCACGGCCTCACTGGCCATTGTCGCCGTTGGGATCTTGCCGTTGATCCTGCTCAGCCGAGCGATTGCCCGGTCGCGACCCGGCGCCCCATCTCCCGACCCCGCGCGGTTTTAAGGCCAGCCGGCTCGATCGAAGATCCGCTGAGCCAGGGGTTGGTTCTCACCAAGACTAGCGACATTCAGCGTATCCGCCTTGAAGTCCCCGAGGGCGGAGAGTGTCGCGTTCGGAGCCACACCAACGGCTACCGGGTACTCGTTGTTGCCGGCGGAGAAGAAGCGTTGGGCCTCGTCGCTCGCCAAGTATTCAAGAAAACGCACCGCGGCGTCCGGATGGGGCGCGGCCTTTAGAACCCCGCCACCGGATATGTTGATATGCGTCCCTCTGCCTTTTTGGTTGGGGAAGACGACGCCCACAGCCTGAGCCGCCGCGCGGTCGCTGTCCTTGCTGCTCCTGAGGAGCCGCGCGTAGTAGTATGAATTCGCCACGGCAATACCGCACTCGCCAGCGGCAACCGCCCGGATTTGATCGGTATCACCGCCCTGCGGCGCGCGGGCAAAGTTTGCCACGACGCCCGTAGCCCAAGCCTCCGCTGCCGCCTCGCCATCGGCCGCGATCATCGAGCCGAGCAATGAGAGGTTATAGATATTGCCGCTTGACCGGATACACACCTCGCCACGCCACCTGGGATCCGCCAGGTCTTCATAGGTTTCAATCTCGCCCGCCTGAATTCGTTTCTTATCGTAGAAGATCAGCCGCGCCCGTTGCGAAAAGCCGAACCACTGCCCGTCGGGATGCCGCAGGCTTGCCGGCACCCGCTCCTCCAGAACCTTCGAGCGCAGTGACCGCAGCAGCCCCGCCTGCTCGGCACGCCACAGGCGCCCGGCATCGACGGTGATCAACACAACTGCCGGACTGTTGGCACCCTCGCTTTTGATCCGTTCGATCAGGGCATCATCCTTACCCTCGATCCTATTGATCTTTATGCCTGTTTCCTTCGTGAAGCCGCTGTAAAGCGCCTCATCGGTCTGATAGTGGCGCGAGGTGTAAAGGTTCAGCACCTGCTCTTCGGCCCCAACGACGGAGGCACCAGGGAGCCCATACGCCAATAGCGCAGTCACGATCGCCGCCATCGGCCATCCGTGAAAAATAGAACGCATCACGTTTCTCCTGATCCTATGTGGCGCACGTTTCTGCGCGCCGCTATCCGAGTCATTACCGCAATCGCAATATCATGCATAAGCCAATCCAAGGTCTTTCGAAAGCCGGTGCCAAGGTGGGCGCATTCAGGCGCTGGTGGACACACGGCCAACGGCAACGCGCCGGTGAAAGAATGCCACACCGCCTCTCCCATCGAGGCTCCTCCGATCACCCATTCGGGTTCTCGCATATTATGCGATTGCGACGCATTCGCAATTAATAACGAACGGCAAGGTGCATGTCAATCGAGACTTTGCGATAAACCTGGGGTGGCACGGGAGGTCGGGGCAGCACCGGAAAAACTGGGCGACCTGAGATGCGCCGGCAGGTCAGCCGGCTATATATCCGCTCAAAACATGGGAATGGCGGGCTCTTCTCCGGACCGGCCATACGGGAGGGTCAGTCGACGATCAGGCCGGCAATATAGCGCTGACCACCACGCGTTCGGACTGCGCCGTATCGACCGTCAGGTCGCTGCCTGCCCGGCGAGCCAGAATACGGGTGAAATAGCCTTGCACATTGCGCGGTGTCAGATCGCCCACGGGAACGTCGGGATTCAGGGCAGGCGCGGTTTCCTCGCGTAGCTTCGCCCCCGGTCCGGCGGCGGTGACGGAGACTTCCAACCCGGTGGCACCCGGGCTCACGGCAACGCTCACCTCGCCTCCCTTGGGGAGGGTTTCGGCAGCCAAGGCGACCATATTCAGCACCAGCTTACCCAGACTTTCAGGCGCCCCGGCCGGGTCTGTCTGCACCGACCAGCCGAGCGAGGCCTTGCCCGACCCAAGATACCGGGTCACCAGATCGCGCAGCTCGCTCAGGTCGCCGCCGACCCGGCCCCCGGCCATGCCATAGGCCAATCGAAAAAATTGAAGCGTATTAGCCGCTTGCTGGGCGCTGGTGGCGGTAAGCTTCAACGCCTCATCGATCATGCTAGGGTCTTCGTCTTCGATCAATTCCATGCCGTTGTTGACCGCCCCAATCGGCCCGACCAAGTCATGACACAAGCGTGACGCCAGCAGCTCGGCCACCCGCAGGTCTATTTGCACATCCATCGGCTTCCCTCCATTATCCCCGTTCGGCGCCACACTCGATAGCAGGTCCTCGTTAACAGATTCGCGTCCCGAGCGCGCCAAATTGCAATGCCGAGCGACCGATGACCGAGGATCTTGCACCAGGTGTATACGTCCGCCACCCGGCCAAGCCGGACTGGGGCCTCGGCCAGGTTCAGTCGGTCATTGGCCAGCGCATCACCGTCAATTTCGAACATGCCGGCAAACTTCTCATCAATGGCGCGTCGGTGACCCTTGAAATCGTTGGCGACGACCAGCCATAGGGCGTCGTCTCGCGACCTGACCACGTCGCATCGGCCAGTGTACCGCGCTGGTGTGGGTGCTATAACGGCCAGCGAACAAAGGGAAAACGGCGAGGCTGAGGAATGGCGAAGGGCGATGGGCGCGATGAGCGTCCTTTGGAACGAAAGATTCATCCGGGATCGGGCCGGCGCAAGGGGCTCCCCTTCCCGAAGGGGCGCCAACTCGACCTGGCGGCGCAGAACGAGGTGCGGACCCTGCTGGGCGTGCAACCGCGCCAACGCGACCTGCTGATCGAATATCTGCATCTGATCCAGGACCACTACCACTGCCTGTCCGCCCGGCACCTGCAAGCGCTGGCCGTCGAGATGGGCCTGCCCATGGCCGAGGTCTTCGAAGTGGCCTCCTTCTATGCCCATTTCGACATCGTCCTCGACGGCGAAGATGCCCCCCCGCCCCTGACTATCCGGGTTTGCGATAGCCTGACGTGCGAGATGATGGGGGCCCAGGCCTTGCTGGCGGGTTTGCCGAATGCCGTCGGCGCTTCAGTCCGGGTGGTGCGCGCACCCTGCATGGGCCATTGCGATGCCGCCCCGGCAGTCGAGGTCGGTCACCGGCAGATCGGCCATGCGACCATCGAGACCGTGGCCAAGGCGGTGCAAGGCGGGCAAACCGACCCCGAAATCCCCCCCCACCAAGACCTGGCGGCGTACCAAGCCGAGGGCGGCTATGGCTGCCTCGCCGATTGCCTGGCCGGACGATTGACGGTCGAGCAGGCTATCGAAACCCTGGACAACGCGGGCCTGCGCGGCCTGGGCGGCGCCGGTTTCCCCAGCGGCCGCAAGTGGACCTTTGTCCGCGATGCGCCGAAGCCCCGTTACGTCGCCGTCAACGCCGACGAGGGCGAGCCCGGCACCTTCAAGGACCGCCTGTACCTGGAGCAACACCCGCACCGCTTCCTCGAGGGCGCCCTGATCGCCGCCTGGGCGGTGGAGGCCGAAGCCATCTACATCTACCTGCGCGACGAATACCCGGCGGCGCGGAAAATTTTGCGCGACGCGATCACCGCCTTGGACGCCGCCAGCCTGACATCGCATACGACCGTGCATCTGCGCCGCGGCGCCGGTGCCTATATCTGCGGTGAAGAGTCGGCGATGATCGAATCGATCGAAGGCAAGCGCGGCCTGCCCCGACACCGCCCGCCCTATGTCGCCCAGAACGGCATCTTCGGTCGGCCGACCCTGGTCAATAATGTCGAGACCCTGCACTGGGTGCCGGAGATTCTGAGCAAGGGCGCGGCTTGGTTTGCCGACCAGGGGGCGAATGGCAGCAAGGGTTTGCGCAGTTACTCCGTTTCCGGCCGGGTGAAGAAGCCCGGCGTAAAACTCGCCCCCGCCGGCCTGACGGCACGCGAGTTGATCGATAATCACTGCGGCGGCATGACCGAGGGACACACCTTCAAGGCCTATCTGCCGGGCGGTGCCTCGGGCGGCATTCTGCCGGCGGCCATGGCCGACATCCC
>JAJFGP010000045.1 GCA_021776055.1 Kiloniellaceae bacterium
GCACGTTCGGGTTTACGTTGGCCCAGAATCCGTACTCGCTGGCCTGAATCTCCTCCCAGAACGTGCGCGGTCGCTGGTCGGTGAACTCGAAGGTCACGATACTTTTCACCGACTTGAAACCGTATTTCCACGGCACCGCCAGGCGCAAGGGTGCGCCATTTTGCTTCGGCACGGGCTTGCCATAGAGGCCAGTGGCGATAAAGGCCAGCTCGTTGGTGGCCTCGGCCAGGGTCAGCCCCTCCACATACGGCCAGGGATACCAGGAGGCTTTCTGCCCGCCCGCCACGTCCGCATTCTGGAAGGTGACCATCTTCAGATACTTCGCCGAACCCAACGGCCGCGCCAGTTCGACCAGGGCTTTCAGCGGAAAACCGCTCCACGGCACGGCCATCGACCAGGCCTCGACGCATCTGTGCCGATATAGCCGCTCTTCCAACGGCATCTTCGCCAATAAGTCGTCGATCTCCAGCTCCATGGGTTTTTCGACCATGCCGCTAATCGCCACGCGCCAGGGACGAAGCGGCAGATTCTGCGCCTTCTTCCAAACATTCTTGGACGAACCGAATTCGTAGAAGTTGTTGTATGTGGTGGCCAGTTCCTCGGGCGTAATATCGCGGTCCAGAACAAAGCGCGGATTACGCTCCACAGGATAGAGCGAGGCGGACGGGTCCGCCTCGCCGGCGGCATCGCTGGTCCCAACGGCCGCCGTCTGCGCGCTTGGGCTCGGCGCCTCGTCGCAGCCGGCCAAAAGTGCGGGCGCCGCCAGCAGGATAGGACCGGCAGCGGCCGCCTTGAGCAGGCGCCGGCGGTTGTGGAAGACATCTTCCGGCGTTGCCGTGGAGTCAGGCAACTCCCAGCCCCGTTTGACCTTGATCAGCATGACGGCTCTCCCATAGGTAGCGGACTATAATCTCCGGTCCCAGTTAAGGAGTCGCAACGTCCCTGGCAAATCAACGAAACGCGAGCACCGGCCGGATAGCCCCGAATCCCGCCGAATCAGTCCCCGTGGCCGACGATTTCGCCATCCCGATAGAGGAAATCATCGACCTGCTCGGCGAAATCCTCGTTATTCCGCCGCATCCATTCGAGGACCATGCAGGCGTGCTCCATCTCCTCGCGCATGTTGTGCAGCAGGATTTCGCGCAAGCTCGGGTCCTCGCAATCGTCCGCCCGCTGGCGGTACCAATCCACCGCCTCCATCTCCTCGATCAACGAGGTGATGGCTTGGTGCAAGGTTAGGGTTTCCTCGCTCAACCGCTCCCGCGGCGCGTGCAGAGACTCGCTCGACATACATTACCCCCCTTCGCCGCCGGTCCGCCGGCTAATGTTCCGCTGCTTCCTGCCGCGACTGAATCACCTGTTCCGCGAGCCTGCCGGTAAGTTCCTGCAGGTGGTCGAAGCGCCATTCGAAGCTACCGACGCCGAACGTCAACGACCGCAACTCGATGATCAAATCCGCAAGTTCCGCCTGTGGCATGTTGCAACTGACCTCGTCCCAACCCTCCCAGCCTAACTTGGGTGTCATGCCCAATATCTGCCCCCGCCGGCCGCTGATCAGACCGTGGGTCTTGGCGGTGAAATCGGACGGGACGGAGATGGTCACGCCGTAAACCGGCTCCAGCAAAACCGGGGCGCAATTCGGCATGCCCTCGGACATGGCCAGACGGCCGGCGGTCTTGAACGCCTGATCCGAGCTATCCACCGAGTGGTATTGACCGTCGTACAGGGTCACCTCCACGTCGACCACGGGAAAGCCCAACGGCCCGCGCTGCAGGTATTCCTTGGCACCGTGTTCCACCGCCGGAATGTATTGCTTCGGAACGGAGCCGCCGACGATCTTGTCGTTGAAGCGGAAACCTTCACCGCGCGGCAACGGCTGAATCTCCACGTGTACGTCGCCAAACTGCCCATGCCCGCCGCTTTGCCGTTTGAAGCGGGAATGCTGGCGAACGCCTTTGCGGATGGTCTCCTTGTACGCAGTTTGCGGCCGCTCGACCTCGACTTCGACGTTATATCGGCTCTTCAACCGTTCGAGGGCGATCTGCAGGTGAATCTCTCCCTGCCCCCACAGCAACATCTGTCTGGTATCGGCGTTGTGTTCGAGAACGAACGAGCCGTCTTCCTCGATCAACTTGGCAATGCTGCCGGTCAGCTTGACTTCGTCCTGCCGGTTCTTTGGCACAATGGCCTGAGCGAATACCGGCTTCGGTGTCTTCGGCCAGAGCATACCCGAATCCCGGTTGGGGCCCGCAGCCGTCAGCAAATCGCCGGTCTGTGGTGATTCCATGCGGCCAAGGGCGACCAAATCGCCAACACCCGCCTCCGCGACCTTCTGGTGCTCAGTCCCCATCATCCGATACAGCCCGGAGATGCGCTCGTCGCCGATGTTCATGCCGTCGCTGACGCTGCCGTGCCAGATACGCGCAACACCGACCTTGCCGGTATGCGATTGATGCAGCACCCGAACAACCGACGCGGCCAGTTCGCCGTCCAAAGCCACGCCCAGGCGCTCCGCGGTCTCCGCCGGTGTCGGCGCTTCGTGGCGCAGTGCTTTCCACAGGCGGGTGATGCCATGGCTCGACTCCGCCGAGCCAAAGAGCACCGGAACGATGAGATCCTGTTGCAGATCCTTGGTCAGCTGCTCATAGATGTCGCCCGTCGCCGGGACCTTGTCCTCGATAAGCTGTTCGAGCAGCGTATCGTCGAAGTCGGCCAGGGATTCGAGCATCTCCTGCCGTGCCTCACCTTCGCGCGCCTTGATTCCCTCCGGCAACTCGATCAGTTCGGACGGCGATTCGCTGCCATATTTGTAGGCACGCTCGCTCGCCAGATCGACAAAGCCGGTTACCTGTTCGCCATCGCGAATCGGCACCTGCCGAAGCACCAGCGGCCGCGACGAGACGGACTGCAAGGCCTCGAGTAACTCGCGCACCCGCGTGGTCGCCTTGTCCATCTTATTGACGAATAGAATGTGCGGAATCTTGAAATCGTCGAGCATCTTGAACAGCGGCGCCAAGGTCAGGGCGCGGCCGACTTCGGGCTCGGCAACGATAACGGCCACATCCGCCGCCATCAGGGCGGTATTGCGGTCGTGCATCAACTCGACCGAGCCAGGACAGTCGACCACCGACCAATGCTCGCCCAAATACTCACAATTAGCGAAGTTGGGCTCGGTGCTCATCTGCCGGTGCCGCGCCTCGGCCGAGGCGTCGCCAACCGTATTACCCTGGATAATCGATCCCTTGCGGTGAGTCGCCCCGGCTACGTGTAACATAGCCTCCAGCAGCGTGGTCTTGCCACTGGTATAGGGCCCAACGAGCACGGCGCAGCGCGCCGCAGGTACCTCCCTATCCGTCATTCGTCCCTCCCGTCTATCCGCCGATTGACGATGCAAGGGCCGGCCCGTCGAGGGCTCTGACGCCCCGCCTGGAACCATGTTTTCAAACTCCCGCCGATGCGGCAACAGAAAACGCCCCTGGATGGACGGGTCGGCGGGATTCCGGGGACGCGATGGTAAACGCCGGGGCATCCAGGCTGGAACGAATAAGGAACCGGACTAGGTCTGGTCCGGCAACTCTATTTCAGGGCCTCGCAGGCGCGCCTGATACGCGTGCAGGCCTCCTCCAACACCTCGGTGGCGGTGGCATAGGAGATGCGGAAATAAGGTGACAGACCGAAGGCTTCGCCCTGCACGGCAGCCACCTCGGCGGATTCCAGAAGATAGGTGACGAAGTCGCTATCCGATTCGATCTTCTTGCCGTCGGGCGTCGTCTTGCCGATGGTGCCTGCGCAAGAAGGATACACATAGAAAGCCCCTTCCGGCGTCGGGCAGTGCAGCCCCGGGCATTTGTTCAGCATCTCGACCACCAAGTCGCGGCGCTGCTTGAAGACCTCGTTGTGGGCCGGGATAAAATCTTGCGGCCCGTTCAACGCCTCTACGGCCGCCGCCTGGCTGATCGACGACGGGTTCGAGGTGCTCTGCGATTGAATCTTGGCAATGGCCTTGATCAACTCCGCCGGGCCGCCGCCATAACCGATGCGCCAGCCGGTCATGCAATAGGCCTTGGAAACGCCGTTCATGGTCAGCGTCCGGTCCTTGAGCCCCGGCTCCACTTGCGCCGGGGTGACGAACTTGAAATCGTCATAGACCAGATGCTCGTACATATCGTCGGTGAGCACCCAGACGTGTTCGTGCCGCATGAGCACGTCGGTCACCGCCTTCATGTCGTCGTGCGTGTACGCCGCCCCGGTCGGATTCGATGGGCTGTTGAGAATGATCCAGCGCGTGCGCGGCGTGATCGCCGCTTCCAGATCCTCAGGCCGCAGCTTGAAGCCGTTGTTCTGCGAGCACGGGACAATCACCGGCTCACCCTCGGCCAACAGGGCCATATCCGGATAGGATACCCAGAAGGGCGCCGGGATGATCACCTCGTCGCCGGCGTTCAAGGTCGCCATGAAGGCGTTGTAGATGACTTGCTTGCCGCCGGTGCCGACGGTCACCTGGTCGGGCGTATAGTCCAGACCGTTCTCGCGCTTGAACTTGGCGCAGATTGCCGCCTTTAGCTCGGGCGTGCCATCCGGGTTGGTGTACTTGGTCTCGCCACGACGGATAGCGGCAATCGCCGCTTCCTTGATATTATCGGGCGTGTCGAAATCCGGCTCTCCGGCGCCCAGGCCAATGACATCTCGCCCGGCGGCTTGCAACTCGCGCGCCTTCTGCGAGATGGCGATGGTCGGTGATGGTTTAATTCTCGACAGACGCTCCGCAATAAGCGGCATGGCGTTGGACTCCCTTTTTGCGTTCGGCGCACCGTAATCAAGGTCCAACGGCCTTGCAACACCGGCTAGAGATTGGCACCGCGCAGGACGCCGCAGACGGCAACCGTTACCTCGGCCGTGGTCGCCTGGCCACCCAGGTCCGCGGGCATAACCCGCCGGCCGGCCAACACCTGCTCGATAGCGCCGAGCAAGGTCGCCGCCGCCGGCCCCTCGCCCAGGTGATCCAGCATCATGGCCGCGCTCCAAAAGGCACCGATGGGATTGGCAATGCCTTTGCCGGCAATGTCGAAGCCGGAGCCGTGGATCGGCTCGAACATGGAGGGAAAGCTCTGCTCCGGGTTCAGGTTCGCCGTGGGTGCCAGACCCAGGCTACCGGAAAGGGCCGCGGCCAGATCGCTGAGAATATCGGCGTGCAGATTGCTGGCCACCACCACGTCCAGGCTGCGCGGCTTGAGCACCATGCGCGTGGTCATGGCATCGACCAGCATCTTGTCGGTGGTTACATCAGCAAACTCGCGCGCTGTCTCGGCGAAAATCTCATCCCAGAGCACCATGCCGTGCCGCTGTGCATTCGACTTGGTGACGCAAGTCAGATGCCGGCGCGGCCGGTTGTGCGCCAGGGCGAAAGCAAAGCGCATGATGCGACGCACCCCGGCGGCCGTGAAGACCGAGGTTTCGACGGCCACCTCTTCCGCCAAACCGCGATGCACCCGGCCGCCGGCGCCCGAATATTCCCCCTCGGAATTTTCGCGCACGATGATCCAATCCAGATCGCCCGGACCGACGCCAACCAGGGGGCATGGCACCCCCGCCAGGACCCGCGCCGGGCGCACGTTGGCGTATTGATCGAAGCCTTGGCAGATCGCCAGGCGCAGGCCCCACAAGGTCTCGTGATCGGGCAGGTCCGGGTCACCCACGGCGCCGAAATAGATCGCGTCGAAGCCTTTGAGGCGGCGCAGGCCATCCTCCGGCATCATGCGGCCATGGGTACGGTAAAAGTCGGAGCCCCAGGGAAACGACTCGAAAGTCAGGCTCAGGCCCGGTGTGCGTTCCTGCAGAACGCCGAGCACCTCGATGCCCGCGGCCACCACTTCGGCGCCGATGCCATCGCCGGGAATAGCGGCTATGCGATGTGTTGCCATGGCAGCCCTAGTAACCCAGGGCGCAGCCATCCTTGCGCGGGTCGGAGGCGCCAGTCAGCGTTCCGGTCTGCCGATCGATGGCAATCGCCTGGGCACCGCCGATCGGCTTTTCGGAGCGCGCTATCGTATGACCGCGCGTCTTGAGGCCATCGAGACTCTCGGCCGGCACACCGCTTTCCACCTCCACGGGGCCCATGGGCGGCGCATAGACACGCGGTAAATCGATGGCCTCCTGCAGGTCGAGGCCGAAGTCGAAATGATTGCTCAGGAAATGTGCGTGACCCATGGCCTGGTATTGACCGCCCATGACGCCGAACGGCATGACCGCGTGGCTGTCCTTGACCACCATGCCGGGGATGATCGTATGCATGGGCCGCTTGCCCGGTGCGATACAATTCGGATGCGCCGGATCGGTGTTGAAGCTATGCCCACGGCTTTGCAAGACCACGCCGGTCTTCGGACTAACCAAGCCACTGCCGAAGGAATGGAAAATGGAGTTGATAAAGCTAACCGCGTTGCGGTCGCGGTCGACGACACACAGATAGACCGTATCCGCATGCACCGGGAATAGGCTTGGCGGCAGATCGGCCATGGCCTTGTCGGGCCGGATACACTCCCGCAGGCGCGCCGCATGATCCGCCGAGAGCAGCACATCGACCGGCACATCGACTTGCGCCGGATCGGCGATCAGATCATCGCGGTCGCGGTAGGCCAGGCGCGCCGCCTCTATCTCCAAATGCAGGCGCTCGGCGGAAAGCGGATCGTCCATGCCGGTGAACGCGCCAGCGAGGATGTTCAATATCTCCAACGCCACCAACCCTTGTCCGTTCGGTGGGCATTCGTAGACATCGTGGCCGTGATACGCGGTCTTGATCGGCGTGACATACTCGCCGCGCGCTGCCGCGAAGTCGTCCGCGGTGTGCAACCCGCCCAGACCGCGCAGGTAAGCAACCATGTCATCGGCCACCGGCCCGCTATAGAACCCATCGCGGCCACGCACGGCGATGCGCTCCAGGGTCGCTGCCAGCGCCGGCTGTTTATGCACATCGCCCACGCGCGGCGGCGCCCCGCCGGGCAGAAATGTCCGTGCCGCCGTTACGTCACGGCGCAACAGATCGTGTGAGGCCGCCCAATCGGCGGCGACCCGGTCATGAACGGGATAGCCGTCGCGCGCATAGGATATGGCCGGCTGCAGAAGCTCTCCCAACTCGCGGCTGCCATGATCGGCCAGCAACTGCGCCCAGGCATCGACAGCACCGGGGATGGTCACCGCGTGCGGCGATTGCTGCGCAATGGTCTCGATCCCACGCTCCCGGTACCAAGCGGCGTTCGCCGCCGCCGGCGCCCGGCCGGAGCCGTTGAAGGCGACAACCTCGGCGCCACCGCTCGGCGCATAGAGAACAAAGCAATCGCCGCCGATACCCGTCGACTGCGGCTCGACCACGCACTGCACGGCGCATGCGGCCACCGCCGCGTCCATGGCATTGCCGCCATCGCGCAAAACCGCCAGCGCCGCTGCCGTGGCGAGGGGGTGCGAGGTCGCCGCCATGCCATTCAAGGCACGCACGGGCGAACGGCCGGGAAGTTCAAGATTGCGCATGGGTATGACCTATCAGGTCGCTGCCTTCAGGCCAAGAGAACCGATGATGTACCGCTTTATTTTAGCCGCAGGTTCGCCAGGAAGATGGCGACGGCGCTATCCACGGCACGGTCGACCTCGGATTGCGTTGGCGCGTCGCGCACCCCCAGGAGCAACGGCAGCAAGAAGGGACCGCTGATAAGTCCAATGAACTGCATGGCCGCCAAATGCGGATCGGGCATGGCCAACTCTTCCTGTTGGGCCAAGTCGGTCAAATAAGTTGCCAGCAGTTCCCGGGCGCGCCCCGGTCCTTCCTGCCAGTAGGTCCGGCCCAACTCCGGGAATTGGGTCACACCGGCGATCACCGTGCGGAAAAGCGAGATGATCTCCGGTTCCATCAGTTTGTGCGTAATTGCCAGGCCGATGGTCCGCAGAACCGCCTCCGGCGGGCCGGCCAGATCGTCGCTTACTTGCGGCCCACTCGATTCCTCGCACATTTTGTGCATAACGCCGGCGAAGAGGGCTTCCTTGTTTTGGAAATGGCTATAGACGGTGGCCTTGGAGACGCCTGCCTCTGCCGCGATCGCGTCCATGCTGATCACGTCATAGCTGGCCGTCAGGAACAGCTTACAGGCCGCGCTGACGATCAGCTCCTGCTTCGACGGCGATGCCGCGGCGATCTCGGTCTGCGCATTCTGTGCCGTCATACTGTCCACCTCGCGCATTTCGGGTCTGGACTAGACCGTACAGTCCAACTATACTAAACCGTACAGTCTGGTAGAATGACTGTTTCCGGCGCGAAAAGCAAGCCTTGAGCGTTCATTAAACCGCCATAAAAACGAACGGGCACAGAGGGGATCTCGACCATGACGTCTGGTACCAGCAATTCGGCCTCCGGCAACCGGTCCGGTGGGCCCACCCCAACACCCCCCCGCCAGGGCCTGTTCTCCGACGCCTTTGCGGTGGCCTTTACCCAATGGGTCATCCGCTGGCGCTGGGCCGTGATTCTTCTGTGCCTCGTTGCCGCCTTCGCCGCCGCCTCCGGTGGCCGCTTTCTCGGCTTTGCCTCGGATTACCGGATATTTTTTAGCAGCGGTAACCCGCAGCTGGAAGCTTTCGAGACCATGCAGCGGGTCTATTCCAAGGACGACAATATCAGCTTTGTCATCAAGCCGGCCGAAGGCGAGATTTTCACGCCGGAGCTGCTGGCCTCCATCCGCGATTTGACGGAAGCCGCGTGGAAGATTCCCTTCTCCACCCGCGTGGATAGCCTGACCAACTTCCAGCACAGCTATGCCGATGGCGACGATCTGACCGTACGCGACTTGGTGCCGGCGTCGGCGACACTGGATGCGGCGACCATTGCCGAGGTCCGTGCGGTCGCCATGAGCGAGCCGCTGCTTATCGACCGCACGATTTCGCCCGATGGCACTACCACCAACGTCAATGTGACCGTCACCCTGCCGCAGAAGAATGTGGAAGAGATTCCCGCCGTCATGGTCTATGCGCGGGATCTGGCCGCCAAGTTCCAAGCCGAACACCCCGGTGCACGGGTGGCATTGACCGGCTTGGTGGCCCTGAACTCGGCCTTCTTCGAGGCCAGCATCAAGGACATGGGCACGTTGGTGCCGATGATGTACGGCGTCTTGCTCCTGATGATGGTGCTGTTCCTGCGCTCGGTCTCGGGCACCTTCGCCACACTTCTGGTTATCGGCCTATCCGCCGCTACGGCGATGGGCCTGGCCGGCTGGTTCGGTATCCGCTTAACGCCGCCGTCCTCCGTGGCCCCAACGGTCATCCTGACCATCGCCATCGCCGATTCGATCCACATTCTGGTCTCCATGTTCAAGGCCATGCGCCACGGCATGGAAAAGCGCGCGGCGATCGTCGAGGCCATGCGCATCAACTTCGGTCCGGTGTTCCTGACCAGCCTGACCACGATCATCGGCTTCTCGAGCCTGAATTTCAGTGATGCTCCCCCGTTCGCCCATCTGGGCAACATCACCTCGATGGGGGTCGCCGCCGCCTGGGCCTATTCGATCCTATTCCTGCCGGCCCTGATGGCCGTCTTGCCGCTGCGAACGAAGGCGCAATCGGACGGCAAGATCACCGGCATGGAGCATTTTGCCGAGTTTGTAATCCGCAACCGGCGGCCGGTGCTCTTCTCGACTATCGCCCTGGCAGTTGGCCTTGGCGCCATGGTGCCGCGGACGGCCGTGAACGACGATTTCGTCGGATATTTTGACGAATCCATCCAGTTCCGCACCGATACGGACTTCGCGATGGAAAACTTGTCCGGGATTTACCAGTTGCAATGGTCGCTCCCGGCGACGGGTCCTGGCGGTATCAGTGAGCCGGAATATCTGCAGCGGATCGATGCCTTCGACAATTGGCTACGCGAGCAGCCTGGCGTCGTGCACGTTCAGACATTGACGGACATCTTCCGCCGCCTGAACAAGAACATGCACGCCGACGATTCGGCTTGGTACAAGTTGCCCGAGGAACGGGATCTCGCGGCTCAATACCTGCTGCTCTTCGAGATGTCCCTGCCCTATGGCCTGGATCTGAACAACCAGATCAATGTCGATAAATCGGCCATGCGGGTAATTGCGACAGCCGACAACATTTCGACCAACGAGTTGCGGGCCATCGATGCCCGCGCCGCCGATTGGTTGCAGGCCAACGTGACGTCGGAACGGATCGATGCCTCCGGGCCGGTCATGATGTTCGCCTATATTACCCAACGGAACATGATCGGCATGCTCACCGGCACCGCCATGGCCCTTGTGCTTATCTCGTTCTCGTTGACCATTGCCCTGCGCGATATCCGGCTCGGCCTGATCAGCCTGGTCCCCAACCTGTTGCCGGCGATCATGGCCTTTGGCATCTGGGCGATCGTTGTCGGCCAGGTCGATGTGGCCTCGTCCATCGTTACCGCAACGAGTCTGGGCATTATCGTCGATGCGACCGTGCATTTCCTGAGCAAGTACCAGCGCGCCCGGCGAGAAAAGAATTTGGATGCCGAGGGCGCGGTGCGCTATGCCTTCTCGACCGTGGGGGTCGCCCTTTTGGTCACCGCGGTAATTCTCATCGGCGGGTTCGGCGTCCTGGCGTTTTCGACCTTCAAGCTGAACGAGAGCATGGGCATCCTAACGGCCATCACCATCGCCGTGGCCTTGATCGCCGATTTCCTGCTCTTGCCTGCCCTGTTGCTGACTATCGACCGGCGCCAATCATCTAAAAACCAGGAGGCTTCACATGCCGAACGCCCTGCACCACAAGCCGCGCAGTAGTGCCATGCTCGCGCAATTCGGCCTGGCCGCCGCTATCGTCGCATTCTCGGTCCTGCCCGCCACGGCTCAGACGCCCGAGGAGAAAGGCCGGACTATCGCCGAGGAGGTGGATAGCCGCGACGTGGGTTGGGGCGACAGCACCACGACCCTGGAGATGATCCTAAGCAACAGCCAGGGCGAAACCAGCACCCGCGTACTGCGGTCGCAAAACTTGGAGGTCAACGGTGATGGCCTGGGCGATAGGAGCCTGACCATCTTTGACCGACCGCGCGACGTCGAAGGAACCGCGTTCCTGTCGCACACTAAGATCACCGAGGCGGACGATCAATGGCTGTACCTGCCCGCGCTCAAGCGGGTGAAGCGGATTTCGTCGGCCAACAAGTCGGGCCCCTTTATGGGCAGCGAATTCGCCTACGAGGACCTGCTTAGCCAGGAGGTGGAGAAATACACCTACCGCTGGCTGCGCGACGAGCCGTGCGGCGATCTGCAATGCACCGTCATCGAACGCTTCCCGGTCTATGAAAACTCGGGCTACACCCGACAGGAAGTTTGGATCGACACGGGCGAATACCGAATCCAGAAAATTGATTTCTACGATCGCAAAGAATCGCTACTCAAAACGCTCCTCTATTCGGACTATCGCCAGTATCTTGGAAAATATTGGCGCGGCCACACCCTGGTGATGGCCAACCACCAGACCGGCAAGGGAACCACGTTGAAATTTGCCGACTACGAGTTTCAAATCGGCGTCCGTGAGAACGACTTCACACCCGACCGATTGAAACGGGTGCGGTGAGTTCGGTCGTCAGACGGCAGATCGGCTGGGCTGTCGCCGTAGCCGCGGTTCCGCTGCTTGCCGGTACGGTTCCGGCCGGCGCCGGCGAGCTAAGCTGGTCCGCCGAGGTTGCCAGCGAGGTCCGCGTCTTCCCCTACCGGCCGGCATTTCCGCGCCAAGATAACGACGCCTTGGTCCCGTCGATCTCGGTCGAGCCCGAGATCGTTTACGAATGGAATAACCGAGACGACCGTTTCACGTTCGTCCCGTTTGCGCGTCTGGATGCCGGTGACGATGCACGCAGCCACCTGGACGTGCGTGAGGCCAATTGGCTGCATCTGGACGACGATTGGGATCTCATCGTCGGCGTCGCCAAGGTCTACTGGGGTGTCACCGAATCACGCCACCTGGTGAACATCATCAACCAGACCGACGGCGTGGAGGACGTTGACGAGGAAGACAAGCTTGGCCAGCCCATGGTCAACGGAAATATAAACACCGACTGGGGCACCTTCGGGGCCTTCGTTCTGCCCGGCTTTCGCGAGCGAACCTTCCCCAACGCCGATGCCCGCCTGGGCGGCCCGCTGCCCATCGATGACGACAATGCCACTTATGATTCCGGTGCCGAGGAACGGCACGTGGACTTCGCCGCGCGCTGGCGCAAAACCTTCGGCGATTGGGATGTCGGGTTATCGGAATTCGTCGGGACAAGCCGGGAGCCTCGCTTCATTGCGGGCACTCGAAACGGCGAAAGCGTCCTGGTGCCGCATTACGATCAGATCGATCAGACCGGTCTGGACCTACAATTCACCGGCGAGGCGACGCTGTGGAAACTCGAAGCCGTGACTCGTGGTGGCCAAGGCGATCGCTTTTTCGCCGCGGTCGGCGGCCTGGAGCACACCTTCTTTGGCGCCTTCGATACCAATGCCGACATCGGCTTGCTGGCCGAATACCTTTACGATGGGCGGGACGAAGTCGGGGCCCCAGCGACGAGTGCCGACGACGACATCTTTCTCGCCACCCGCCTCACCCTGAATGACGAGCAGGACACCGCTCTCTTGGCCGGGGTCATCGTCGACCGGGACACCCAGGCTACCCTCCTCACCATCGAAGCGGAGCGGCGCCTGGGCGATAGCTGGAAGCTGGAACTGGAAAGCCGCCTGTTCCTGAACGTGCCCTCTGGCGACCCCCTGGTCGCCGTGCGCAACGACGACTTCATCACCCTGCGCCTGACCCGATACTTCTAGATCGCGCCAACCCCCCAAGACCACCATTCCGGCCCAATTGGCCCTAAAGTTCCCGATGCGTTACCCTTTATTAACGCTGCTGGCACGGATTCTTAATGGCACGCGCGCGAAAATCAGCCATGCACGACACCCCGGACCCGACATGGCGGCCAAAGATCGGACTAGCCCTTGGTAGCGGCGTCGCCCGAGGTTGGGCCCATATCGGCGTCCTGCGGGCCCTGGAGCGCTATGGCTTCAAACCCGACATCGTCACCGGCACATCCGTAGGCGCCCTGATCGGCGGCGCTTACGTGGCTGGCCGTATCGACACCCTGGAGGCCTGGGTGCGCGCCCTAAACAAGGTCAAGATCGCCTCCTATCTGGACTTCCGGGTGCGCGGCGGTGGCATGATCGGCGGCCGTCATCTGGTCGACGCCATGCGGCAGCACCTGGGCGATACCCTCATCGAGGACCTGCCCATCCCATTCGCAGCCATTGCCACCGATCTGGTGACCGGTCACGAGGTTTGGCTGCGCAAAGGGAGCTTGGTCGAGGCGATGCGCACCTCTTTCTCTCTGCCGGGCGCCTTCGAACCGATGCAAAAAAACCACCGCTGGCTGGTCGATGGGGCGCTGGTCAACCCAGTGCCCGTATCCGTCTGCATGGCCTTGGGCGCGCAGATGACCATCGCCGTCAACGTAAACGCGGATATCATCGGCAAACAGCGGCGGACCGGCTCTGCGGTCCCCAGCATCGCCGGCTTCGACCTTCTGCAAGAAATCGAGAATGCCAAGACGCCGGGAAAACGTTCCAAGCTTAGCGCCCTGGCGCGCCGCGTCTTTAAGCGCGAGCCGACCCAGCCGAGCATGTTCGGTGTGATGATTTCGTCCTTGGGCATTGTGCAGGATCGCATTTCCCGCTCGCGCCTAGCCGGCGAACCGCCGGATGTCCACATCACCCCGCGTCTTGGTCACGTGGGCCTGTTCGAATTCGACCGCGCCGACGAGATCATTGCCGAGGGCGAGGCCGCCGTGGAGCGGGCGCTCCCCGATTTGCGCGATGCGCTGGCGATCTTCGGCCGAGACCTCAACGGCGATGACAACGGGCAGGACGAGACCGAAGTCCAAAAGAAAGCCGCGCCCTGACTCTCGTGGGGCAGTCCCCTAATCCCAGTCGAGAATGACCTTGCCGGCGCGGCCGGAGCGCATCACGTCGAAGCCTTGTTGAAAATCACCGATGGCGAAGGCATGCGTGAGCACCGGGGTAATATCCAGCCCGCTTTGCAGCATGGTCGTCATCTTATACCAGGTCTCGAACATCTCCCGCCCATAGATGCCTTTCAGGGTCAGGCCCTTGAAGATGACGTGATTCCAATCGATGGGCGCGGCTTCGGGCGGGATGCCTAGAATGGCAACACGGCCGCCGTGATTCATGGTGCGCAGCATGTCCTGCAAGGCCTGCACATTGCCCGACATCTCCAGCCCCACATCGAAACCTTCGACCATGCCCAACTCGTCCATGACCTGGTCCAGGCTACCTTTGGTAACATTGACGGTCCGTGTCGCCCCCATCTTGGCGGCCAGGTTGAGCCGGTAGTCGTTCACATCGGTAACGACGATGAAGCGGGCGCCTACGTGCCGGGCGATCGCCGCCGCCATGATGCCGATGGGCCCGGCTCCGGTGATCAGCACATCCTCGCCCACCATGCCAAAGGACAGGGCCGAGTGGGTGGCATTGCCGAACGGATCGAAGATGGCCGCCAGTTCGTCCGGCACATCGTCCGGTAACGGAAAGGCATTGGCCGCCGGCAGGCACAGGTACTCCGCGAAGCTGCCCGGCCGGTTGACGCCGACACCTACCGTATTACGGCATAAGTGCCGCCGCCCGGCGCGGCAGTTTCGGCAGTGGCCGCAGGTCACGTGCCCCTCGCCCGAGACCCGCTCGCCAATATGGAATCCTTGCACCTCGCTGCCGATCTTGGCCACCTCGCCGACGAACTCGTGACCGACGGTCATGGGCACCGGGATGGTCTGCTGCGACCAGGCATCCCAGTTGTAGATATGGATGTCGGTGCCACAGATCGCCGATTTGCGAATCTTGATGAGAACGTCGTTGTGGCCGATCTCGGGAACCGGCACGTCCTCCATCCAGATTCCCGGTTCGGCACGGCTCTTGACCAGTGCCTTCATGTACCACCCCCGGATGCGGACTGGATAACGCCGAGCGCTCGGCCCACCTTGGCAAAGGCATCGATTGCCTGATCGATCTGTGCCCGACTGTGTGCCGCCGACATTTGCGTGCGAATGCGCGCTTGGCCAATGGGGACCACCGGATAGGAAAAACCGATCACGTAGATACCCTCGGCGAGCAACTGTTCGGCCATATCGCTAGCCAGCTTGGCGTCACCCAACATGACCGGAATGACCGGATGCCCCGCCCCCGCCAGGGTGAAGCCAAGATCGGTCATACGCGTGCGGAAATAGGTGCTGTTTTCGCGCAACCGCCGGCGCAGATCGTCGCTGCCCTGAAGCATGTCGAGAACCTTGAGAGACGCCGCGGCGATGGCCGGTGCCAAGCTGTTGGAAAAAAGATAAGGCCGCGAGCGCTGGCGCAGCCAGCTCACCACCTCGCCCGGCGCAGCCGTATAGCCGCCGGAGGCGCCGCCCAGGGCCTTGCCCAGGGTGCCGGTAAGAATATCGACGCGCCCCTCGACGCCGCAATGCTCGGGCGTGCCGCGGCCGTTCTCGCCCATGAAACCGACGGCATGGGAATCGTCGACCATCACCATCGCCCCATATTGCTCGGCCAAGTCACAGATGGCCGGCAGGTTGGCGACCACCCCATCCATCGAGAAAACCCCGTCGGTCGCGATCAACTTGAATCGGCAGTCGGCGGCGGCCTTGAGCTGCGTTTCCAGACCGGCCATATCGTTGTTGGCATAGCGCAGCCGCCGCGCCTTGCACAGGCGAACCCCGTCTATAATGCTGGCATGGTTGAGGGCATCGCTGATGATGGCGTCCTGCTCGCCCAAAAGTGTTTCGAACAAGCCGGTGTTGGCATCGAAACAGGAGGCATAAAGGATCGCCTCCTCCGTGCCGAGAAAATCCGCGATCCGCTGCTCCAGGGCCCGGTGCACGGTCTGCGTACCGCAAATGAAACGCACCGACGACATACCGAAACCATAAGCATCGAGACCGGCCTTCGCCGCCGCGACCATGTCCGGATGGTTGGACAGGCCGAGGTAGTTATTGGCACACAGGTTCAGGACCTCCTGGCCATCCTCCAGGCGAATTGCCGCCGCCTGAGGCGAGGCGATGACGCGCTCGTTCTTGAATAGCCCTTGCTCATGCAAAGCACGGCTTTCCTGCCGCAGGTGCTCAAGAAATTTCGGATCCATAAGTGCCGTTCCACGCCGTTGCCGGGCAACTTAACACATCGCCTCCGGGACGCCAGTAGCGGCAGAGCGCCGTCTAGATGATCTCTGTTTTTAACTTACCGCAGCGGCGGCAGCGCCGCTTGCTGATGCCGCCGGGGGCGCCGAAGCTGAAGGTTGCATCGGTCAGCACGTAGTCGTGCAACCCGAGAAAGCAAAGGACGCGGCCGATAATTTCTGGCATCGCGCGAGTTCCTCGTCAGCGCATGCCCCGACAATAGTCTAACCGGTCCGGCGTCCTTTTGGCGACTCGCCTATAGAAGCGGTGGTGGCAAATCGGGCGAGCGGATGCCCAACCGTTGCAGCCCCAAATCGCGCGCCCTGCGGAAATCCTCGACGGCGCGCACCTTCTCGCCCTTCATATCCAAAGCGAAGCCACGATTGTAGTAGGCGGCCGGAAAACCCGGCTTGTTGGCAATGGCGGCGCTGTAGTCCTCGATCGCCTTGTCCAGGACACCCAGGTACTGATACGCATTCGCCCGGTTGTACAGTGCTGCGGCCAGATGCTCCAACGCCAGGTCACCGCCGTCAATGGCCTGATCGTACAACTTAACCGCGGCGTCATAGTCGCCCGCCTGGGCAACGCCATAGCCGGCGCTGAAAGCTTGATACCCGTTGCCTGGCGCTACATCGATACCAGCCGACTGCGGCGCGACGGAGCCAAGCGGTGCGGCATCGCCTTGCGGCCGAGGGGCGGCCGGCCCTGGCGGCGGCGCCTCCACTTTCAAGCGGGCGAACAGTTCCTCGGTAACCCGGCCATCCGCGGGCAAGCCGCGCGCCCGCTGGTAGGTTTCGATGGCATCTCTGGTCCGCACCCGCATATTGCCATCGGCCGCGCCCGGATCGAGGCCAATCCGCTTAAGTTCCTGCTGCACCTTCCAAATCAAGGTACGCTCGTAGCCGGCGCGGTCCGCCATGGCAGAGGGCTTAGCAACCGGCGCGGCAGGTTCGGCCCGCGCGGTCTGTGTGGCAACTGCCGACGCCGCCGCCTCGTCCCGTTGTTTCAGCCGCGCGATCATGCCGGTTAGATTGAAGCCAACCTCGGCCTTGGGTACCACTGGCGGCTCGGTCACCTCAGGGGTGGCTTCAGAAGCAGCTTCAGGCTGGGGTTCGACCGCCTCGGCCACCTCCGGTTCCGGTTCTGGCTCTGCTGGGGGCGCCGAGGCATCGGCTACGTCAGAATCGGATGCCGGTTCTGTCGGCTCTGCGACCGCCGGGTCTGATGTGGGTTCGGGCTCGGGTTTTGGAGCCATCTCTTTCGCCGACTCAAGATCGGGTTCCGCTACCTCGGTTTCGGCCACCTCTGGGGTTTCGGCCACCTCTGGGGTATCGGCCACCTCAGGTGCCGGTTCGATTGGCGGCTCCACCGCTTCAGCCGCGTCAGGCTTGGCAATCGGTTCGGCCGCCCCGGCATCGGCAATCTCGGGCTCTACGGCAGGCTCTACGGCGGGTTCCGTCGCGGGCGGGGGTTCGGGCGCCTTAGGGGCCGCTTCGGACGGAACCGCGTCTTGCAGCGCATCGGTTGCGGCAACCTCGGCCTCTGCCGCGCTGTCCGGCTCGGCTTCCACCGCCACCTCGGGTGCCGCCTCAGGCACCGGGGGAGGCGCCGCCTCGCGCATCTCAACATAAACCTGAGAGACCTGGCGAAGCTCGCGCAGTAAATTGGCGCTGGGCTCGCCGTTGACGGGCAGGACAGCGAACTCCTGGTACAGACGGATCGCGGTTCGCGTCCGATCGTCGACCTCGCCGTCAATAACCCCCGGATCGAAATTTAGCTGAGCCAGGAGCTGCTCCATCTCCCGCAGATCGGCCTCGGGCAACTCCGCCGCCCCGGCGGGGAATCCACTGGCAAGCCCGAAAACAATGACCGCGGAGAACCAACTACCTTGCATACGCCAGTCTCAATTTAATACCACACGGCGCATCAGACAGAGCACGGGCCAGATGGATCAATTCGGCCCAGATCAATTCGGCCATGCCTGGATCTGGAACGCCGCCTTAAGCAAGTCGGTCTGCGGCACACCCAGCGGGTCGAACCATTTGGCGTAGATGGCATCGATCTCACCGGAACGGAACAAATCGGCAAGCACGGTATTCACCACCAGTCTGAAGTTCGAGTCGTCACGTCGCACGATCATGCCGTATGGGTCGTACGACAAGAATCGACCGACCACTTCATAATTATCTGGCGATTCGGACTCCGCTGCCAAGCCATGCAACAGAATATGGTCGGTCGCAAAGGCATCGACGCGCCCGCTTTCCATCGCCTGGAACCCTTCGGCGTGATCCTTCACCGGTAGAATTCTAAGGTCGAGATTCTGCCGCGCGGCAATTGCCTTGATGGCCCGCTCGTTTGTCGTACCTTGAGTCAGCGCGATGGACTTGCCGCCCATATCCTCGATTTCCTGAATGCCCGAGCCCTTTTTCACCAGCAGCTTCGTGCCGGTGATGAAGGTCGTATTGGCGAAATCGACTTGTTGTTGCCGAGTCAGGTTGTTGGTGGTCGATCCGCATTCGATATCGACGGTGCCATTTGCAACCAAGAGGATTCGGGTTTTCGGATCGACCAGCACGTAATCGACCTTGAGATCCGCCCGGCCAACCACATCCTTCACCTTCTCGACGATTCGCAGGCACAGATCGATCGAGTAGCCCATTGGTGGGCCACTATCTGTCAGGTACGAGAACGGAACGGACGATTCGCGATGGCCGATGACGATAGTTCCGGAGCGCTGAATCTTCAGCAATGTGCCGTGAAGTTCAGCCGCCGCTGCCGTTCCCGCACCGAAGAAAAAACTAAGCAGCACCAGGAACGCGCAAACTCGGTTTCTTGCCATGCCAACTTCCTTCACCTAATGGATCGGCGCACCCACCCATTCTACGCCCGCACGCCTTGAGGTCATAGTCAGGATCCGTGATGAATGCTCACAAGGGCACCCTTCGCCACCTGTCGAATTCTGCCGTATTCAGGTCCAAACATATCATAATGTAACTATTTGTTCCCAGATTCATTGATTTTGCCTGGAGGGTCGGCTGTAGGGCCATGCGCTGATCGCCCGCCGGGTTATTCTGGTGCCGCCAGCTTAGCCCGCGCAGATGCCAGCAATGCGGCGCCGAGGGCCAACAGCATCGCCCCCGCGGCAACAACGAAAACACCACCGCCTAGGCCGCGGTCGATCAGCCAGCCAAAAAAGATCGGCGATAGCGCGCTACCCACGTTCAGCCCTGCGGTGACAAAGCCGAACACGGTGCCCACCGAACCGGGCGGCGCGATGCTGCGCACCATCATATCGCGGGATGGCCGAATCATGCCTTGCGCCAAGCCGACGACTCCTAGCCCGACAATCATCGCCGCCAGCGGCAGCGAGACAATTCCGAGAGTTGCCGCGATCCCGGCGGCCGCACAAAACCCGGCTACAATTACCAGATCGTGCCGGCGGGTACGGTCGGCGATCAAGCCGCCAAGCAGAACGCCCAGGGCACTGCAGACGAGCAGCGCCGTCAGGGCGAAGTTGGCGGCGGCCAGGGGCACGCCTCGGGAATCCACCAACACGGTCACGGCAAACCCGTTCAGTCCGCTGGAGCCGACCGCGGCAAAAACCATGTAGAAGAAAAACAGGATGATCGGCGCCGAGGCCAACATGCGCACAGGTGCCATCTTGGCTCCGGCTTTAGCAGCGGGCGCCTTGGCGGGCGGCGCCTGTTCAACGCGCGCTCTAACGTCCAGTTCCCGCCCCAGAATCAGGATCCAGGCCGCCGTCAGAATACCGCACAGACCGGTGATTGCGAGGGCCAGGCGCCAGTCCCACAAGGCGGTCAGGAATGCCAAGGTCATGGGCGAAACGGCCCAACCGACATGGCCGGCGAAGGTATGTAGACTAAAGGCGCGCCCCAGGCGCTGCGGGCTAATGCGTGCCGACATAACGGCGTAGTCGGCCGGGTGAAAGACGCTGTTGCCGACCCCCACGACCAACATCAAGGCCACCATCACGCCATAGGCGGGCGCAAAGGCGATAGCGGCGATGCCGCCGCTCATCAGACTCAAGCCAACCACCAGCGGCAGACGGGCGCCGACGCGGTCGACAAGAACGCCCACCGGCACCTGGCAAACCATGGTCGCGACGTTCGCCGCGGCCAGCAGGGCGCCGAGCGCCGCGTAACTGACCGCCATATCCGCCTGCATCAGTGGGAATAGCGGCGGTAGGGCGATACCAAAGAAGTGTGAGAAGAAATGCCCCGCACCCACCAACCCGAGGATCTTGGCCTCGCGGCGCATGGGCGCAGCAGTGATGGCGGTTTCAGCGGGCATGGTCGGAGAGAAACCTCGGCAGGCGGCGGCCAGCCAAGTAGGCCAGCTTTCGCCCACGACCGGCAAGCCACGATTGCCGCACATCCTATGCTAAAATTCTTGTGGCATTGCTGGTGCCCGAGTCGCCCGGCGAGCCGAGTGGGGGATCTACCGATGGCGAAACGCGACGCAGCACTGACTTATGCCGAACACCTGCAGCTCGAGCGCCTGCTCGATTGCCAAGTGCGGCGCTCCGAAATGCAGGGCCGCCCGGCGCACGACGAGATGCTGTTCATCATCGTGCACCAAGCCTATGAGCTTTGGTTCAAGCAGATCCTCTTTGAGCTTGACCGGATCGAGACACTCTTCGCCGGTCCGCGCGCCGACGACCGCGATCTTGGCTTGGTGGCACAGGGCATCGAGCGCATCGTCGCGGTGCAACGGCTGCTGATCCAACAGTTAGACGTGCTGGAGACCATGACACCCATGGACTTCCTCGACTTCCGTGATCTGCTGGTCCCCGCCTCCGGCTTTCAAAGCCTGCAGTTCCGCCTGATGGAAACCCGGCTGGGCCTGCGCCAAGGCGATCGGGTAACCTTCGAGGGCCGGCCCATCGACGCGCGCCTGACCGCCGCCGACCGCAAGCGCTTGCAAGCGGCCGCCAGCAAACCATCCTTGTCCGATCTGATCGAGCGCTGGCTGGAGCGCACGCCATTCCTGCATGGCTCCGGCTACGATTTCAGTGCCGTCTACCGGCAGGCGGTGGAGGACATGCTGGATAGCGATGCCGCCCTGGTGCGCGCCAACCCGGCGCTGAGCGCGCCCGAAATCGAGGTCGAGACACGGGCCATCACCGCCTCGCGCGCCCGGTTCGAATCGATCTTCGACGAAGCACAGCACCGCGAGTTGGTAGCACAAGGAGTTTGGCGTTTATCCTGGCGGGCGCTGCAAGCGGCGATCTTCATCAACCTCTACCGCAACGAGCCGGTGCTGCAGCTTCCTTTCCGCCTGCTCAGCGGGCTCATGGACATCGACGAGACGTTGACCAATTGGCGTTACCGTCATGCCCTGATGGTACAGCGGATGATCGGCCGCAAGGTGGGCACCGGCGGCTCGTCGGGCCACGACTATCTGCGCCAGACGGCGGAACGGCACCGTATCTTCGGCGACCTTTTCGCCCTCTCGACTTTCTTCATACCACGCTCGCGCCTGCCGGAATTGCCGGCGGCCATGCGTCAAGCCATGGGTTATACCTACGCTGGAAAATCGAGGTGACCTACAAGGCTCACTTCCGCCGCTTCTTCGCCGCCGATCCCGACCGCCTGCACGTCGCCGCGCATAGCCACCACCCATGGCCGGATGTGACCTACGAAGCGCAGATGCAGTGCTGGAACGACGCGGCGCGCTTGGCGGACCGCAAATGGGCGCACCTCTTCGCCGACATCTGGCCCGCCGTGCAAGGACATATAGCCGCCCTGCTGGCCTTACCCGATCCCAACAGCCTCACGTTCGGCCCGAACACGCACGGCTTTCTTGTGCGCTTGCTCTCCTGCCTACCCAGCGGCCGGCCGATCCGGGTGCTCACGACGGATGGAGAATTCCACTCCTTCGCCCGCCAGATACGCCGCTTGGAAGAAGAAGGGTTGGCGACCGTTCACCGCGTTCCCACCGAACCTTTCGCCAGTTTCTCCGAGCGGTTTGCCGATGCCGCGCGCCATGAGGCCGACCTCGTCTATGTCAGCCAGGTCTTTTACGATTCCGGGTTCGCGGTGGCTGATCTCACCACCCTTGTTGATGCCGTAGCGGTCGGCAAGGCGATGATTGTGATCGACGGCTACCACGGCTTCCTCGCCTTACCGACCGACCTTGCCGCCGTTGCCAACCGCACCTTCTATCTGGCCGGTGGCTACAAGTATGCCATGGCCGGGGAAGGCGCCGTGTTCCTGCATGCCCCGCCCGACATCTGCCCGCGGCCACGCGATACCGGTTGGTATGCCGCCTTCACCGCGTTGGAGGAATTGAATGACGGCCACGTTGGGTACGCTACGGACGGCAGCCGCTTTCTCGGTGCCACCTTCGATCCCGTCGGTCTGTACCGCCTGCGTGCCGTCCTCGACTGGCTGACCGAGACCGGCATCGACGTGCCGATGATTCATGCGCACGTGCAGGCCCTACAACAGACATTCGTCGATGGATTGGCGAAACTGGATTTGCCAACTCTGAACCCGGATCAGCTAATCGTGCCGGTATCGGTTGCCGCACGTGGCCATTTCCTGACTTTCCGCACACCCGAGGCGGGACCGATTTACCAACGCCTGTTGGCGGAAAACGTGATCACCGACTATCGCGGCGACAGGTTGAGGTTCGGATTCGGCCTCTATCACGACGAACAGGATATCGACCGGCTCTGCCGCACTATTTCCGGCGCCTTGGCCTAGAGCAGGCGCCCGCCGTCCTTGCGGCGAATGCCCACGACCGCCGGACGGGGCGGGTCGTCCGGCCGGCCTTCAATATTGCTCGGCCAATTGCTGCCCACGGGCACGGTCCGCCGCTGTGTGAAAACACGGCCATCGAGACCAAGCATCTCGATATCGCGAGTCACCGTCACGCCAGATTGATCGAGAGGCGCTTTTTTGCCTGGATGTTGAACCGAGAGGAGGAGCGTATCATCGCCGATGAAAGCAGGGCCGGTCAGCTCGCTGTGCATAGGGCCACTGGCCAGCGGCACGACCGATCCCGCCTCCGGCCCTTGGGCGGGGATAACAAATGCCCAGTTATTGCCAAACACGCCCTCGATGGTGGATGCGGCGCGGCCGACGGCCGCATGATCGACGGGCAGCGGCACTGGATCGGGCCCCTCCGACAATCCATTCAGATAGCCGTTGGAAATATCGGTCAGGCACAACAAGTCGCCTCGGTCGGTAAAGGCGATATTGTCGATGCTGGAAAAGCCGGCGCCGTCTTTCGCGCCTGCTTCACCGCCTTGCAGAACACGCTCCCAGACGAAGGTCGCGCCAGTGCCGTCCGGGTCATCCTCGGCGATCTTGTAGAGTCCGCCGAACGGCTGGCTGCCCGCAACATCGGCATTGAATTTACCGGTTTGGAAGATGCGTGAATCCGGATAGCCGTCGGGACCGGGCTTGCCCCGCGTGAAGGCAATATAGATCTCGCCAGTTGTTGGATGGACGGCCAGTTCTTCCGGCCGCGCACTCGGCGTACCACCTATCAGATTACCCGCCGCGAACGCATCGCACAGCACAGCCCCGTACGAATCATAGAAATCGGCGATGGTCTTGCCACGATAGTCCGGCAGAATGTCCGCCTCGTTCTCAATGGTAACCGCAAGCATGTGACCATCCTCGCTCTCGCCAGCAACGCCGCGGCGGCGCGGCAAATAAAGCAGGCCGCCGTGGCTGGCCGATCCGGTGGCCGCAAGTTCGGCGGATGCCAGGGCGCTGGGCGATAGGGGCGCCGTCGGCGTCGAGAGGCGCAAGGGAATCCATGCCCCAGTGCCACGCATCGACTCACCGGTTGGCGGATCGAAACGCGCAACGTAGAGAGTTCCCTCTTCCAGAAGTTTGCTCGCGCGATCACGGTCGGTGGGATCGTCGAGCACGCCAGAACTCACATATCGCCACACGTGCCCGCCTTTTCTATCGTCGCCCATATACGTCACGACAGGCTGCCCCTTGGCGGCGCGGAGGGTCACGTTCTCGTGCCGGAAACGGCCGAGGGCTGTGTGCTTACGCACACGAAAATCCGGATCGGCCGGATCGGCCTCGACAATCCAGCCGTACTTCTCGCCGACCAGGCCGAAAGAGAAACCGGCGGTGCGCAGAATATAGCCGGTCTGGGTGCCGTCGCGGCGCGTCTGCCCCTGAACGCCCATATGCCGACGGGCGCTGCCTTCGCTATTCTCTTCACCGACAAGCACGGTTCCCCACGGCGTGACCGTCCCCGCACAGGAAAAGGCGGTTCCGATGATGCGATTACCAAGGCCATCAGCGCTGAGCCGCGCGAAGACGTCGGTAGCGGCTGGGCCCGTGCCGATCAGGTAATTGGAATCGCCGATCTGGTGCGCGCGATTGCCCCACGACGTCACATCCTTGAAGTGATCTCGCCGCTCCGCATTGATCGCCAGACCCGAAAGACCGTGCAGACGCCGGTTCAGCGCGTGCCGCGCCACGACAGCAAAACGCCCGTCCTTATCGCGGCGCAATCGCACCGCCGAGCCACCGAGGTTGTAAAGCTTCTCGCCGAGCAACTCGTGGATATCGTCGCGCGGCAAGGGAAACCCGACAAAAGTCTCGAAAACACCGCCGGTCCTGCCCATACCTTCCGACCCGTCCGGGGCCTCCACCGAAAACGGATGCGAGACGAACTCGTGGTTGATCCACAGCATGCCCTCGCCGGGCCGCTGTGGGTCCGGAATGAATCCGTTGAAGTCGTTGTTGTACCCAACGTAGTGACTGGCATCCGGAAACACCCGATCGCCCCACCGGGCGATCACGTAACGCTCAAATTCCGGCGGCACGACCACATCATCGATCACCTCAAACGCCGCAAGCTCCGCCGTGGCCGAGGGTGGGAGGACATTCTGTGCCCCGGCCCGGCCGGCCAGGCTGCTTGGGCGGCGGGTATAGACCGGTAACGGGTGGGGCAATCGGAGTGGCGTAAAGCCGAGCGGACCCGCCGCCCCGCGACGGTCGCCACTGATCAGCCCGATTGGCAAAGCCCGCGCGGCAATACCCAAAACAGCGGCACCGCCCAAAAGGGCTAGAAGTCTCCGGCGCGTTACTGGAAGCATTTAAATCTTTCGGACCATGGGATTGCCGCAAGCTGGCGGTTGAGCGGCAGCCTACACGGTGAACCTTTCACCCACATTACAGCTGGCACCTACCTGGCGCGGCATCAATCCGCGGCCAGGAATTCTCGATAGTCGGCGGTCAGATCGACGACCGCTCCGTCATAGAGCCGCTTGCCGGCCTCCGGCGAGGCCAACGCCGGATTCGAGCCGATCCGGCCATCGGGAAACCGGCGGCGATAATCCAGGGCATCCAGGATGGGCCCGTTCGGCGCGATGGCCGGGGACATCTCCACCGACTTGATGCTTTCCGGAAAAGCATATTGAGTCAGCGCCACTTCCGAGGGGGTGGCGTGGCTACCCTCGGCGTTGCCATAGAGCTCTCGTGAGAGCCGGCGCACGGCCGGACTGTCGTACCAGTTCTTCAGGCGGCAGCGCAGGCTCGGAGCGTTGCGGCGTTCGCCGTCCAAACTGCTCTCCGCATAGACCTCGGAGAAGGCGGCGCTAACAGTGGCGATGTTGCCGCCATGGCCATTGAGAAAATAGATGCGGGTGAAGCCGTGCCGGGCGAGCGACTGCACCGTATCACGCACCACCGCGATGAGCGTGGAGGGCCGTAGGGTCATGCTGCCGGTAAAGGCCAAATGATGCTGTGCCATGCCCACCGAAATCGTCGGCGCGACCAGCGCATCCGCCGCCTCGCCAACGCCCTTCGCGACTACCTCGGCACAGAGCGCGTCGGTACCAACAAGCCCGTTGGGCCCATGCTGCTCGGTCGAGCCGATGGGAATAATGATTCCCGTATCGCGTGCGAGCCGTTCCTCGACCTCGCGCCAGGTACAATGGTGCAGAAGCATGTCGTTTCCTTCGGGGCCAGCCGAATGTTGAGTCGCCGTTTGCCGCGCCGACTATAATCCGCGCCGCGACCGCCACGCCAGCGCCACGATTTGGCCGCGGAAATGCCGGTTGACAGGCGCGAGTCGCATCCGCACTTTCGATGTACCGATGCGAATCAACATACAGTGGCGCGCCTCGGTTAAGAAATGTTAACGAATGTCTTGCTAGGATACTAAGGAATCAAGACTGAATGAATCCGGGCGGCCGAGTTCGGTGGTCGCCACGACCAGGCAAGTAGCCGAAGTGACGGGGGATATTCCCACTTGAGACGCGTTTGGCTACAAATTCAACCCATCGTACGGTCCGCAAAGGCGACCACGCTTGCCGGCCTCCTCAGTTTGCCGCTGCTTGGCGGTCTCATCTACGCTCTCTGGCCGACCGACGTTTGGCAGCGCGGACCCAGCTTATCCATCGTCAATGCCGACCAGCTTTCGCGACCCCAGGAGCGCCAACTCGCGTCCGCGGCCGATGCCGAGACAGAGGCGCCGCAACCAACCCCCATCTCGCGCAACCTGCGCGTGGCCAGCGGCGATACGTTGATGGAAATGCTGACCAATGCCGGGGTTCAGCGGCAAGAGGCCCACGAGGCCATCACCGCCCTGCGCGATGTCTTCAGTCCCCGCAAGCTACGCCCGGGACAGGAAATACGCGTTGAGCTGATCGCCGATACGCCCGACGCCGAGCCGCGTTTACTCGCGCTCAACCTGCAACCGGATGTCGAGCGCGACGTCCGGGTAATCCGATCCGAGAATGACGGCTTTATTGCCGAGGCGATCGCCCGGCCCTTGCAGGAAACCACCGTCCTGGTGACGGGCCAGATCGAGAACAACCTGTCCGCCGATGCATCCGCGGCGGGTGTGCCCACGCCGGTCCTCATCGAGATGATTCGGATTTTTAGCTTCGATGTGGATTTCCAGCGCGGCATCCAGCCCGGCGATCGGTTCGAGGTGCTCTATGACGCCAAGCTGGAAGAGGACGGCTCTCTGGCCAAGACCGGCGACGTGCGGTACGCCGCGATGACGCTGTCCGGCAAGCGCCTGGATCTCTATGGCTTCACGCCGAAAAGCGGCTACAGCGATTTCTTCGACAGCAAAGGCCAGTCGGTGCGTAAAACCTTGATGCGCACGCCTATCGACGGCGCCCGGTTGTCCTCGCGCTTCGGCATGCGCAAGCATCCGATCCTGGGCTACACACGCATGCACCGGGGCACCGACTTCGCCGCCCCCAAGGGCACCCCCATCTATGCCGCCGGCGATGGCACCGTCCGCAAGGCGGGGCGCAAGGGCGCCTATGGCAAGTATGTGCGCATCCGCCATAACTCGACCTACGATACCGCCTATGCGCACATGAGCCGCATCGCCAAGGGTATGCGGTCCGGCACACGCGTCAAGCAGGGACAGATCATCGGCTATGTAGGAACCACCGGCCGCTCCACCGGCTCGCACCTGCATTACGAAGTGTTGGTCAACGGCAAGCAGGTCAATCCGTCGAAAATCAAGCTGGCCTCGGGCGAGAAGCTAAAGGGCGCGGACTTGGAGCAGTTCGAGGACCAGCGAGCCGAAACCGACGCCCTACGCGGCGTCGGCCCAAGCATCGCCCAAACGGTCAAAGCCGATTGATTTAACGCGGAGAATCAGGCCGCAGGAGGTTGTTGAGGCCGCGAAGCTCTCGCCGGTCCATCTCTGCAGATCGCAAAGAACTGGTGTGTTTTCTTTTTTCCGTTCTAGAAATCCTGAACACCAGCCTTTCTCGCTAAGAATTCCAGCAACCTCGCACTGGAGAGTCCGAACTCCTCAATAATTGGATCAGGTTTTACCTGATTGCCATCGTCTGCTGCATCCAAATAGCTATCCATGCCTTCCAATGAGGCCTGATACCGAGCAACATACGGGTCGATCTCCCGTTGGTATATCAAAGAAAATTCCACCGATCTCCATTGAAGCTTTGAGATATCGGTCTTTATATTCAGAAATATCTCATTCTTTTTGTCGGCGTCTAATGTCTTTTCGTGTAACAAGTTAAATTTGGCAATCAGCTCTTTCGTATCATTGTTCAACGCATTAATTGTCGATGTGTAAAATGCTGATCTTCGAGCCTCTTGTTCAAATTTATTGTTCACAAGAGGCGCTACAACTATCGCAACGAAAACGGAAATAGAAATAAGAGTTACCTTGCCTAGCACACTCCATCCGGCTGGAAATTCAGGTTTATTCCAATCAGTAAATGAAATTTTGATCGCTCTAAAATATTTGTTTGTCATTTTCATTATTCAGTTTCAGAAGAAGTTTTTGCACCCACTTGATCTTTGGCTTTTTTACCTTTATCGTTTGCTTCCTCCGAGGTGCTATTTGATACAGATTTTACTATAGTCTTTATGATATTCTTTAATTCTTCTTCGCTTCTCCGATCTTTGTATTCACTGCTGTTTTCTATCTGCATACCCTCCACATTTGCCTCATTGAATTTCCCGGAAACCAAGAGCGCCAAACCCACCGCAACAAATACGCCGAGGCTCCTTCGGCCAACCACTCTGTAAAACCCTGGAGAATGAAAAGATTGCTCAAAATCGACAACATCTTCCTCTGAATAATATTCTGATATTATCTGCGAGAATGACTTGTTCCTAATCTCACCAAGTTCTTCCCTATCATGAAGGCCATACAGAGCGATCAAGAATGCAATGATTTGCTGAGTCTCAAGAGTTTCAAGTGGGTTTCGTCCCCGATAACCAGGGCATTCTATATCAGCACCACTAGCTTCCCGCGACATGAAGCTAAGGAAGACATGCGAGAATACTTCTACGCCAAACGCTTCTCGATGAACCGGTATGACTGCATGTGGATTTTCTAAGCGCCTTGAGAGTTCTGTACTCAAGTCGCGCTTTGCGAATGAAGGAGAGAGCCAGCGAACTTGCCTATATGGGAAGGGGTCTCTTGGGTAGCGATCTAATGTAATTGTCCCCCTAACGCTTCCTTGACTGCCCAATATGCCAGCCAAAATTCTGTTGTATTGACCTCTTGGCGGAATTAGAACGATGTCTCCCTTTTGCATTTCAGTATAAAAGCGCTTTATATTAGTGACATCGCTAGACATATAGCGATCACTTCTCGCAATATTATAATCACCAGGGCGGCGACTCGGCTCATTTATTTCTTGTCTACTATAATATTTCTTAACTGCCTCCGACATCATCACGTGTTGCTTAATCAGGTTATCTGATGCAAGCATTCGATTGCTTGCTCGCAGTCCCGGATAATCAAGGAATATCCCTTCCCCAGCTTCGATTTGAGAAAAGTACTTTTTGCCCTTTCCTGCGTGAAACGCCCAAATCTTTGCATTGTCTGGTAGAAGCGCCGCGTTGATATCGATTCTCATTTCTTGCAATCCATTATCCGGTGCAAATTCACTCATCGTGTAGTTAGAAAAATGCTATGAAATTAAATTCATGATATCTATACAAAGACCGCTCGGGCAAGCGGGGCTCACACTGAAAATGAGTGGTCACGAGACAGCACATACTTGCCCCAGTAACAGGCATCTGAGCGGATGCGAGGACGGTAACTGGGGAAAGGAAACGGGGAAGATATAGGGAACAGTATATAATTTCACATGCTGCCCACATTTAGTCGAGGCGGATGCGTCTCAGTTCCAACCCACGCAGTACGGCTCGGGCTTGAGGTCTTCCGGCTCGCCGGCTAGGCCCGGCGGCGGGAATTTTGCTTTGAATGTAAAGGCGCTCGCAGTCGATCCTTGCTCGTCCAGGAAGCGCAAGCGGTCCAGGCCATCTTGCACGCTAGGTTGTGTGCCCGCCGGCACCCACCAGAGCACCTGATAGGCACCCTTCGGCGGCGCGAACCATTCCCGCCGCTGGCGTAAGACCAGGCGGTGCGCGGACTTATAGGCGAAGTCGAACAGGGCCTCCACGCTTTCCCAGACCGACATGTTGATAATAAGGCGTGGATCATCCGTCGCCTGGATGTCGGTGGCATTGCCTGATCCGGTTTGCAGCCGCCAGACGAAACCGGGGCTGCTGTCCGCCAGAGCGTTCACTTCGTCCAAGCGTTCGATGAACTCCGCAATGCGCGGGTCTTCGAGCGCGTAGAGCGCGGTCGCCACGTTCATTTGCGCAATTTGCCAGTCTCGCACGCCCCTCTCCCCATCCCTGAACGCAGATTAGTTCAGGCAGCCTGCACGATCTCGCCATTGATGACCAGACCGTTGCCGTCGGCGCTTACATCAACCGTATCGCCGTCGCCTATCTTGCCTTCCAGGATCAGACCGGCCAGGGAGTTCTGCAACTCGCGCTGGATGACACGCTTGAGCGGTCGGGCACCGTAGACCGGGTCATAGCCTCGCTCGGCCAGCCAGGCGCGGGCCTGACCGTCCAGGTTGAGGGTGATCTTGCGGTCGTCCAGCATGGCCGCCAGGCGGGCGATCTGGATGTCGACGATGCCGGTCATCTGCGCTCGGCTGAGCCGGTGGAACAACAGAATCTCGTCCAGCCGGTTGAGGAACTCCGGGCGGAAGGCGGCGCGGACCACCTCCATGACCTGCTCACGCACGGCACCGCTGTCTTCGCCGTCCGGCTGCGACGCCAGAATGTCGCCGCCCAGATTCGACGTCATGATGATCAAGGTGTTGCGGAAATCCACGACCCGGCCGTGCCCATCCGTCAGGCGCCCATCGTCGAGCACCTGCAACAGGATGTTGAAGACATCCGGGTGCGCCTTCTCGATCTCGTCGAACAGGATGACCTGGAAGGGCCGGCGGCGCACCGCCTCGGTCAGCGCCCCGCCCTCCTCATAACCAACATAGCCGGGCGGCGCGCCGATCATGCGGGCGACCGAATGCTTTTCCATATACTCCGACATATCCAGGCGAATCATCGCGCCCTCGTCGTCGAACAGGAAACGGGCCAGGGCCTTGGTTAGCTCGGTCTTGCCGACCCCCGTGGGACCGAGAAACACAAACGATCCGATCGGCCGCTGCGGGTCCTGCAGGCCGGCCCGGGCGCGGCGCACCGCATTCGAGATGGCGACAATCGCCTCTTCCTGGCCGATGACCTTGGCGCGCAGAGCATCTTCCATGCTCAACAGCTTGTCGCGTTCGCCCTGTAGCATCTTGTCGACCGGCACCCCGGTCCAGCGCGAGACAATGCCGGCGATCTCGGCCTCGGTGACATCCTCGTTCAGCATGCCGCCGTGCCCGGCGTCCTCGGCCGTGGCCAACTTGCGCTCCAAATCGGGGATCATGCCGTAGGCCAATTCGCCGGCCCGCTCCAGCTTGCCTTCGCGTTGGGCGATCTCCAGCTCGCCGCGGGCATGGTCCAGCTCTTCCTTCAACTTCTGAGACCCCGCCAGGGTATCCTTCTCGGCCTGCCATTGGCTGGTCAGGGTTTCCGACTGTTTTTCGAGACCGCGAATTTCACCGACCAGTTTTTTCAACCGCTCCTTCGAGGCCTTGTCGCTTTCCTTTTGCAGGGCCGCTTGCTCGATCTTCAGTTGGATCAGCTTGCGGTCGATTTCGTCGATCTCTTCCGGTTTCGAATCGACCTCCATGCGCAGGCGGCTGGCCGCCTCGTCAATCAGGTCGATGGCCTTGTCCGGCAGGAACCGGTCGGTGATGTAGCGGTTGCTCAAGGTGGCGGCGGCGACGATGGCCGCGTCGGTAATCCGCACGCCATGATGCAGCTCATACTTCTCTTTCAGGCCACGCAGGATCGAGACCGTCTCCTCGACGCTCGGTTCGGCCACATAGACCGATTGGAAGCGGCGGGCGAGGGCCGCGTCCTTTTCGATGTGCTGGCGATACTCATCCAGGGTGGTGGCGCCGACACAATGCAGATCGCCGCGCGCCAAAGCCGGCTTGAGCATGTTGGAGGCATCCATGGCGCCGTCCGCCTTGCCGGCACCGATCAGAGTGTGCAACTCGTCGATAAAGACGATGATCTCACCCTCGGCGGCGGAGATTTCCTGCAGGACGGCCTTCAAGCGCTCCTCGAACTCGCCGCGAAATTTGGCGCCGGCGACCATGGCCCCCAGGTCCAGCGCCATGAGGCGCCGGTTTTTCAGGCTTTCCGGCACGTCGCCGTTGACGATGCGCTGGGCCAGGCCTTCGACGATAGCGGTCTTGCCCACGCCTGGTTCACCGATTAGCACCGGGTTGTTCTTGGTCCGGCGTGAGAGAACCTGGATGGTGCGGCGAATTTCTTCGTCGCGGCCGATGACCGGGTCCAGCTTGCCCTCGCGGGCCACGGCGGTCAGATCGCGCGCGTATTTCTTCAGGGCGTCATAGTTTGCCTCGGCCGAGGCGCTGTCCGCCTTGCGGCCCTTGCGCAGATCGTTGATGGCGGCGTTCAGCGATTGCGCCGTCACACCTGCATCCGCCAAAACCCGCGCGGAGGCCGTGCCGCTGGCCATGGCCAGGGCGAGCAACAAGCGCTCGGCGGTGACAAAGCTATCACCGGCTTTCTGGGCGATCGTCTCGGCTTGCTCGAAGACGCGCGCCATTTCCGCGCCCAGGTATGCTTGGCCGGCGCCGGAGCCTTCGACTCGCGGCAGCTTGCCCAGCGCCGCATCGACCGCCTGCAAGGCCCGGCCCGCATCGCCACCGGCGGCGCTAATCAGGTTGGCCGCCAGGCCCTCGCTATCGTCAAGGAGCACCTTGAGCAAATGCTCCGGGGTGATTTGCTGATGACCAAGGCGCAGAGCCGCTGTCTGGGCGGCCTGCACGAAACCGCGCGAACGCTCGGTAAATTTCTCGAAATCCATCTTCCCTCGCCCTCCTCGCCCGCACCCGCGCTAGGCAGCTTGCGGCCAACGATGCCTCAATTGAGCCCTACACCGCGTCCTAGTCTAGCGGCCCGCGGTGAACGGCAGGTTGATCAAGATCAGACCTGCCGGAAGGCCCCCTCCAAGTTCGATATGGGGTGTTGCATTTAGGACACAAGGGCTGATTTCCGCGGCCTGGACAGACGGTTGACATGGCCGGCTGCGGCTGGCTCCCTTGATCCTCATGACCGATACAACCTCACGAATCGCCCATATCTACCGATACCCGGTCAAAGGCCTAAGTGCAGAATCCCTGCAGGAGGTGCATCTCAGCCCTGGCCAGGGCCTTCCGCACGACCGCCGGTTCGCCATTGCTCATGGTGCTACCCGCTTTGACCGGAAGGCTCCGCAATGGCTGCCCAAGACCAATTTTCTCATGCTCATGCGAGACGAGAAATTAGCACAGCTTAGCGTGGCTTTCGCGCCAGAGACCGGCATGCTGACCATAAGCCGCGGTGGAAAACCAGTGGTCCAGGCCAAGGCCGACGAGCCCATGGGTCAGACGCTGATCGGTCAGTTCTTCGCCGGCTTCATGGGCGATGCGGCCCGCGGCACGCCACGCCTGCTGGAGGCCGCCGGGCACATGTTCAGTGACGTGCGGGAAAAATATATCTCGCTGATCAATCTGGCCAGCGTGCAGGATTTGGAACGGGTCGTCCGCCAGCCCGTAGACCCCTTGCGCTTCCGCGCCAACATTTACCTAACGGACACGCCGGCGTGGAGCGAGTTTTCCTGGGTTGGGTGCGAGTTTGCCATCGGTGACACACGCCTGCGCGTCACTAAGAAAATCGAACGATGCGGGGCTACTAACGTCGACCCTGAAACAGCGGCGCGCGACATGAATATCCCGCGCGCACTACAGCAGGGTTTCGGGCACGTGGATATGGGCATCTATGCGGAGGTGCTGCACGGCGGCGACATCGCTACCGGCGATACCATCACGGTCCCGGCGTAGACCTGTAACCGGCGTCGTTTAGACGCTAACAGGCTCGCAATCGCCGCCGTTCGCTTTCGGCTGTGCGTCTGCGTTGTCCGATGCCCCGTTGTCCGATTGGGGCGCCGCGCCATTGCCCGTAACATTCTCCGCTACGGGTGCCGCCGGCGCTGTCCGCCGCGGCTGCCGGCCACCCCGATTCTCCGACCGTGCGGGCTTTGGGGGCGCGGGCTTTGGGGGCGCGGGCTGTGGTGATGCTTCCTGGCCATTGGCTGCCGGCGCTACCGGCGTCACCGGCGTCACCGGCTGCTGGCCGTTCCGAGCCCCGCCCGTCTGTTGGCCACCTTCTTGTCGGGCACCTTCATGACGGGTGTTTTCATGAGGAGCGCGATCCTGTCGGCCACCATCTCGCCGGTTATCGTCACGTCGGTTATCTTCGCTGCCGCGATCTTGCCGCGCTTGACCGTTCTGCTGTGGATCGGTGCTGGAATTAAGAACGCGGAAATAGTGTTCCGCGTATTGATAGTAGGTCTCGGCGGCGACACGGTCGCTCGCCGAAACAGCATCCCGGGCCATGGCCAGGTACCGCTCGTAGACCTGGTGGGCATTGCCCCGAACGCGACCCTCGGGCCCGCTGCTATCGAAGTTATTCGGCCGTGACGGGCCGCTGTGTTGTTGTTTTCTGTTCGGCCTACCGCGCGGCCGACGCCCATTCGATACTGGTTTCATGAACCACTTGCTTCTAATTGTTTAGTTATCTTGCTTGCGCCTTCTAAGCATCGCCAAACTGGCGAGCGCGCGAGCACCTTGCCACAGACACAAAATTGGGAGTCGTGGGGCGTCCTCTACGGACGCTGGAGCCATAGGCTCAACACCTCCAACTTAGAGAGGAACCAGCCGCATTCCAACTATTATTTTCGCTAATCCACAGGCCGGGCGGCATTTCCGGCCAGAAGACAACGCCAGTTTCCTGCCAAATCCCGCTCGCGGCCGAATTCCGCCAAACCGGCGGCACGTAGCAGCGTTTCCACGGTATTGATCTGTGTCGTCCCTATTTCCAGCGCGGCGAGCCCTCCAGGGGCCATCAGCCGGGCAATCTCCGGGGCCAAGGCACGGTAGGCATCGAGGCCATCCGGGCCGCCGGCCAGCGCCAGGGGCGGATCAAAATCCTGCACTTCGAGCGCGAGATCGGGTAATTCGCCTGAAAGTATATAAGGCGGATTACTAACAATTACTTGCCAGGCGCCCCCCAGGGCCGCACCCCAGGGCGCACAGAGAAAATCCGCCCGCCTGCCTAAGCCGAGAGCCGCCGCGTTTTCGCGCGCAACCTTTAGCGCTGCCTCCGAGATATCCACACCCAGACCGCGCGCCGCCGGCAGTTCGCTAAGCAACGCCAATAGCAAACAACCGCTGCCGGTACCTAGATCGAGAATATCCAGCGGCGCGGTGCGATCGCCGAGGCGCGTAAGAACGGCTTCGACCAGGGTCTCGCTATCGGGCCTGGGATCCAGGGTATCGCATGTAATCTTGAACGGCAGACTCCAAAATTCCCGCGTCCCGAGGATACGCGAGACCGGTTCGCGCCCCGCCCGGCGATCGAGCAAGACCTCGAACGCCGACCGCTCGACCGCATCGAGGCGCCGCTCCGGCCGCAGCCGCAGCATATCCGGATCGGCCCCGAGTGCTGTGGCCAGAAGCAGCAGGGCATCGCGCCGCCCCGCCTCCACCCCGGCCTCGCGCAAGCGCGCCGCGCCGGTGGCCAGGGCCTGCGCTACGGTATCGTTATCTTCCTTGCTTGCCAGCGCCGTCATTGCATCGCCGCCAGGCGCGCGGCTTGATCCTCGGCGATGAGGGCATCGACGAACTCGTCCAATCCTTCACCAATCATGATCCGGTCCAGCTTGTAGAGGGTCAGATTGATACGGTGGTCCGAAACTCGCCCCTGCGGAAAATTGTAGGTGCGGATGCGCTCGGAGCGGTCGCCGCTGCCCACTTGGCTACGCCGCGTCGCCGCCAGCTTGTCTTCCTGCTCCTGGCGCATGCGGTCATAGAGGCGGGCAAGCAGTACCTTCATGGCCTTGGCCCGGTTCTTGTGTTGCGATTTTTCGTCCTGGCACTGCACGACAATGCCGCTGGGCATGTGCGTGATGCGCACGGCACTGTCGGTGGTATTCACATGCTGTCCGCCCGCGCCCTGCGACCGGTAGGTGTCGATTCGCAGATCCTTCTCTTCGACATGCACGTCCACGTCTTCGGCCTCGGGCAGCACCGCGATGGTCGCCGTCGAGGTATGAATGCGTCCACTGGATTCGGTCGTCGGCACGCGCTGTACCCGATGCACACCGGATTCGAACTTCAGCCGGGCGAACACCCCGGCGCCGGAAATGAGCGCGCTGCCTTCCTTGCAGCCGCCGATTTCCGTATCGCTGTAGGCCAGCGTCTCGAAGCGCCAACCGCGCGCCTCGGCATAGCGTTGATACATACGAAACAGATCGGCGGCGAACAGCGCCGCTTCATCGCCGCCCGTACCGGGGCGCACCTCCAGGATCGCGTTGCGCTGATCCGCCTCGTCCTTCGGCAGAAGCTGTAGCATGACCTGGCGCTCAAGCGTGGGCAGGCGGGTGTTCAACTCGTTGCGCTCGCTTTCCGCCAGCTTGCGCATTTCGGCATCGGTATCGTCCGCTGAGATCATATCGGTGAGGTCGCGCAACTCGCTCTGCGCCTCGCGCAGTTCCGTGATGCTTTCCACCGTCGTCGTGAGATCGGCGTATTCCCGCAGCATGCGCGTATAGTCGGCGGAGCCGGGTTGCTCGTGACTCGCGACACGGGCGCTCAGCTCGTCATAGCGGCGCAGCACACGATCCAGGTTTTCGTCCAAGTTCACCTGTCTTCTTCTCCACTTTGATCAAGTTTGAACAGGCGGCGCAGGGCCGCGTCCAAATCCGTATCCGTATTCGCGTCCGCCGCCGCCTTGCGCAAAATCTCTGACGGATCGTGCAGTAGCCGGTTCAGGAGCAAACGCGTCGCTTCATCGGGGCTAAGCCGCGAATCCGCCAGCACCTCGGCCCGCATGGCCTCGAACCGGCGGCGCAGCGCGGTTACGGAGGGCCCGGCGCCACGTTCGGCGCGACGCCGCTGAAACGCGGCGATCTCGTCATCCAGGATACGCCAGGCCGCGGCGGTGGCCGCTTCGCGCGTCGCCTTACCTTGCCGCGCCACCCGTTCCAAATCCGTCAAGTCAAACACGAAAGCGGCGTCAAGCTGAGCCACCGCCGGGTCGATATCGCCGGGCAGGGCAGCATCGATGAAGAATATCGCTTCGCGCCGGCGCCGTTTCAATGCCGTTTCGGCCAATTGGGCGGTAACCGCGTAACGCCCGGTGCCCACGGCAGAGACAACAATATCGGCGCCGGCCAAGGCATCGCCAAGCTCCTCCCAAGGACGGAAATGGCAATCCAAGCGCCGCGCCGCCGCTTCACTGCGGGCAACGGATGTGTGCACGACCACCAGATCGCCGATACCCGCATCCTTGAGCTCGGCAGCCAGGAACTCGCCCATTTCCCCCAAGCCAATCAGCAAGCCGGTGCGCCGCCCCAGATCGCCGTGAACATCGCGGGCAACAAGCGTCGCCGAGGCGGCGATGGAAACCGGTTGCTGCGCCAACGGCGTTTCACCACGCACCCGTTTGGCGGCGCCATAGGCGGCCTGCAAAACCGGCTCGATGGTAGGGCCGATCAGCCCCGCTGCCGCTGCCTGCCGGTGGCACTCCTTTATCTGGCCAAGAACCTGCGGCTCACCGACCACCTGGCTATCCAGCGAGGCGGCCACGGCAAAGATGTGCCGGGCGGCTGCGTCGCCCCGATGACAGTAAACCTGCTCGCGCAACTCGGCCGTCTCGACGCCCGTCTCGCGGGCCAGCAGGTCAAGAAACACGGTGACCGGGTCGGGCTCGCCCGCCGCCGCCCACAACTCCATCCGTTCGCAGGTCGCCACCGCCATACATTCGGCAATACCCGACTCGCGCACGATCGCGAGCAACGCCGCCTGATCCGGCTCGCTGGCGAACAACCGCTCGCGCAGCACCGCCGACGCAGAGCGGCCGCTGATGCCGACCGCAACAAGGGATGTGTGCGATTCCACGGCCACCTGGGCCAACGTTCCTAGCTAACGGAACCGGGCCAGGTGCTCGCTCAACGCATCTAGGGAGACGAGCTCCTGTTCACCGGAATCGAGGTCGCGGACCGTAGCGGCGTTGCCGGCCAATTCATCCTCGCCCAGGATGACGGCGGCGCGCGCGCCCACCTTGTTGGCCCGGCGCATACGTTTTTTCAGGTTGCCGGAGAAGCCCAGATCGACCGCGAACCCGGCCTGGCGCAACGCCTGGACAATGCGCAGGGCCCTGCTCTCCGCCGCATCACCCATGGGAACCATGGCAATGGGCCGCGGCGCTGGTTCTTCGGACATCAGCATGGTCAGCCGCTCGATACCCGCCGCCCAGCCAACACCAGGCGTCGGCGGGCCGCCGAGTAGCTCCACCAATCCGTCATATCGGCCACCGCCGAGAACCGATGCCTGCGCGCCCAGATCCTCGGTGGTGAACTCGAAGATACTGTGGGTGTAGTAGTCGAGGCCGCGCACCAGTTGCGGGTTTTGCCGATAGGCAATCCCCAACTCATCGAGCCCTTCGGTCACCGCCGCGAAAAAGTCGCGGCTGGCCTGATTCAGATACTCGCTCAACGCGGGTGCCCCTGCCGCTACCTTGCGGTCACCCGCGTCTTTCGAGTCCAGGATGCGCAACGGATTGCGTGCCAGGCGCTCAACGCTCTCGGCCGAGAGTTTGTCTTTGTGATCGGAAAAATAGGCAACCAGAACGTCGCGATACGCCTTGCGGCTTTCGGGATCGCCGAGGGTGTTGATTTCCAGCTGCGTGCGCCCAAGCACACCGATCTCCGCCAGAATATCGACGCCAAGGGAAATCAT
>JAJFGP010000046.1 GCA_021776055.1 Kiloniellaceae bacterium
GACCGGCTGATCGCCTATCTGCCCCGCTATGCACCAATCGCCCGCCATTTGCGCCTTCTGGCGCGGGCGATGGAGGTTTTACCCGGCGGTGCCTGGGCTGGGGAGACACTGCTGGGCCTGAGCCCCCGCCGACCGTTACCACGCTTCCGCGCCGATGCCTTTCGGCTTGAGTCGGCAACCCACGGGGCGGCCACCGGGCGTGAAGTCGTCCTGCTGGCGGACACCTTTAACACATACTTCGAGCCGCAGGTTTTAGACGCAACGCTGCGCGTGTTGGTTGCCGCCGGCTACTGGGTGCAGGTGGCACAACCCGTGAAGGGTCGCCGGCCGTTGTGTTGCGGCCGCACCTTTCTTGCCGCCGGGTTGGTCGACCAGGCGCGGGCGGAAGCGCGGCGAACCCTCGACGCGCTAAAACCGTTCGTCGCCCGCGGTCTGCCCATCATCGGTGTCGAGCCCGCTTGTCTGCTGACTTTGCGGGACGAATTTACCGCCTTGCTGCCGGGACCCGAATCAACGGAGCTTGCGGCGCGCGCCGTCTTGTTAGAGGAATTCCTGGCCGCCGAACAAAAGGCCGGAACCCTGAAGCTCGACCTGTCACCCCTGCCGGATAAGCGAGTCCTCTTGCATGGGCATTGCCATCAAAAGGCGTTCGGCGTGATGCCGGCGGTGGAATCGACCCTTCGACTGGTGCCGGGCCTGGCAGTCGAAACGGTGGAATCGAGTTGCTGCGGGATGGCCGGTGCTTTCGGCTATGCCGCCGACACGTTCGACATGTCGATGGCCATGGGCGAACTGTCGCTCCTGCCCGCCGTGCGTGCAGCGGGGGCCGAAGCGCTGGTGGTCGCCGACGGCACAAGCTGCCGGCAGCAAATCCGCGATGGCGCCGGACGCCGCGCCTTGCATGTGGCGGAAGTATTGGATATGGCGCTATGAGAGACTTGAGGAGACGGCAATGAACGACGTGGGCAACAGCGACAACGAGACTCTGGCGAAAGCCGAGCCCATCGCCCGAGTGACTCTGCACGACGAATTGGTCGCGCGCTTGCGCGATCTGATCGTCGAGGGTGAGTTGGCGCCGGGTGTGCGCGTACCCGAGCGGACCCTGTGCGAACGCTTCGGCGTCTCGCGCACGCCCTTGCGCGAAGCGTTGAAGGTGCTGGCCTCGGAGGGTCTTCTCGATCTATTGCCCAACCGCGGCGCGACGGTGGCTCGCTTGACACTGGCGGATCTGGACGAGATGTTCCCGGTGATGGGCGCGCTGGAAGCGTTGGCGGGCGAGTTGGCCTGCGCCCGTATCACCGACGAACAGATCGCCGAGGTGCGCGCCCTGCACTACCAGATGGTCCTGCACTACACGCGCAAGGAGTTGCCGCAGTATTTCCGCCTCAACCAACGAATTCACGAACTCATCATGGATGCGGCGGGCAATGCCGCGCTGACGCGCATGTACCAGGGATTGGCCGGGCGCATCCGCCGGGCCCGCTATTTGGCGAACATGTCCAAGGCGCGCTGGGATACGGCGGTCGAGGAACATGAAGCAATTTTGCTGGCCCTGTCGCAACGAGATGCCCCACGCCTGAGCCGCATCCTGAAGCAGCACTTGCAGAACAAGGGCGAAACGGTAAAAGAGGCGCTGGCCGCCGACGGCGACCGCCTTAGCCGCACGGCGTAAGCGGCGCGAAAGGGGAGTCCCATGGAATTCAGACAACTCGGCGCCGGCGGCCCGCGCGTCTCGCCCATTTGCCTCGGGACCATGATGTTCGGCGACCGCACCGACGAGGCGACCGCCGGCCGCATTGTCCAGCGGGCGCGTGACGTTGGGATTAATTTCATAGACACGGCTGATGTCTACGCCGGCGGTGCCTCGGAGGAGATTGTCGGACGGCTGATCAAATCCGACCGCGACCGCTGGGTCCTGGCCAGCAAGGTGGGTAACCGCCTGGGCGACGATCCGCGGTGTGCGGGCCTGGGCGGCCCGTGGCTGCACCGCGCCATCGACGATAGCCTGCGCCGCCTGGGCACCGACTTTCTGGACATTTACTATTTGCACAAGCCGGACCCGGAAACGCCGTTGGATGAAACCCTCGGGGCCATCGGCGACATTCTGGCGAGCGGCAAGGCGCGCCATTTCGGCCTGAGCAATTACCGTGGCTGGCAGCATGCCGACGTGGTCCGCATATGCGATCGACTTGGTGTCGCGCGGCCGGTGGTCTCGCAACCCTACTACAACGCCATGAACCGCGTGCCCGAGGTCGAAGTCTTGCCGGCGTGCGGCCACTACGGGATTGGTGTCGTCCCCTACAGCCCGCTGGCCCGCGGCGTGCTGACCGGCAAGTACGCGCCAGGCGACACGCCGCCCGCGGATACCCGCGCCGGTCGCCAGGACGAGCGGATGATGGAAACCGAATTCCGTGCCGAATCCATCGTCTTCGCGAAACATTTGAAGGAACGCGCGGAGGCGCGCGGGATGACGGCCGGACAATTCGCCCTCAACTGGGTGTTTGCCAACCACCTAGTCACCTCGGTCTTGGCCGGCCCGCGCACCGAGGCACATTGGCAGGAATACCTGGGTGCCTTGGGTCACCAACTGGACCGGGAAGACGAGGCCTTCGTCGATGCCATGGTGGCGCCGGGGCACCCATCAACACCCGGCTATTCCGATCCCAAGTATCCGATTACCGGGCGCCCAATCGATAGCTAAGGCCAAACCTCACTGATATGGACCCAAAAAGCTTTCGATCTTGGCAAGCAGGCCCGGCAAGCGCACCGGCTTGGTGTCATATTCGTCTGCCCCGGCGGCCACGGCCTTCTCCCGATCGCCGGCCATCGCATGGGCAGTCAGGACGATGATGGGGATCGATTGCGTCTCGGGCGACGCCTTCAAACGCCGCGTCGCTTCCCATCCATCGAGAACCGGAAGGCTGAGGTCCATGAGAATCAGGTCCGGATTCTCGTCATGGGCAACGTTGATGCCCTCCGCCCCGTCTCGTGCAATCACGACCTCAAACCCCTTACGCCGCAGTCGGGTCGCTAGCATGAAGACGTTGTCTTCGTTGTCTTCGACATAGAGAATTTTACTCATGGGGATACACCTCTTCCGGTTGCAACGCACGGTGCCGGCGTGCATCTGGACAGCATGCTATTGATCAACGTGAGCAAGGGGCGAACACGAATAGGTTTTCGCGCATAGCTGTCGCAACCCGCTTCACGAGCCGCCGCGCCCTTGTCCTCTTCCGCGTGGCCGGATAGCGCGATAATGGGAATATCGCCCAGTCCCGGCGCGGCTCGAATTTGCCGGGTCGCCTCGCACCCATCGATCCCGGGCAGGGTCAAGTCCATGAGCACCAGGTCCGGCCGCTGGGTCACGGCAAGCACCACCGCTTCTTCACCCGTCCGCGCCTCGATGACCTCGAAACCGGCGCGCTTGAGAAGGGTGTCGAGCATGAACAGATTGTGATCATTGTCATCGACGCACAAAATTCGACTCATGGCGTGCCCGCGCTCCCTGCGCTCATCCCGTTGTTGCAATAACTGGCCGGTCTCTGATCCGCTACGGGCAGGCCTGCGGCTCCATTGCCCTCCGCCGCCGTCGGAAGGTGCAATGAGAAGGTCGATCCCTTCCCGGGTTCACTTTCAGCAACGACACCTCCGCCCATCATCTTGCTCAGTTCCCGACAAATCGCCAATCCAAGGCCGGTGCCGCCGAATTTGCGCGTTGTCGATGAGTCCGCCTGGGTAAATGCAGTGAACAACATCTGCATCTGAGCATCCGTGATGCCGATTCCGGTATCCGAAATATCGAAACGTAACTCCTCTTTGCCATCGGCGTCGGGTCGCCGTTGGACGGACAGCCGAACCTCGCCGCCACGGGTAAATTTGCAGGCGTTGCTTAAAAGGTTGAGAAGAATTTGCTTGATACGCAGAGGGTCGGCATCCAAATCACCGAGGTCTTCAGACGCATCCAGAACCAAGTGATTGTCGTTACGGTCTGCTAGCGGCTGTGCCGTGCCCATCACATCGTGTAGTAGACCGAACACGTCGAAGCGCTCCGGGTTGAGCTCCATCCGGCCAGCCTCGATCTTGGAAAGATCGAGAATATCATTGATGACCATCAGCAGGTGATCGCCAGCCCGATGGACGCGTTGGAGTGGATCGAGAGACTCGGGGTTGTCGGCCTCGGCATCCTCGATCAGCATCTCTGTTATTCCGATGATTGCATTGAGGGGAGTCCGCAACTCGTGGCTCATATTGGCCAGGAATTCGGACTTTGCTTCGTTTGCCACTTTCGCTTGCCGGGCCGTATACGCCAGGCGCCCGTTAATCACCGCCAGTTCGGCCGTGCGTTCCTCCACTTCCTGCTCCAAATGCTCGCTGTAAGCGGCACGCTCATGCTCCACGTTGCGGCGCTCCGTGATATCCTGGACGATTTCGACGAATACTGGGGGCGTCTCCGCGCGAGATAGCTGCAACCGAACTTCCACCGGATAGGTCGATCCGTCTTCGCGCCGATGCATGGTTTCGAAAACTTGAAGCTCGGTCGAACCGGTCCACAACGGCAAGATTATCTCGAGAAAGGCGTCCTCGGTGATCTCGGGCTTGATCTCAAAAGCGGTGAGGTCCTTAAGCTCCTTCATCTCGTAACCGAGATTGCTGCGCGCACCACGGTTAACCTGGATAAAACGAAAGAACTCTACATCGTAGACATAGATCTCATTGGACGTGTCATCGACGATTCGACCAAGGCGGCTGGACACTTCTAGGCTGTTGCGCAGTTCGCCTTCCGCCCACTCCTTTTCATCTATTTGGAGCTGCAGCACGGCATTCGCCAGCTCAGCGGCACGCGCGCGCCGCCGGTTGGTACGGGCCAATTTCACGACAAAGATGAGGCTTATCGAGAACGCCACACCGAGCGCAAGAATGGAGTTGTCGACGGTGGAATGGTCCAGTCCCAACGACTTCGCAATACCTTCATCAACGAACAGTTGCCTAGAATTCAAGCCGATGGTGGCTTGAACAGGCTCAACCGCGTGTACCCACGAATCACCAAGCGTCGGGTCCGCAATGGCTACTAGAGATGGTAGAGCTTGCAACGCAGCATGCGTTGGACCGACCCACAGCAGAGCAACAAACACGCTGATCGCGAATGCAGATACATGCCGGGCCATGCGGTTGCCGAGGACTGACTTACGGCTGCTGGTCACGGACAACGCCATGAGTCTCGTTGATCGGTAGCCACAGGGTGAAAGTAGATCCCTCGCCCGGCCGGCTATCGACGTTGATATCGCCACCCATGAGCCGTGCCAGGCGGCGGCTGATTACCAACCCGAGGCCGGTGCCGCCGTATTCACGCGCCGTCTGGGCGTTGGCCTGAGAGAACTCCTGGAACAAGCGATCGACTTGTTCTGCCGTCATACCGATACCGGTATCCGCAATGGCAACGACCAGGCGTTGGCCCGCCCCGTTGCCATCACGGCGAGCGGATACGCGCACCTTACCTGACTTGGTAAATTTGCAAGCATTGCCGACCAGATTCAGAACCACTTGCTTGAGGCGTAGTGGGTCGGTCCGCACAATCCCTACCCCATCCGCGCAATTCAGCAGCAGGCGACTACCGCTCTTCTCAGCCAGCGGCATGGCGGTCGCCACCACCTCGCGGAGCACATCGGATACGTCGACGGCCTCGAGCGCCAAACTCATCTTGCCGGCTTCAATTTTCGAGAGATCGAGAACGTCGTTGATGAGCCGGAGCAGATGCTCGCCAGCGCTGAGCACACGCTGTAACGGCTCCAATTGGTCTTGACGATCGTCGTCTTCTGCGTCCTCGACCAAGATCTCCGTAATGCCAATGATGGCGTTCAGCGGCGTGCGCAACTCATGACTCATATCGGCGAGAAAACCCGACTTTGCCTCGCTGGCGGCCTCCGCCACCGTGCGCGCTTGCGCCGCGTCGTTTGCTGCCCGCGCCAGGGTCTCGCGTTGGTCCAACAACCGGTCTTCACGGTTTGCCAGTTGCAGCAACTTCTCCCACACCTGTTCGGTTTCTGGCTCCGGAATCGGAGATTGCGTTGTCCCCGAAAGCATCGATCGGAATGGCATCAGCAGAGCGCGAAACGGTGCCGAAACACGTGTGTTGGCACGGGTCATCGGACGAGTTCCGGTTGCTTGGCAGGCGCGGCGGCGGGGGCGTGGTCCGCAAGCGTCGCCATTGTTTCGGTGCTCATACCGAGGGGTTCAGCAGCGTTATCCAACGTCTGGCTGGCGGCCGCGCGTAGATTTGCCTCGGCGGAGCTCAGATAGCTGATAACGCTCTCCAAGTTCCAGTCCGTCCGCATACGCTGCAGCAGGTCTTCATCGAGCGCCAAGCCACGAGCCACGATGTCCGACATGCCCTGACGCAGGCAGGTGTGCGACGCCAGCAAGGCCTCTGTATTCGGCAGTTGCGCGGCTTCCAAGACGTCATCTTCCTCGTCCCAGTCCTCATCCCGGTCGGCGGCAGCGCGCAACTGCGCGGCCAGAAGAGCGATCTGAGCCAACCAGCGTGGTTGAAATGGCAGGACCGCCTCAACAGCGCTGGCACTGATCTTCAGCGTCTCGGCCAGGAGCACGATGGTCCAGCGCCGGGCAATCTCGAGGAACGTCATAAACGGTCTCCGCGCGGACAGACTCCGGCAGTCTCGACCTAAGGTCGATGCAATTATAGATAGATAAGAAGATTAATAATGCACGTATAAGTTTAAAACGAGCTTAACCGACCCGCGGAATCGGTGGCTTTTATGCCCAGGGACGGCCAACTACCGGTAACAGGCCCCCAACGAGGATAGCCGCCGGGGCGATGGCCAGGGCATAGGGCACGCTCTCCCCAATGCGCAGGACCCGCGGCAAGACCTGGTCGTCGACCCCAACCTGGCCGATGGGCCGCCCTTTGAGCAGGCGGCGGATAAGCACCAGCACGAGCGCCAAGATGCCGCCAGCGAGGCTCGCGTATACGAGAAACTCGAGCAGGTACTCGAACCCCGTCCACAAGGAAACCGCGGTAACCAGCTTGACATCCCCACCGCCCAGCCGACCCATAGCGAAGGGCACGAAGCAGACGGCAAGCACCGCACCGGCCGCACCCAGATGCGATAGCCAGTCCACCGGCAGCGGCAGAAAGGGCGCCGAAATGAGGAAAAGTCCGGCAAGACCAAAGCTCACTCGGTTGGGGACAATAAATTTCCAGGTGTCAAAGGCAGCCGCCGCAACCAAAAGCATGCAGTAAGCGACGAAAACCGCATACGGCAGCGTGATCCCAAAACCGTTCATCGCGGGCGTAATGCACCTTTCGACTCGCGCAGGCTCCGCAGATACGAGAAGTTCCGCGCCGCGATCGTATTGAAGGCGGGATCCGTCTCAATCGCCCTCAAAAAGAGAGACTCGGCATTGTCCTGGTCGCCACGTAGCAAAGCGACGTAGCCAACGTTGTTGAGCGCCCGCGCCAAACCACCATCCTCCGCACCGGCCAAAGCCAGCGCGTACTCTCCGTCCCAAGCCAATGCCAGGCGCAAGTTTTCCATCATTAGCCCGCCACTCCGCTGTCACAAAAACCGTCAATTTAACGTCAACCGGACATCTCAAGATGGCAAGAGAGGCCCCCCTTCAACTAATACCGAAATCACGCTCGAATCACGGATCGAAGTAAATATTAAAAAAAAACATACCAACGCATGCAGGGGGAAGTGATGAATCTGTTAAAAGCAATAGAGAGGTCTGCAATTTCCGTTCAATCTACAGATACGCAGACACAAATATCTACTCTGACAGATGAATTGGGTTTCGGCCAATTCTGTTACGTCGGAGGAATTGCCTTTAACCCGACCATCGGTGGCAAATTCGATTGGGCCAAGGAACCAAAGCTCTATACGAACTTTCCGGACGAATGGATTCAGGAATACCACCACTGCAACTATTCCAGTATTGATCCCGCAATTCGAGGAGCTCTCACCAGCAACGCCCCATGTATATGGGACTTAGAATCCCTCCGACCGGGGACCTCCGGCAACCAGCGGACCTTCTTCCATAAAGCATTCGATTTCGATATTCGCCGTGGTATCTCGATACCAATATACGGGTCAATGGGGGATTTCGGGATGTTTACCTTTGTTTCTCATGAAAAGGCGCCAAAATTCGAATCGCTTTTGAAGCAGCAAAAGCACGTTGCCCGCCTGGTTGCCATTCTCCTCCATGAGCAGATTCGCCAACCGATCGAGACTCGACGAAACCAACCTTCCCTGACTGTTCGGGAGCACGAGGTGCTTCACTGGGTGGCGAGTGGCAAAACAAATTTCGAAACCGCACTAATTCTTGGTATTTCCGAAAAAACCGCTCAATTTCATCTCTACAACAGTATGCGGAAACTCGACGCGCACAACAGGCCTCAGGTTGTTGCGACCGCCATTCGGCACGGCTTACTCTCACCGTAGAAAATAGTTTTGTGCTGCACAGTTCGTCAACCTAGGAGGAGTCCGAGCTACATCAAAGCCTAGGCACGTGTTCAATCCCGGCTGCTGCAATCAGCCAGGGAGAACACGATGCCTACGTTCCTTTTCAAGCCGTTGGCGGATCCCGCCATGGCTCCCGAACATTCACATATCGATGAAATTCTTCGGCTCCGCCACGAAGTGTTCAAAGTGCGGCTTGGCTGGGACGTAAAAAGCTGGAACGGTAGGGAGATCGACGATTACGATATACCTGGCACCGTCTACGGTGCGGCAGTTGGCTGGTCGGGAACCATGGAGGGGTGTTTCCGCCTTCTACCAACAACCGGACCCTACATGCTCGCAGACGTATTCCCAGAATTACTGCATGATCGCTCGGTGCCCCGTGACCGTCGCGTCCTCGAAAGCAGTCGATTTGCCGTCCTCCCGGAAGCATGGCGCCCCAACCAAAAAAGGAGACTCATCGAGATCACCTGCCGGCTGCTTATCGCGCAGCTGATGTATTGTCTAGAGATTGGCGTAACAAAAATTGTCAGTGTTACAGACGTTCGGTTTGAGCGCATTTTGAGGTCGGCAGGTTTGCTCTGCGAACGATTTGGGCCACCTGTCCGAGTCGGAAAAGTGAAGGCTGTGGCCGGTTGGCTCCACGTGACTCAAAACAACCTGAGAAACGTGAGCAGCGTACTTGACGACCTAAGTTCTGACGATACGACGGCTCACTTGCCAAACCCTACGTGCCCCAAAATTCAAGTGATCCAGGAGTTCACGGCATGACCTCGCGTCGACATCTTGTTGCCTGCATGAGTGTCTCCGAGATGGCCAGAATCATGGTTCAGCTCGAAGGTCTTCAGCAACGTGCAAAGGAACTGAACGCTGCCGATCTTTGTCATCTCCTGGAAGTGGCGGAACTTGCAGCGAAAGATTGGGTTCTGAATCGATTCGTGAGCATGGAGGTTGACGCACAATGCTAGCCATCCCAACAATATCGATGGACGCACAATCGCCCCAACGGGCACCTAACTGCGCCAATGTCTCACGTTTTCTTGGATTGTACAAAAATGCAAAGCGCGACCCGCTGCACTTCTTTCTCAGAGTATCGGAAGGCCACGATATTATTGAAATTCCCAATTTGTTAGGGCGCTTCTATGTCGTTCGGCACCCAGACCTCATAGCGCAAGTTCTCCGGAGCAAGCACACGCACTATCAAAAAAGCAGCTATTACAAGCGCGTCAGACCTTTGTTCGGTGACGGCCTCTTCGAGCTAGAGGGCAATCGTTGGCGGAAAAAGCGTCAGCAGGTCCAACCTTCGTTTCATAAGAAGAAGATTGACGCGCTAGCGTCATCAATGGTTGGGCAGATTGTTAAACTACTCGACGACTGGGAAACAGCTTCTACCGCGAATCGATCAATCGATATTGTACCGTCGCTCATGCACATGTCATTCAGCATTGTCTCGCAATCACTGTGTGGTGACATTATCCCTGGTAACCTGAGCACACTAAGTAATGCGCTCGAAGAAATTCTCCAGCAGGGAGAGCGACTTCTTTGGTCTCCACTTCCCATAGTTCATCGTTTTCCGTCGCCACGGAAAGCCCGTGTCGATAGGGCCCTGAGACTACTCGACGACACGATTCAACGACTCATTGACGCTCGTATCGAACGGCCGGTCGATCCAGATTCGAACGATCTCCTTGGAGACCTTCTAGCTGCGGAATGCCCGGAGACAGGCAAGCCGCTGACACGACAGGAACTCCGGGACGATCTCATGACGATGTTGATTGCGGGCCATGAGACAACAGCGCTGGCGATTGCGTGGGCCTGTTATCATTTGAGCAAGCACCCTGAAATCCTTCGAAAGCTCCGGTCCGAGAATGCAGGTGTTCTAGAAGGCCGGCTACCAACTCTGTCGGATCTATCTTCAATGCCATATAACCTAATGGTGTTACAGGAGACACTCCGGCTTTTCCCGCCCTTCTGGACTCTTTCGCGACAACCGGTAAACGATTCGACGCTGGGAAGTTATTGTATCCCTGCAGGGTCTACGCTGATGGTGTCCCCCTACGTGATTCATCGAGACCCAGCGCTCTGGGACAATCCCGAAGGCTTCGATCCCGACAGGTTCTCGGCGGCCCGGTCAGCAACCCGACATCCATATGCATATATCCCGTTTGGCGCCGGCCCGCGAGTATGCATTGGACGCGGCTTTGCGCTCCTAGAAGCACAACTATGCCTGGCTGCAATCGTCCAACGTTTCAGCCCGGAACTTGCACCTGGATATCGGGTGGAAGCGCAGCCGATGATCTCCCTAAGACCGCGATATGGGATAAGGATGTCCCTGAGGAAGGCCGTGTTAGATTGAAGCGCGCCCCAGCTGGGCAAATTTGGCAAATATTTACAAAAAAGCCCTTTCCCGACGACACGATCATCCATGGCGGTGGGCGAATTTTTTGAAAAATTGACAAATTGACCTAGTTGAAGAGTGTTTAGGAATAAATTACTAATCAAACGACTCTCTCAAAACAAATATTTCTCTTTAAAACATGCAACTTAAAGACGTTTTTGGTGAGAAAAAAGAGGTTTGACCTTTGGCGGTTCGTGCCCCTGCGTCCTTCTGGTCGGATCGGTTCATCTTGCCTGGCACTATGCGGTTGACGGATATGTGGCAATTATAGGCACTTGGGTAATCTGGTGGGCCGTGGGTTTAGCGCTCGATCGGCGAGGCCGGGCGACCCAAGTTTCCCAAATATCAACAACAAAGAGGCCCTGATGCGCAAAGAGACCGTGCTCGTCACCGGTGGCGCCGGCTATATCGGCAGCCACGCCGTCCTAGCCTTTCGCGAAAGCGGATATGCCGTCGTCGTTATAGACAATCTCTCGACCGGCCGGCGTTCGGCCGTGGCCGATGACGTGCCGTTTGTGCAGGGCGATGTGGCTGACAGCCAGCTCGTGGACACCGTCCTTGGCGATCACAAGATTTCCGCGGTCGCGCACTTCGCCGGCAGCATCATCGTGCCGGAATCGGTCAGCGATCCGCTGAAGTACTACCGTAACAACACGTGCGCCAGCCACGCCCTCATTCATGCCTGTGTCAGCCGTGGGGTTAAACGATTCATCTTTTCATCGACCGCGGCGGTTTACGGCATGCCCAAGACAGTGCCGATTTCGGAGAACGCGCCGCTGGCGCCAATCAACCCGTATGGCACATCCAAGCTGATGACCGAGTGGGTGCTGCGCGACACGGCTCTGGCACACGATTTCAACTATATCGCGCTGCGCTATTTCAATGTCGCCGGGGCCGATGCGCAAGCGCGGAGCGGGCAGACCACCAAAGCCGCCACACATTTAATCGAGATCGCCAATCAGGCCGCCGTTGGGCAGCGCGACCACATGAGCATTTTTGGCGAAGACTACGACACACCGGACGGCACCTGCATCCGCGACTATATTCATGTATCCGATCTCGTCGACGCGCACGTTCTTGCCCTGCGCCACCTCGAAGGCGGCGGTGGGACGGGCGTTTTCAATCTAGGCAACCAGCGTGGTTTTTCCGTACGCGAAGTTGTCGACGCGGTACACCGCGTAACGCAGCGCGACTTTGAGGTCCGCATGGACCCTCGGCGGCCTGGTGACCCGGCCAAGCTCGTCGCCGACGCCACGGCCGCGCGGCAGGTGCTTGGCTGGACCCCGAAACGGGCGGACCTCGATACACAGATCGGCGATGCCTGGCGTTGGCAGCAAAAGTGGGCAAAACTGTCCGCTGAAACTTAAACTTCTTCTAAACGGATAATACCGGTGTCGAATGCAGACGTGACAGTCGTGATCCCGGCATATGGACCTAGTCCGCACTTGCCGCAGGTGATCGATGCGCTGCAAAGTCAGGCGCCGCAACCCATGGCAATTGTCGTTGCCCACAGCGGCTCATCGGATCCGACCGAGCTTCTGTCGCGCGCGCACCCCAACGTCCAGGTTCTCCACCGGTCCCAAAGAATGTTTGCCGGCACGGCGCGAAACCTGGGATTGCGCGAGGTGCGCACCGAATGGGTCGCCTTTCTGGATAGCGACGTGGTGCCCAAACCAGGATGGCTCGCCGCATTGCTCGAAGCCGCACACGCGGCGCCGGATCGCTTTGTTGTTGGCGCCATCGACTATGAAGTCAGCGGTGGTTATTGGGGCCTGTGCCTGTGGGCCACCGAATTCAGCAGTGTGCATTCCTACTTGCCCGATGGTGAGGCGCAAGGCGGCGCATCGGCCAACATGTTCGTGCGAACCACTGATGTTCGCCGCGCCGGGGGTTTCGACGAGAATTTCGAGGCCGGTGAGGATTCTTTGTTAGCGGCCAAGTTACGGGACGCCGGTTTGCGCAATTGGTTCTGCGCCGCGGCCCGCGGCGGCCATGTGAACATTCCCGGCATGCGCCACTGTCTTTCGCACCTTTTTTGGTTGGGCCTGTGGTCGGTTCGCTGTCGCCGGCGGGTGCCGTTACGCGGCTCGGCTGCAGCGCGCTTTTGGCCTCTAGCCCTGGGTCTGTGGGCGGCCAAGCTGGTTCTAATCTATGCCCGGTTGCGACGGGGCAAAGGACAGCGGCTTCTGTTCCTTGCCTTGGCGCCGGGTGTCTGTCTCGGCTTGTTGGCTTGGAATTGCGGATTCCTGCGTGGCTTTATGGTGGCCGACGACGAGACAAGCGGAACGGCTCAACAGAGCCCCGCTGGGGCCACACCGTACCCGGCACTGACAGTGGATACGCCACAGATCACCGTCATCATATGTACGTACAACAGGGCAACCCTGCTTGCCCGCGCCCTGATGGCGTTCCGGGATCAAGAACATCCACCAAGGGCCGAAATCGTCGTTGTCGACAACAACTCCGGCGATGATACAGCCGACGTAGTCCGTCGCTGCGCCGAAGATTTGCGATCCGTGCTACCGGTTGCCTATGTCCACGAGCCGGAGCAAGGCCTGTCGCGAGCGCGCAACGCCGGGATTGCCGCAGCGCGTGGCGATATCTTGGCTTTCCTCGATGACGACGCCGTACCGAGTCCAGGTTGGCTGGCCGCCATTGCCGACGCCTTTGACATCCATCCGGAGGCGGCGGCAGCCGGCGGACCAATCGAGCCAGAGTTCGAGACCCAACGCCCAGATTGGCTTGGTCCAGGAGTGGAGGGATATTACTCAATCCTCGATCTCGGCGCTAACAGACAGGTGTTTCCAGGAAATCGCCTTCCCTTTGGGGCCAACATGGCGCTGCGCCGGGGCGCGCTAGGCGACCTGCGTTTTTCGGAGAATCTCGGCCGCAAGGGCGCGTCGCTACTATCGGATGAAGAAAGCGCCTTATTTCGTAGTTTGCGCGCGCGTGGTGGACGGATCATCTATGTCCCGCCGATGCGCGTCCGCCACTTTGTGCCGCGGGATCGTTTGACCGTTGATTGGTTGCTGGCGAGAAGCGCCGGTGGCGGCGTTTCGAGAGCCCGTATGGCAAAAGGACCATTGGGACGACTGGCGTTGTTGAACAGGGTTGTTCTGGCGCATGCCGTAACGGAGGGCGCTCATTTACTGGGCACTGAACGCGATCCCCTTCTTCGCCTGTGCCGCAAGGCACAATACTCTAGTATCTACCGCACACTACTCGCCCGTAAGGCTTCTGGACCAATTACCCCAACGACTACAGTGCGGCGATGAAAAACGTGATCATCGTCGGCGCTGGGCGTAGCGGCACCAGTATGCTTGCCGGCACCTTGGCGCACAGTGGCTATTTCATCGGTACCGACTACCTACCGCCACGCGACAGCAACCCGAAGGGTTTCTTCGAAGGACTTGAGATCAACGCCGTCAACGAGCAAATCCTCGAATCTTCCCTACCATTCGGACAACGGCTGCGACAGCCCGTGCTGCGATTCGCGCGATCCCTCGGCCTGCCCTGGCAGAGCGCGCGGGCACTTCATCGCCGCGGCCAGGCATGGTTGATGCCGGTCCCGCTATCCGCCGTTATCCGCGGCAATGGGAAGATCGAAACGCAGATTAGCGCGCTAACCGCCCAAGCACCGTTCTGCTTCAAGGACCCCAGATTCAGTTACACGCTACCCGTGTGGCGACCCTACCTTGATCTTGAGCGGACCGTATTCTTGTGCATTTTTCGACATCCGGCAGAAACAGCAGCCAGCATCGCCAAGGAATGCCGTATTCAGCCGTACTTGCGTGGGATGTATATTCCTACCGACGGATTGCTGGAATTGTGGCGGCTTATGTATGGACACATCCTCGAACGGCAGCGGAAATACGGCCGGTGGATGTTCATCCACTACGCACAGTTGTTTGATAGAACCTTTCTGTCTCGGCTAGCGGCGTTCACGGGCGCCCAGATCGATACAGGTTTTCCTGACACCGCGCTGCATCGATCACGCCCCGAAATCCAACTGGATACCGAGACGCGGTCCATGTATGCCGAACTCTGTGACTTGGCCCGATTCGACCTCAACCAGTTAGAAATATAGCCTATGAAGCTGCCGAGATTTGCTAGCGCGGCAATCCGCAAACTTCGGGGTGACCATCGGACAGCCGTCCTACAAACCATTCCAAAAAATGCAGTCTGTGTGGAGATCGGCGTGTGGAAGGGTGATTTTTCTAAACGCATCCGCGCCACCGAACGATTGCACGCTCTGCATCTCATAGACCCGTGGCGTTTCGTGCCCTCGTATCCGCAGCGGTGGTATGGCGGCTCAGCCGCGCGGAACCAGAACGATATGGACCGGATTTATCAAGACGTCGTGCATCGTTTTGCCAACGACCCGTGTGTGCATATTCACCGTCTCGACTCAGCAAGCGCGGCTTTGCGCTTCGACGATGCCGTCCTAGACTGGGTCTACCTTGACGCCGATCACTCGTATCATACGGTCCTGACGGACCTTGAGGCGTGGACACCAAAAATAAAACCGGGAGGGATGCTCGCCGGCGACGATTATACCTGGCAGGACGAAGAAGGAACACATTCAGTCAAGCGCGCTGTACAAGATTTCATCGACCAACAATCACCACGCGAGATATCGGTTGTTGGAGACCAATTTCTTATACGGTTCTAAAGGTGCGCGATATCCAATCGATTATATCGAACGCCGGCTATTTCTTTGCCGCGCGTTCGGTTGCCAACGTTTTGCGAGCGGCCTATGTCATCGTCCTGGCACGCATGCTCGGGCCGGAGTTATACGGTCTACTGGCTTACGGACAGTCCTGGTACACCGTATTCGTTCCGTTAACCTCCCTTGGCTTTGCCGTTCTCCTGGCACGCGAGGCCGGCCAGGATCGGGCACGCGGCCAGGCACTAGCGGTTCAAATTCTTGTACTACACAGACCGCTGACGCTTTTCGCGGCAGCGTTGTGCGCCGGAATCGGTTGGACGATCAACGCCGAGCCAGCAGTACGGTTGCTGTTGGGCGTTTTTTCGCTCGCGTTGATTGGTCGCGCCATGGCCGTCATGGCCGACGAGATATTCGCAGCATTCGAGATTTCACATCTGGCATTTCGGCAAGAAGCGATGTTTCGCCCTGCCGAAGTCGGGGTTGGCCTGGCCATCCTTGTCGCTGGTGGTGGTGTGCTGGAGATTGCCATTCTCCATGCCGCCATACAAATCGTGCAGGGCATGCGCGGTCTGGCGTTGATTCGCCGCCATCTTGCGGTGTTGCGAGGAGTATCAGCATGGCGGCCCTCGGGGTCTGTGCTGGTCAGAGGAATGCTGGCTGGTATGGCCGGATTGTTTTCCGGGTGGCTTCTGCAAGGCCCTCTGCTGATTTACGCGCAGGTATCCACTGACAAGGTCAGCGTCGGCCAACTGGCGTTGGTCCTGCAGGCACTTGTTCTGCTTTGCAATTTGCCGTGGGCCGTTGGCCGCTCGGCGTTACCGGTGCTCAGCCGTGCGAAGGCGCGTGATGATGGCAGCAGTGTGCGCTATGCGGACGCCATGTTGCGCCTGGCATTCATTCTTGCCGCCGCCTTGGGATTGGCCGGAATGGCGATCGGACCCTGGCTGATGGTAAGTGTATTCGGAACCGGCTACAGCACCGCCGGCACCCTGCTTGGACCTGCATTGTGGCTGCTGCTGCCGTTGACAGCGGCTACCGCCCTCAACCCCTTACTCATGGTCCGCGAACGGTACGGTGCCGCCGGGTTGTCGGCACTCGCTGGCGCCGCCGTCATGGCAGCGCTGGTCCCCGTGCTGGCGACGAGCATGGGCCCCCTTGGTGCCATTGCCGGAGCGGGTGCCGGCTTTAGCCTCTGGGCCATGTGCCTGCTGGGCCTCGTCGGCCGCCAGAAGGGTGTTACGATTGGTCTTGCGATTATACGGCCAGGCATCGTCGCGACGATTGCCTTGTTCGCCTACCTCACCATGCAAAGCACCGGCGCCGGGCCGTTGTGGGGTCTGGCCGTGGCGTGGTTGATTCTGCTGCTGGCTGGTGTGGGGCTATGCATGGTGACGGCCGAACGCCGCGCCTTGGTGGCTGTTTTCGCCGAGTTATGGGCCAGAACGTTTCGGCGTGCGAGCTAAGACATCGGTAAAAAGACGCGTGTACGCATCGGCGGTCCGGTCGGTGGTGTAGGTTTCGGTGGCCATCGCCTGCGCTTGAGTCGACAGCCGTTCGGCCAAACCGCGATCCTGCAGCAGCCGAGCCACCGCGGCGGCGATCTGCGCCGGTGCCCCCTCGTCTACCAATAAGCCGGTCTCTTCATGGCGCACGGCGTCTACCACGCCCCCACTGCGGCTAGCAACCACGGGTACGCCCGCCAGCATGGCCTCTATGATGGCTAGACCCTGCCCTTCCGCAGCACCCTCGGACGTCGCTTTTGACGGCGCGATGAATACATCCGCCGCGGCCAGATACCCGGCAACGCGGGCCGGATCGACACTGCCCTCGAAGCGCACTCGGTCGCCAATCTTCAGGCCTTTCGCGCGCCTCTCAAGGTCCACCCGCTCCGGCCCATCGCCTACGATCATGGCGCAGGCCGTGGGCCAATCCCCACTCAGGATCGCCAACGCCTCCAACAAATCCGCCACGCCCTTCTGCGCTACCAGGCGGCCGACGAAAAGCAATACCGGTCGGTCGCTTTGCACCCGCGCAACGGCGCCGTCAGGTTTTGCAACGCCCATGGGAATACGGCGCAGATCGCGTAGGTCAGGGGCAATGGCCCGCACCGCCGCCTCCGTCGCCGAGCTGTTGACGGCGACCGCGGCGGCACCGCGCAGTGTCACACGCTTCAACCAGGTCAACAAACGGCCGCGTAACGCGAAGACATCGCTTCCGTGGGTCGTGACAACCACTGGAATGCCGCGCATGCGGCCGGCAATCAAGGCGACAAAACCCTGCGGAAGAATCCAATGTGCATGGATAACATCGCACGGGCGGGACCGCATCAGCCGCCAAAGCGCAAACCACTGACAGACGATCAAAGCCGGTAATTTGAGCCAATTAGCTGGCTCCCGACGCAGGTTGAATAACGCCCCGCCGCGATAACAGACGGTCTGCTGCGAGGCCGGCCAGAAATAGCGAAACCGTGTTACCGGTATGCCCTCCAGGGTTTCGCGACAGCGCAAGCCCGCGGCATGCGGTGCCAACACCTCCACCTGCCAACCACGGTCTGCCAAGTCTCGCGCCAGTTGCAACACAAAGGGCGATGTCGGATCGTCAGGCCATCTTGGAAAGCTGGACGTAGCCAGCCAAATGCGCCCTGCCACATGACCCTCCGGGCTCACAGGCCGATATAGAGGGGTTGCGCCGACGGCCGGTCTGCCGGGACAAAAAGATCGCGCCCCCAGCGCAAGATCAC